>DATCLC010000059.1:0-1565 GCA_036564135.1 Solirubrobacterales bacterium
CCGGCGAGTACGAGGCGACGGTGACTGTGTCCGACGGGACCGACGAGGTCACCGACTCGGTGACGATCCAGGTGGGCGAGGCGCCCGCGGGCGCGCCGCAGCTCGCGGTCGCGGTGAAGCCGAAGTCCAAGACCGTCGCCAAGCGCAAGCGCCAGGTCGGCTTCAAGGTCACCCTGCGCAACACGGGCGACGCGAAGGCCCAGAGCGTCAAGGTCTGCGCCAAGGCCAAGAAGAAGCGCCTCGCGGTGAAGGGCAAGGGCTGCCGTACGCAGAACATCCAGAGCGGCGGCAAGCGCACCGTGCGCTTCAACTTCCGGATCAAGCGCGCGGCGATCGGGAAGCGCACCAAGATCAGGTTCGTGGTGAGCGGCGGCGGCGTCAAGAAGCAGACCGCGACGGCGACGCTGCGCGTCAAGCGATAGCTGAACCGGGAAGGGGTCGTTCGTCGTGTCGTGGCGGACGGCCCCTTCCACGCTTGCCTGGCTGCTGAGCGCCGCGGCCGCCCTCGCGCTCGGCGCGACTCAGACGGCGCGGGCCGCGGAGCCTGAGCTCGTCTGGGAGACCACGTTCCTCGACGATTTCGACGGGCCCGAGGGCGCGCTGCCGCCCTCGGCGAACTGGCGCTTCAGCATCGGGCACGGCTATCCCGGCGGGCCCCCGAATTGGGGGACCGGCGAGATCGCCTACCACACCGACGACCCGGCGAACGTCAGCCTCGACGGGGAAGGACATCTGCGGATCACTGCGCTGCGCGACGCCGAGGGCGAGTGGACGTCGGCGCGCATCGAGACGAACCGCGCCGACTTCCGCGCGCCGGAGGGGGCGGTGATGCGCATCGAGGGCCGCATCGCGCTGCCCGACGTGACCGGCTTCGGCGCGCTCGGCTACTGGCCGGCGTTCTGGGGGCTGGGGGCGCCGTATCGCGAGAACTTCGGCTGGCCGGCCGTGGGCGAGTTCGACATCATGGAGAGCGTCAACGGCGTGAACCTGAACTGGGGCGTGCTGCACTGCGGCACGGCGAGCGGGGGGCCGTGCGACGAACCGGCCGGGATCGGCGCCACGAAGGCGTGCGCCCCCGATCCGTGCCCAGGGAACTTCCACGCCTACGCGTTCGAGTGGGACGCGATGTCCGAGCCGAGCGAGCTGCGCTGGTACCTGGACGGGGAACTGTTCCACTCGGTCAGCGAGGCCGACCTGCCCGCCGCGACCTGGGACGCGATGGCGTCGCACCAGGGCTTCTTCCTCATCCTCAACGTCGCGATCGGCGGCGGCTTCCCGTCGGAGGCGGCGGGCATGCCAACCCCGCACGCGGCGACGGAGCCCGGGCACCCGATGGTCGTTGATTACGTCGCCGTGCGCTACGGGCGGCCAGCGCCGCCCAACGAGCCACCCGAGATCAGCTTGCTCGCGGCCGACCCGGTTCTGGGCGAGGCCCCGCTCGAGGTCGCCTTCGACGTCCAGGCGTCCGACCCCGACGGCGACGAGCTCGCCTACGAGTGGGACTTCGGCGACGGCTCGCCCACCTCCAGCGAGGAGGACCCGACCCACACCTACACCGAGCCCGG
>DATCLC010000060.1:0-10440 GCA_036564135.1 Solirubrobacterales bacterium
GCAGGACATGGACCTCCTGGGGGTTCCCGAGCCGTTCGCGAACCTCTTCACCCAGGGCATGATCACGCGCGACGGCGCCAAGATGTCCAAGTCGAAGGGCAACACGGTGAGCCCGCGCGAGTACGTCGAGCGGTACGGCGCCGACACGACGCGCACCTTCGTGTGCTTCCTCGGCCCACCCGAGCGCGGCGGCGACTGGAAGGACGAGGGCGTCGAGGGCGTGCACCGCTTCCTCACCCGCCTGTGGCGCCTCGGCCAGGAGGTCGCCGAGCGCGACACCGCACCCGTCGATCCCAGCGCGCTGCAGGGCGACGCGCTCGAGCTCGTCCGCAAGGCGCACTGGGCGATCGACAAGGCCACGCGCGACATCTCGCAGAGCCTGCACCTGCACACGGCGATCGCCGCCGTCATGGAGCTCGTCAACGAGGCCTACCGGCTGAAGGACTCGCTGTACGCATCGCCCGCGGGCGCCAGCGCGGTGCGCTTCGCGACCGCGACCGCCGCGTCGCTGATCTACCCGTTCGCCCCGCACCTCGCCTGCGAGGTCTTCGAGCGGATCGAGGGCGAGCGCCTCTGGGAGGTCCCGTGGCCAAAGGCCGACCCGGCGCTGCTGGAGCGCGAGGAGATCTCCCTCGTCGTACAGGTCAACGGCAAGCGCCGCGGCGAGATCCAGGTCCCGGCGGACGCTCCCGAGGAGGAGCTCTTGCGCCTGGCGCGCGAGCACGAGGGCGTGCGGCGCCACATCGACGGCAAGCGGATCGTCAAGGAGATCGTGGTGCCCGGGCGGCTCGTGAATCTCGTCGCCCGTTGACGAAAACCACGTGACGTAGCGGCCGCGGTCTGCTACAAGTCCCCCAGTGCTGGTCAGACGCTTCTCCGAGGCGACCGCCATCGACGTGCACCGGCTGCGCGCGCACGTGCTGATGGATGCCGGTGAGCTCGGCTCGCGCAACCTCTCGGTGAGCTGGGTCGAGGTCCCGCCCGGCGCTTCCGAGCGCCTGCGCTCCCACGAGGAGGCGGAGCTCGCCTACATCGTCGCGCGCGGCAGAGGCAGGATGTCGGCGACCGGCGACACCCGCGAGCTCAGCGAGGGCGATCTCGTGCTGATCCCCCCGGCCACCGATCACTCCGTGGCCAACGACGGCGACGAGACGCTGGCGCTGGTGTCGGTCCAGTCGCCGGGGGTTTCCGCCGAGGAGCTCTTCAGCCGCCGCCTGGCGCTCCAGGCAGCGGGCTACGACGACGACTACGACTACGAGTAGCGCGCGAGCGTGATCCGGCGGCGCGTCATCGCCCACGGCCGCGTGCAGGGCGTGTTCTTCCGCGACTCGACCCGCCGCGAGGCGCAGGTGCGGGGCGTGGCGGGCTGGGTGCGCAACCGGCCCGACGGCACCGTTGAGGCCGTGTTCGAGGGCGAGCCCGACGCGGTCGAGGCGGCCGTGGAGTTCACCCGCACGGGGCCGCCGCGGGCCCACGTCGAGCGCCTCGAGGTCTTCGAGGAGGAGCCCGAGGGGCTCTCCGGATTCGAGATCCGCGCCTAGGCTCGGAGGGGTTGCGCTGGCGCGGATCGTCACATATGCTCGCGCCCGGAGGAGAGGCTGTGCCTGTGCCCAGGGAGGCTCGTTCGGCGCCCGCGACAAGCGGGCGCCGTTCGTTTCGCGGCCCGTGATTGATTCGGCACGCACTTGGCGCACGCCGGCACCCATCGGTGAAGGCCCGCGCGGGAGCCTGAGCGCGTGCCGCATCCGAGCCGCACGCAGCTCGTCGCCTACGTAGCCGTCGCGGTCGTCGCGCTCCTGCTCGGGGCGCGCTGGATCCGCGCGAGCGACGCGAGCACGGCCGACTCCGCCGCGGTCGCCCCGGCCCGGGGAGGGCCCGGCGTCGAGATCCGCGGTGAGGGCGGCGGCGCCGTCGTGCACGTGGCGGGCGAGGTCCGCAAGCCGGGCGTGTACCGCCTGGCCGCGGGCTCGCGGGTGGCCGACGCGCTCAAGCGCGCGGGCGGCGCCACCGCGCGCGCCGCGCTCGACGCGATCAACCTCGCCGCGCGCCTTGCCGACGGGCAGCAGGTCGTCGTCCCCGCGCGCGCCGGCGCCGGGGGCGCGCAGGGCGCGATCACGGGCTCCACCGACGGCCCGATCAGCCTCGGTACCGCCACGGCCGAGCAGCTCGACCAGATCGAGGGGATCGGCGAGGTCACCGCCCAGAAGATCATCGAGTTCCGCGATCGCCACGGCGGGCTCGCCTCGATCGAGCAGCTCGACGAGATCCCCGGCATCGGGCCGGCGACGATGGAGGCGCTGCGCGCGCGCCTGCAGCCCTGACCGGCCGCCCGGGCACGCCGCCCGCGCTGGCGCTGGCGGCGCGCCACGGCGCGCTCGCGGGCGTGGTGGCCGGGCTCGCCGCCACGCCGCACCTGGGCGCGCCGCCGGCGCCCCTCGCGGCGTGCCTCGCCGGGCTCGCGCTCGCGGTCATCGGCCGCCCGCGCGGCGATCCGCGCCGGTGGCTCGCGGCGCTCTGGCTGCTCACCCTGGCGGCCTGCGCGGCGCTCACCGCCGCGCATGTCGCCGCCGCCCGGCTGGCCGCGCTCGAGCGCGACGCGCTCCGCCCGCCGGTGGGCGCGCGGGTGGCGGTGGAGGGGCACCTGACCCAGCCGCCGCGGCGCCTGACCGACGGGCACCTCCTGGTCCTCGCGACGCCAGGCGGCGGGGTCGCGGTGCGCGCTCGCTCGCTGCCGCGCGAGCTCTCGCCGGGCGAGGGGGTGCGGGCGCGGGGGACGGTGCGCGAGCCGCCGCCCTGGCAGCGTGACTGGCTCGCCCGGCAGGGCGCCGTGCGGCTGATCCTCGGGGACGTCGAGCCGACGGGCGGGCGGCGCGGCGGGTTGCCGGGGGCGCTCGACGCGGTGCGCGAGCGTGCGGAGCGTGCCCTGGAGTCAGGGACGGGCGCGCCTGCGGCGGCGCTGTTGCGCGGGTTCGTGCTCGGCCAGGACGACCTGATCGCGGACGCGGTGCGCGACGACTTCCGCCGCTCCGGCCTCGCGCATCTGCTCGCGGTGTCGGGCCAAAACGTCGCCTTGCTCACCGTGCTCGCCGCGCCCATCCTCGCCCTTGCCGGAATCCCGCTGCGGGCGCGGCTCGTGATCCTGCTCGCCCTGATCGCGGTCTACGTGCCGGTCGCGGGCGCGGGGCCGTCGATCCAGCGCGCCGGCGTGATGGGCGCCGCGGGGGTCCTCGCGCTCGCCGCCGGGCGCCCGAGCTCCCGCTGGCACGCGCTCGGGCTCGCAGCGGCAGCGACGCTCGGGCTCGACCCGCGCGCGAGCGCCGACATCGGCTGGCAGCTCAGCTTCGCCGCCGTCGCGGGCATCGGCCTGCTCGCGCGCCCGCTGGCCCGCGCTCTCGGCGTCGTGCGGGGCGCCGGCCCGCTGCGCCGCGCGCTCGCCGAGGGCGCCGCCTTGACGCTCGCAGCCACCGCCGCGACCGCGCCGCTGATCGCCCTTCACTTCGGGGTCGTCGCGGTCGCCGCTGTGCCAGCCAACCTGCTCGTGCTGCCCGCGGTCGCACCGGCGATGTGGCTGGGCATGCTCGCGGGCGCGTTCGGCCAGATCCCCGGCGCCCCGGTCGAGCCCCTGTCGTGGCTGGGCGGGCTCTGCGCGGGCTACATCGCCTGGGTCGCGCGGGTTCTCGGCGGCCGGGGGGCGGAGCTCGACGTGGGGGAGCCGGGTCCCGCCCTGGTGCTCGCGTACGCGCTCGTCCTGGGCCTGGCGCTCGCCCTGGCCGCCGCCGCCGCGACGCGCCGCCGGGGCCTCGGCCCGCGCCGAGTCCCGCTGGTTGCCGGCGCGCTGGTGGCGGCCTTCGCCGCCGCGCTTGCGCTCGTCCCGAAGCCGCGCGAGGCGCCGCTCGGCCGCGCGGAGTTCGAGCTCGCGGCGCTCGATGTCGGCCAGGGGGACGCGATCCTCGTTCGCGCGGCGGGCGCGCACCCGGTGCTGATCGACACCGGTCCGCCGGATGGTGGCATCGCGGAGCGGCTCCGCGAGGAGGGCGTGGGGAGGCTCGGTGCCGTCCTGATCACGCACCCCGACCGCGACCACGCGGGGGCGCTCGCGGACGTGCTCGCAGCTGTGCGGGTCGAGCGCGTGGCGGCGCCGCCGGGCACGCTCCGTCGCGTATGCGGGGCGCTCGCGTGCCCGCGGCCCGCGCGCATCGCCGCCGGCGCGCTGGTCCGGGTCGGCCGGGCGCACCTGAGCGCGCTGTGGCCGCCGCCGGGAGCGCCGCCCAGCGACGAGCCAAACGACCACTCGCTCGTGCTGCTCGCCGCTTACCGCGGTTTCCGCGCGCTGCTCACCGGGGACGCCGAGGCCGAGGTGGCGCCGGTCGACCCGGGCCCGGTCGACGTGCTCAAGGTCGCCCACCACGGGAGCGCTGACGCTGGCCTAGGCGCGCTGCTCGAGCGCACCGCGCCGCAGGCGGCGCTGATCTCGGTCGGCGCCGGAAACCCGTACGGGCACCCGGCGCCGGGCACGCTCGCCGAGCTCGCCGAGCGCGGCGTCGAAGTGCACCGCACCGACGAGGACGGCACGGTCCGCGTGCGCGTGGCCGAGGACCGCTGGGCCGTCGAGTAGGGTCAACGCCGACCAGGACCGGCAGGAGGCAGTTGCACGCGATGACCCCTGAGGATCGATAACGGTGGCGGCGCGGGAGTCATTGGCTCCGGCGTATCTGATCGCCGGCGATGATCGCGCGAAGATCGACGCCGCGCTGCGCCGTCTGCGGGAGCGTGCCGAAAACGAGGGCGGGCCCGGCGCGCTGGAGACCTTCGGCGGGGACGGCGGCCCCGACGCCGAGGCCGTCGTTGGCGCGATCCCGGCGCTGTCTCTGACCGCGACCCACCGCTACCTGATCGCTGACGGCATCGAGCGCTGGAACGCGGCCGCGGCCGAGCAGGTGATCGCCGCGCTCGGCGAGCTGCCGCCGGACCTCACGGTGGTTCTCGTCGCTCGCGAGGAGGACCGCCGGCGCGCCCCCAAGGGCATCGCCGAGGCGGTGAAGAAGGCCGGCGGCGAGGTGCTCACCTACGCCGCCCCGAAGGCCCGCGACCTGCCCGGCCGGCTGGTCGCCGACGCGCGGAAGCTCGGGTTCGAGCTCGAGCCGGAGGCGGCCCAGATGCTCGTCGCGCGCGTGGGGGAGTCGACGACGCGCCTGGCCAACGAGCTCGAGCGGCTCGCGACCTGGGCGCAGCCGGGCGGCACGGTGACGGCCGCCGACCTCGAGGCGATGGTCGCCGACACCTCCGAGGAGGCTGCCTGGAATCTCTCGGACGCGCTCGTGAGCCGCGACCGCGCCGCCGCGGCGGCGGCCGCCGCGCGCCTTACCGAGCAGGGCGAGGGCGTCACGGCCCTCGTCTACCAGGCGGCGCGCCGGCTGCGCGATGCTCGGCTCGCCCTCGCCGGGCTGGAGGCGGGCCGCTCCGCCAAGGAGCTGGAGTCGTCCCTGCCGATGCACCCGTACGCCGCGCGCATGCTGCTGCGGCGCGTGCGCCACACCGACCAGCGCTCGCTGCGTGCCGCGACGTGCGCGATCGCGGACCTGGAGTGGTGGACCCGCGGGGGGTCGGACTACCCCGACGACGTCGCGCTGGCGCTCGCGATCGGCCGTGCGACCGGTCCGTCGCAGGCGTGAGCGGAGGGCAGCGGGGAGCCGAGCGCGCTAGCCGTCGGCGGCGCGGCGAAGCAGACGCGCGGCGCGCGCCTTCTTGCGGGCGCCGGTGTTGCGGTGCAGGGCGCCCTTCTGGACGGCCTTGTCGATCTTCGCGACTAGCCTGCGGTGCGCGGCCTGGATCGCCTCGGCGTCGCCCGTGGCGATCGCCTCCTCGAGGCGCCGGAAGTACGTCTTCACCGCGCTGGTGTGGCGGCGGTTCTCGAGGCGCTCGCGCTCGGAGCGCAGGATTCGCTTTTTCTGTGAGGCGATGTTGGCCATGAGGCGACGGCGGATGATAGCGGGGCAATGACCGAGTTCGACCGGGAAACGGGCGCTCCGACGACCGCGGAAGCGGCCGCGGAGGCGCCGCCGCAGCGCCGCGCCGGGCGCATCGCGCGCTCGACGGCGCTGTTCGCGCTCGCCACCGGGGCGTCGCGGATCGCCGGGCTCGTGCGCGAGATCGTGGCCGCCTCCTACTTCGGCGTGAGCGCGCAGATGTCGGCGTTCACGGCCGCGTTCCAGGTCCCCAACCTGGTGCGCTCGCTGTTCGCCGACGCGGCGCTGCAGGCCGCGTTCGTGCCCGTCTTCACCGAGCTGCTCGAGCGCGGGGAGCGGCGCGAGGCGTTCCGGCTCGCCTCGTCGATGATCTTCCTGGTCGCGCTCATCCTGGGGGCGATCACCGCGCTCTTCATCCTGCTCGCGCCGCTCGTCATGAGGTTCGTCGTCCCCGGCTTCGAGGCCGACGTCTTCGAGCTCACGGTCGCGCTCTCGCGCATCCTGTTCCCGATCGTCGTGCTTCTGGGCCTCACCGGGATGGTGGTGGGCGTCCTCAACAGCTACGACCGCTTCGGGGTGTTCGCGATCTCGCCGTTCTTCTGGAACGTCGCGATCATCGCGACGCTCGTCGGGCTGGCACCGGCCTTCCCCGAGGAGGACGAGATCTACGCGTACGCGATCGGCGTGCTCGTGGGAACGATCATCCAGCTGGCGCTGCCGGTCGTCGATCTGCGCAACACGCCGTACGGGATCGGCCGGGCGCTCACGGCGCCACTGCGCCTGCGCAACCTGCGCGCGCTGGGCGATCCGACGGTCCGCCGCGTCCTGCTGCTCATGCTGCCGGTGACGATCAGCCTCGGGCTCGTCAACTTCAACCTGCTGATCAACTCGCTCTTCGGCTCGCTGGTCTCCGACGAGGCGCCGGCGGCGATCGACAAGGCCTTCCGCGTCTACATGCTCCCGCAGGGTGTCTTCTCGGTGGCGATCGCGACCGTGCTCTTCCCGACCCTGGCCAGGTTCGCGGCGCGCGCGGACTTCGATGGGCTGCGCGCGACGATGGCGAACGGGATGCGGCAGATCATGCTGCTGCTCGTGCCCGCCGCCGCGGCCGTGCTCGTGCTCGCCGAGCCGATGGTCCGCCTGATCTACGAGCGCGGGCAGTTCGACGCCGCCTCCACGGAGCTCGTGGCCGAGGCCCTGTTCTGGTTCGCGTTCTCGTTGCCGTTCAACGGGCTCTTCCTGCTGCTCACGCGGACCTTCTTCAGCCTGCAGCGCGCCTGGATCCCGACCTGGATCGCGGCCGGGAACCTGGCGATCACGGCGCTCGCCGCGCTCGCGCTCTACGGGCCCTTCGGGGTCGGCGGCATCGTCGCGGCGACGAGCATCGCGACGATCGCGAGCGTCGTGGCGCAGGTCATCGTGCTGCGCCGGATCCTCGGCAGGCTCGAGCTCGGCCGGCTCGCGTGGAGCACCTCGCGCGTGCTCGTCGCCGCGGCGGGGCTCGCGGTGGTCTCCTTCTTCGCCTGGGACGCCCTCGAGTCGGCCCTCGGGCGCGGCCTCGGCGGCCAGATCGTCTCCCTCGCCGCGGGGCTCGGGGTCGGGGCGCTGGTCTACGCGGGCCTGATCATCGCCCTGCGCGTGCCCGAGGCGCACCAGGTCCTGCGCCTGCTGCGCCTGCGCCGCTAGCGCGATCGACTTTCCATGCCCCCGGGGCCAGAAAACTCGATCGCCGCGCGGCCGCCCCGCCCCGTGATCGAGGTTGCTGGTCTCAGGGACGAGAAAACTCGATCGCGGAGCGGTTGGGTGCGCGTCCCCGCCATACTCGGATGCCGCTCAATGGACCGGATCCGCAACTTCTCGATCATCGCGCACATCGACCACGGCAAGTCGACGCTTGCCGACCGGATCCTCGAGATCACGGGCACGGTCGATGAGCGGTCGCACATGCCGCAGCTCCTCGACTCGATGGACCTCGAGCGCGAGCGCGGGATCACGATCAAGGCGCAGGCGGTGCGCTGCGACTACACGGCCGACGACGGCAACACCTACCACCTGCACCTGATCGACACGCCCGGCCACGTGGACTTCTCGTACGAGGTCTCGCGCAGCCTCGCCGCGTGCGAGGGCGCGCTGCTCGTGGTCGACGCCGCCCAGGGGGTCGAGGCGCAGACCGTGGCGAACACGTACGCCGCGATCGAGGCGGGCCTCGAGCTGATCCCGGTCCTCAACAAGGTCGATCTGCCGTCGGCCGACCCCGACCGTGTCGCGGCCGAGGTGCTGGACCTGATCGGCGGCGACCCCGACGACGTCCTGATGATCTCGGCCAAGACAGGCCAGGGCGTCCGCGAGGTGCTGGAGGCGATCGTCGACCGCATCCCGCCGCCCGCGGGCAGGCCGGACGGGCCGCCGCGCGCGCTCATCTTCGACTCGGAGTTCGACCAGTACCGCGGGGTCGTCGCCTACGTGCGATGCGTCGACGGCGCCTTCCGCAAGGGCGACCCGATCCGCGCGATGCAGACCGGCACCCAGGCCGAGATCGACGAGATCGGCTTCTTCCGCCCCCAGATGAGCGCGGGGGAGGAGATGAAGGCCGGCGAGGTCGGCTACGTGATCACCGGCGTCAAGGACGTGACCAAGCTGCGCGTCGGCGACACGCTGACCACCGCCGAGAACCCGGCCGCGGAGCCGCTGCCCGGCTATCGCGAGGTCAAGCCGATGGTCTTCTGCGGCCTCTTCCCGATCGACACCGACCGCTACGAGGACCTGCGCGAGGCGCTCGAGCGGCTCTCGCTGAACGACGCGGCGCTCTCGTGGGAGCCGGAGACCTCGCAGGCGCTCGGCTTCGGCTTCCGCTGCGGCTTCCTCGGCCTTTTGCACATGGACATCGTCCGCGAGCGGCTCGAGCGCGAGTTCGACCTGGACCTGCTGGCCACGACGCCGAACGTGAGCTACACCGTCGAGCTCAACGGCGGCGAGCGTGTCGAGGTGCGCTCGCCCGTCGAGCTTCCCGACCCGGCCTCGATCGCGTCGATCTCCGAGCCCTACATCCGCGCCACGGTGATCTGCCCGTCGGACCGGATCGGCGCGGTCATGGAGCTCTGCCAGGAGCGCCGCGGGACCCACGTCGACATGCACTACCTCTCGCCCGAGCGCGTGCAGCTCCGCTACGACCTGCCGCTCGCCGAGATCGTGCTCGACTTCTTCGACCAGCTCAAGTCGCGCACGGCGGGCTACGCCTCGCTCGACTATGAGCCCATCGGCGAGCGCGAGTCGGACCTGGTCAAGCTCGACATCCTGCTCGCCGGCGAGCCGGTCGACGCGCTCTCGGTGATCGTCCACCGCGACAAGGCCTACACCGAGGGGCGGGCGATGGTCGAACGGCTCAAGGAGACGATCCCGCGCCAGCTCTTCGACGTGCCCGTGCAGGCGGCGATCGGCTCGCGCGTGCTGGCGCGCGAGACCGTGAAGGCGCTGCGCAAGGACGTGACAGCGAAGCTCTACGGCGGCGACGTTACCCGCAAGCGCAAGCTGCTGGAGAAGCAGAAGCGCGGCAAGAAGCGCCTCAAGCAGGTCGGGCGCGTCGAGGTGCCCCAGGAGGCCTTCCTCAGCGTCCTCGAGCTCGACCGCTGATCCCCGACCGAGGCGGATCCGATCAGCCTCGGTCGGGGTGGGGAGGTGCAGCGCGGAGCGGCCGCGGCGGCTTAGACTGCGCCGCGATGGCGCTCGCTACGACCGCCGTGGGGAAGACGTGGGAGCCGGTCAGCTTCGAGATCGAGGCTGCCCGCATCGTCCAGTACGCGGACGCGGTGGGCGAGGCGAGCCCGATCCATCGCGACCCCGAGGCGGCGCGCGCGGCCGGCTACCGCGACGTGGTGGCGCCGCCGATGTTCGTGGTCGTCTACAGCGCGCCCGCGCTCGCGCCCGCCCTGCTCGACCCCGAGGTCGGGATGAACTTCGCTGCGATGGTGCACGGCTCCCAGGAGTTCACCTGGGCCGAGCCGGTCTGCGCCGGCGACGTGATCTCGACCCAGGTGCGCTGCGAGTCGATCAGCGAGCGCGGTGGCATGGGCTTCTACGTGTTCGAGTCGGTCTCGACCAACCAGGATGGCGCCGAGACCGCGCGCGGGGTGTGGACCAACATCGTGCGGGGGGTGTGAGGTGAGCCGGTTCGAGGTGGGCCAGGAGCTGCCGGAGCTGCGGGTCACGCCCGATGCGGGCCTCACCAAGCGCTACGCGGAGGCCTCCGGCGACCACAACCCGATCCACACAGACGAGGAGTTCGCGCGCAAGGTCGGCCTGCCCGGCTGCATCCTGCACGGCCTGTGGACGATGGCGCAGGTGGCTCGCGCCCACACCGAGGCGGTCGGCGACCCGCTGGCCCTGCGCCGGCTCAGCGTGCAGTTCCGCGGCATGGGCTTTCCCGAGCGCGAGATCACGGTCACGGCCCGGGTCAAGGAGGTGGGCGACGGGCGCG
>DATCLC010000061.1:0-8571 GCA_036564135.1 Solirubrobacterales bacterium
CCGACGTAGGCGCGGAAGAAGCGGTTCACGTCGGCTGCGGTCGACACGATCCCGCCCGACGCCCAGGCCAGCGCGGGGTTGATGAACTCGCTCACGTCCTCGGGCGGATCGTGGGGGGAGATCTCGTAGCCGTGCAGGTACGGCTCGGGCATCTCGACCGTGTCGGGCAGGCTGGTGCGCCGCAACCCCGCCGGGCGGTAGACGTGCCGGTCGAGCAGCTCCGCGTAGGGCTTGCCCGTGACGGCCTCGGCCATCAGCCCGACGACCACGTTGTCGGTGTCCGAGTAGCCGTAGCGCTCGCCGGGGCCGAACTCGGGCTCCACGTCCTGCACGAAGCCGATCAGCTCGAGCGGCGTCATGTACTGCGCGGGATCGGCGATCAGCTCGTCGATGAAGGCCTGTTGGTGGATGTAGTCGGGGAGCGAGGCCGTGTGCTGGAGCGCCTGCGCGAGGGTCACGTCCTGGGCGTGGGGGAGGATCCCCGGCCCGAGCACGTCGCCGATCGTGTCAGTCAGACGCAGCTTGCCGCGCGCGACGAGCTTGAGCGCGACGGCGCCGTTGAACGCCTTCGCCATGCTCGCGATCCGGTAGTGCTGGTTGCGGGTCGGGGGCGCGCCGGTCTCGAGGTCCGCGCGCCCGCGGCGCAGGAACGTCGTCCGCTTGCCGCGCTGGATCAGGACCGAGACCGCGGGCGGGGCGTCGTCGGCAGCCATCAGCTCGGCGAGCGCGGCGCGCAGCTTGGCGCCGGTGTCCTTGTGGGCCTTCGGGGCCGCGCCGGCCGCTGCGGGGGAAAGCGCGAGGATCGCGGCCGCGAGGAGGGTGAGGCGACGATTCATCCGCCCAGTATGGCGGCGCGCGTCATCGCCGCCGGTGAAGGCTCACCCCACCCGTCTCCGGCCCGACCGGGGCGGGCGAGGGGGCGAAGCCGACCGCGGAGATTCCGCCCGTCGAGGGGCTCGGGGACCCGCCCCCGCCGCTCTGGCCCCCGTCCTTGGGCTTCTCCGGCTGCTTCGGGTCGTCCCCCTTGGGCTTGCGCCGGGTCGGGCAGCGCACCGTGTACACGGTGCGAGCGGGCACGTTGTAGCGGGTCTCGCTGTGGCTCCAGGAGAGGTGGAGGTGGTTGCCGCGGCCGTGTCCGGCGTCCCCGTTGTAGCCCACCCAGCGGAACGGCGGGCGCGGCTTGTTCTGCCTGGGCTCGGCCCACCTGGCGAGCTTGGTGATCAGCCGCCAGTTCCCGCCCCGGCTGCGGTCGGGCACGATGTCGAGCGCCAGCCCGATCGGGTGCTCGCCCTTGCGCGAGTGGACCGGGTCGAGCGAGTAGCCGTCGGTGATGAAGATCTTGTACTTGCGCTTGAGCATGCGCACGTCGTTCAGCAGCCGGCGGTCGATGCGCTCGCCCGGCGACCCGGGGATCGACACGAAGCGCCCGCCGCCCGTGGTCTCGCACAGGCGCGGGCCGAGCCGCTCGCTGCGCATGGCGCCGGTCGCGAGGGTCGCGCCGACGAGCGCCAGCACCGCCAGGGCGATCGCGGGTCCCGCGGACCTGATCGTTGCGAGCTCGCTCAATGCCTTCACACTCCCTTGCTTCGGAGAGGATCCGCGAGGGCTTGAGCGGACGCGCTGTCGATCCTGGCCGCCGCAAGCCGACGACCACCCGGGCATTCAGCCCGCGTCGCCGGAAAACGGCAACGCGGGCTGAACGGACGCGGGCCCGGCGGGGATTCAGTTCACGTTGCCGCAAAACGGCAACGAGGGCTGAATCGAACGGTCGCTGGGGTCCCCAGGGCGACCTAGACTTCGGGCCCGACATGCTCCGCGTCGGGCTGCTGGGGCCGGTGATCGTCCAAGCTCACGAGCCCGTGGCGCTGAGCGGCCCGCAGCAGCGCCGGCTCGTGGCCTCGCTCGCGCTTGCGCGGGGCGGGCCGGTCACGACCGAGCAGCTCGTCGAGGACTTATGGGGGGAGGAGCCGCCGCGCAGCGCGCGCCGCAGCCTTCAGGCCCAGGTATCGCGCCTGCGACGGGCCTTCGCGACGGCCGGTGCACAGGGCGCGATCGTGCGCGCGGGCGATGGCTACGCGCTGGCCGGCGCCGTCGAGGTGGACAGCGAGGAGTTCCGGGCGCGCGCGAGCGCGGGCCGGGAGGCGCTGCGCGCGGGCGACCTGAAGGCGGCCGCGGCGGAGTTCGACGCGGCCCTCGGCCGCTGGCGCGGCCCGTGCGCGCTGGCCGACGCTCGCGAGTGCGGGGCGCCCGCGCTCGAGGCGCGCATGCTCGACGAGGAGCGCCTCGGCGTGATCGAGGACCGCGCGGAGGTTGCGCTCGCCTCGGGCGAGGTCGATGAGGTCGTGCCGACGCTGCTGCGGACGGCCGCCGAGTACCCGCTGCGCCAGCGGGTCGCGCTGCTCGCGATGAACGCGCTCCTCCGATCAGGAAGGGCCACGCTTGCCCTCGAGGTGTACGAGCGCACTCGCCTGCTCCTGCGCGAGCAGCTCGGGATCACGCCGGGCCCCGAGCTGCGGGAGCTGCACGCCGCGATCCTCCGCGAGACCGCGCCGCAGGTTGGGCCGCCGCCGCGCGCGGTCCCGCCGCCGTTCGAGCTCGGCGCCCTGCAGCTGCGCAAGCTCAAGTACCTGTTCCGCGCCCTCGACGCCGACGGCGACGGCCTGCTCGAGGCGGAAAGCTTTCGCGCACACGCCGATCGCCTGGCGGCGCTGGCCGAGCACGACCCCGAGCTCGCCGCGGACGTGCGCGCCCACGTCAACGCCTGGTGGGCGGGCGTAAAGCCCTCCGGCGCCGACGAGCCGGCATCCCTGGAGAACTGGCTGCGCTTCTGGGGAGCGTGGCTCGCGGCGGTGACGCGCGACGCGGAGGCGGACGGCGGGGCGGAGCTGCGGCGGATGAAGGAGTCGGCGGCGAGGACGTTCGCGGTCATGGACGCGGATCGCGACGGGCGCCTCCACGTCGCCGACTACGAGCGCTGGGTGGAGACGTGGGGGCTGCGGTTCGACGCGCGCGCGAACTTCGCGCGGCTCGACGTGGATGGCGACGGCACCCTGGGCGAGGCCGACGTCGTCCAGCTCGTCAAGGAGTTCTTCCTCTCGAACGACCCCGAGGCCCCCGGCAACTTCCTCTACGGCCCCGCGTTCTAGCGTCGCAACAGTTCTGCAACAGGCGGCCTCTAGGTTCGCGGCCGACGGCCGAGGAGACGCCGTGTCACTGGCCGCCGTGGCCCCGTCGGCGTTCGGGGGGAGGCCGACGGGGCGCGCCGTGCTGCCGTCCGGCACGCGGGACCGAGGCACGCGGAGGGCCCCGGCCGCGCCGATAGACTCGCCCACCGTGGCGCCCGCGCAGTCCCTGTACCGCCGGCACCGGCCCCAGGCGTTCGACCAGGTCGTAGGCCAGGAGCACGTCGTCCGCACGCTCTCGAACGCGATCGAGCGCGACCGCGTACACCACGCGTACCTGTTCGTCGGCTCGCGCGGCACGGGGAAAACCTCGATCGCGAAGATCCTCGCCCGGTCGCTCAACTGCGTGAACGGCCCGACCCTGCACCCCTGCGGGGAGTGCGAGTCGTGCCGCGCGATCGCCGCGGGGACGTCGATGGACGTGATCGAGATGGACGCGGCCTCGAACCGCTCCGTCGACGACATCCGCGAGCTGCGCGAGCGAGTCGGCTTCGCGCCCACCGGCGGCAAGTGGAAGGTGTACATCCTCGACGAGGCGCACATGCTCACTCGCGAGGCCTGGAACGCCTTCCTCAAGACGCTCGAGGAGCCGCCCCCGAACACGGTCTTCGTGCTGGCTACCACCGAGGCCCACAAGGTGATGCCGACGATCGTCGACCGCTGCCAGCGCTTCGACTTCCAGCGGCCGACGCCCGAGCAGATCGCCGAGGTGGTGCGGCGGGTCGCGCAGGCCGAGTCGATCGAGATCGCCGACGGTGCGATCGCCGCCCTCGCCCGCGGCGCCTCGGGGAGCTTCCGCGACGCGCTCGGCACGCTCGACCAGCTCGTCTCCTACGGCGGGAAACGCATCGAGACGGAGGACGTGCTGACCGTGCTCGGCGTCGCCGACTCCGACCTTCTGCTCGCGGCCGCCGACGCGATCGCGGCGGGCGACGCGCGCGCCACGCTCGAGGTCACCGAGCGGCTCGCGCGCTCGGGCCGCGACCCGGCGCAGTTCGGCCGCGACCTGCTCGCGCACCTGCGCCAGCTGCTGGTGATCCGCGCCGTAGGCGAGGACGTGGGCGAACGCGGCCTGGCGGCCGCAGATCCCGAGCGCATGCGCAGCCAGGCGGAAGCCTTCTCCGACCTCGGCCTGAGCCGCGCGATCGACGCGATCGCGGCGGCGCTGAGCGCGATCCGCGAGGGCGACGAGCCGCGGATGACGCTCGAGCTGGCGCTGCTCCGCGCGGCCAGGCCGCAGCTGGACCCCTCGCGCGAGGCGTTCGCGCAGCGGCTGGAACGCCTCGAGGCGGCGCTCGCAGGCGGCGCGCCGCCGGCCGCCCCGGCCGACGGCGGCGCGGGTGAAAAGCCCCAGGCGCCGCCCGCCGCGGGCCCGGCGCACGAGCCCCCGCGGCAGGCCGCAACCGCCCAACCCGCGGCCGCGGCGCCCCCGCGGGCCGAGGAGGCGCCGCGCGCGGCCGCGCCGAGCACGCGGCGGTCGCCGGAGCCTGAGCCCGAGCCGGCGCCGGGCGGCGAGCGGGGCGCCGAGGCGGAGGCGAGCGCGCCCGAGTCCGCCGCGCCCGAGGCGGCCGCCGAGGCGCAGGCGGCGACCGCCGTCGCGGAGCTGCCCGACCTCGAGGGCTTGGTGAGCCTGTGGCCCGCGATCCTCGATCAGGTGCGCGAGGGCGGGTCCGAGCTGCTCGCCCACGCGCTCTCGGCCAGCCGGCCGGTCGGGATCGATGCGGCACAGGGCGTCATCGAGATCGGCTTCCCGCCGGGCGCTTCGTTCAACAAGCGCAAGGCCGAAAGCCCGGAGGCGCGCGAGCGCATCGCCGCGGCGGTGCGGGCGGTCGTGGGCGCGCGGCTCAAGCCGGTCTGCGCGATCCTGGACGGCGAGGACGTCCCCGGCGACGATCCGGTGCAGGCCGGACCGATGGACGAGGAGGAGATCATCGCGCGGCTCAAGGCGGAGTTCGATGCGGAGGAGATCCTCGACGAAGACTCTGAGCAGAACGAGGAGGAAGCGTGAGCAGACCCCGAGGCGGGCCCGGCGGGTTCGACCTGAACTCGATGATGAAGCAGCTTCAGAAGGTCCAGGCCGACATGGCCGAGGCCCAGGAGAAGCTCAAGGACGAGGTCGTCGACGCGAGCGCGGGCGGCGGCATGGTGAAGGTGAAGATGAGCGGCGATCTGCGCCTGCTCGAGCTGCAGATCGACCCCGAGGCGATCGACCCGGAGGACCCGGAGCTCCTGCAGGACATGATCGTGGCGGCCGTTAACGAGGGCCTGCGCGCGGCGCAGGAGCTCGCCTCCCAGCGCCTGGGCGGCATCGCCGGCGGCCTTGGCGGCGGGCTCGGAGGGCTCGGCCTGCCGGGGATGTAGCGAGGGCTTGTACGCGCAGCCAGTCCAACGCCTGATCGCGGAGCTCGCGAAGCTCCCGGGGATCGGCCAGCGAACTGCCCAGCGGCTCGCCTTTCACATCCTGCGCGCCTCGGAGGAGGACGCGCTCGCGCTCGCCGACGCCGTACGCGACGTCAAGGCAAACGTCGGCCTCTGCGAGGAGTGCTTCAACCTCGCGGAGGGCCCCCGCTGCCGGATCTGCGAGGACGAGCGGCGCGACCGCAGCGTGATCTGCGTGGTCGAGGAACCCCAGGACGTGATCCCCATCGAGCGCACGCACGAGTACCGCGGCCTCTACCACGTGCTCGGCGGCGCGCTCTCGCCGATCGACGGAATCGACCCGGAGGACCTGCGGATCGCCGAGCTCGTCCAGCGCGTCGAGCGCGGCGGGATCGATGAGGTCGTGCTGGCCACCAACCCGACGACCACGGGGGAGGCGACCGCGATCCATATCGCCGAGCTGCTGCGCGACAAGACCACGGTCACCCGCCTGGCGAGCGGCCTGCCCGTGGGCGCCGACCTGGAGCACGCCGACGAGGTGACGCTGGGCCGCGCGTTCGCGGGCCGCCGGGCCGTGAGCGGCTAGCTGCCAGGTCGGTCGCCGGTCGCCCGTCGCCCGTCGCCCGTTGAGTGGCGATCCGAGGACGTTCCTTAGCCTTGGTCGGCGCTGGCTGCTTGCGCTGAGGCGACAGCCCCAGCCCTCGATGAGCCGCAACGGGCGACCGGCGACCGACATCTAAGCCTCGCTCCAACCCAACCGCGCGTGCAGCCGCTTCAGCGGCTCTGGCGCCCACCAGTTCCACTTACCCAGCATCGCCATCAGCGACGGCACGAGCAGCGCGCGCACGATCGTCGCGTCGATGAGCACGGCGAGGGCGATGCCGAGGCCGACCTCCTTGATGAAGATGATCTCCGAGGTCACGAACGCGCCGACCGCGACCGCGAACAGAAGCGCGGCCGCGGTGACGATTCGCCCGGTTCGCTCCAGGCCGACCGCGACGGACTCCGCCTCGCCGACGCCGCCGTCGCGGGCCTCCTTGATGCGCGAGAGCAGGAACACGCCGTAGTCGGTCGCGAGGCCGAAGGCGACCGCGAAGAGGAGGAGGGGCTGGGTCGCCTCGAGCCCGCCCTGGCTGGTGTAGCCGAGCAGGCCCTCGAGGCGCCCGTCCTGGAAGATCAGGACGAGGATCCCGAACACCGCGCTCAGCGCCAGCAGGTTCATGACGAGCTGCTTGAGCGGCAGGATCACCGAGCCGGTGAACGCGAACAGGACGACGATCGTGACCCCGGCGATCAGCGCGATCAGGAGGGGGAGATGGTCCGCGAGGCTCGCCTTGAGGTCGATGTAGCCGGCGGTGAACCCGGTGACCAGCACCCCGTCGTCGGGCGCCCGCAGGGCCCGCACGAGCTCCTGGGCGCGCTCGCTGAGCGGCGGCGCGTCGGCGATGACCCGCACGACGTAGCTTGAGTCCTCGAGCTCGAGCGGCGGCAGCACCTCGGCCGCCCCCGGCAGGCCGCCGGCCCGCTCGGCGACTCGTTCCGCCGCGGCGCGGTCGCCCTCAACGTAGAGCTCGATGGGCGTATCTCGGTAGGGCGGGAAGTCGGCGCGCATGCGGTCGTCCACCTGGCGGGCGCTCTCCGAGTCGGGGAGGACCTGGGCGTCGACCGACGTGAACTTGATGCCCAGGAAGGGGATGCCCAGCACGATCAGCACCGTGGCGGTCGCGATCGCGATCCGGGCGGGCTGGCGCATGACGAACCGCGACAGCCGATACCAGAAGCCCTCCTGGAGGGAGTGCGCGTCGCGTTCGGCGCGACGCTGGAGCGCTCTGGGGGCAAGCGCGTTCACCCGCGGCCCGAGCAGCGCGAGCACCGCCGGCAGGACGATGAGCGCGATCGCGGCGGACAGCAGGGTGACGCCGAGGCCGCCGATCCCCATCGAGTACAGGAAGCGCTGGGGGAAGATCATCAGCGCGGCGACGGCGCCAGCCACCGTAAGCGACGAGAACAGCACCGTGCGCCCGGCCGTGGCTAGCGTGCGGCGCAGCGCCTCCGCTCCCGGGCCGACGCGGGCGAGCTCCTCCCGGTAGCGCGAGACGATGAAGAGGCTGTAGTCGATCGCGAGGCCCAGCCCGAGGCCGGTGATCAGGTTCAGGGCGAAGATCGAGACGTCGGCGAATTCGTTCGCCACGCGCAGCACGAAGAACGAGCCGACGATCGCCAGCGCGCCGACCAGCAGGGGCAGGAGCGCCGCGACGAGGCTGCGGAAGAACAGAAACGACAGGATGAAGAGGATCGGGAAGGCGAGGAGCTCCGCGCGGCGCAGGTCGGATTCGACCTTCTCGCCCACCTGGGCCTGGGCGAGGGAGGGGCCGCCCACGAGCACGTTCTCGCGGTCGGCGAGCTCCTCGGCCACCCGCTTGGCGGTGTCCTCGCCCTCGTCGCCCGCGCCCTCGGTGAAGACCCCGAGGTAGGTCGCGTCCCCGGTCCGCGCGACGAACGCCTCGTCGCGGGTGTCCAGGTAGCCGACGACCTCGCCCACGCCCTCGACGCCGCGTACCTCCGCGGCCACCTCCTCGACGGGGCTTGCCCCCGCGGGCGTGCGCACGTCGACGTCCTCGATCAGGACGACTACGCCCATCTCCTGGTAGCCGGCCTCCGCGAGCCGCTCGTTGGCGATCACGCTCTCGGTGTCGGGGTCGTCCGCGCCGTAAGGGGCGAGGCGGTCGACGACGCTGAACCCGAGGTAGCCAGCGACCGCGAAGCAGAGGGTCGCGAGCGCGATGACGCTCCGGGGATGACGGCTTGCGAGGCGCGCGAGTCCGCCCAGCACCTACCGATCCTCCCTCCGAGCCGTCGCTTGGGTCGGAGCCGCATCGCGCATGACGCGTGGGCGGCAAGTTATCACCCAGTGCGGCCTTTGTTCGGCGGCGGAGCGGTTCTGGGGCGAGACCGCACGAAAGCGCGGCGAGGATCTATCCTCGGCGACCGTGCCTAACGAGCTAGTAGT
>DATCLC010000062.1:0-71071 GCA_036564135.1 Solirubrobacterales bacterium
TCGAGGGTCCTATCCGAGGGGCGAGCCCGCATTTCTGAAGCCGGCTGACCGGACGCGGGCTATCCGGGCCGACTCCCTCGCACTACTTGTTAGGCGGCGAGGGCGAACTCATGAGAGTCCGCACTTATTGGTTTTCCGGGGGGATTTTTACGAGGCCAACCCCGGGTCCTCGACTCGCAACACCGGGACGAAACAGTCCACGTCGAATCTGGTTCGCCCCCTGGCTATGTCGTAGACAAGGTTAACCGCGTCCCTACGCTGTGTATCGGGATATGGAAGTCGGCAGGCCCACATACGAGCCTCCCTACGAGCCCGACTACGAGCCGATCCATCCCGGCTCCGGCCGCAGGCGCACGCTCCGCGAGCGGTTGGAGCGCCTCGCCGCGCCGTTCGTGGCGCTGGTCGTCCTGCTCTTCACCAAGGGCAAGGCGATCCTGCTGCTGCTCCCCAAGCTCAAGATCCTGACCACGTCGGCGTCGATGCTGGTCTCGATCGCCGCCTACGCGCTGATCTGGGGCTGGCCCTTCGCGATCGGCTTCGTCGCCCTGCTGTTCCTGCACGAGATCGGGCACGTGATCCAGCTGCGGCGCGAGGGCGTCGAGGCCTCGGCGCCGATGTTCATCCCGTTCCTCGGCGCGGTGATCGCCGCCAAGTCGATGGGCAAGGACGCCGCGGCCGAGGCGCGCGTGGGGCTCGCCGGGCCGATCCTCGGCTCGCTCGCCTCGCTCGTCCCGCTCGCGCTGTGGCTCGCGACCGACAACGAGTTCTGGCAGGCGCTCGCCTTCGTCGGCTTCTTCCTCAACCTCTTCAACCTGCTCCCGGTCGTCCCGCTCGACGGCGGGCGGGCGATGGCGGCGCTCAGCCCGTGGGTGTGGTGGGTCGGCTACGCGGCGCTGGTCGTGCTCACGTTCGTCTTCCCGAACCCGGTGATGATCCTCATCCTGCTGGTCGGCGGGTTCGAGAGCTGGCGCCGCTGGAAGGAGCGCCACACCCCCGAGGCGCGCGCCTACCACGCGGTCCCGGCTCGCACGCGAGCGCTCATCGCCGTGACGTATTTGGGGCTCGCCGCGGCGCTCGCGTTCGGGATGTCCGAGACGTTCCTCGAGCGCGACTTCGACGACGTCTAGCGCCCGCACTACCGGGGCGCCGCCGGCTCCTCGCGCACCACGTCCCGCGCCGGCTTGTCGTCCCGCAGCCCCTTGTACGAGGGATGGCGGAGCGTGCCCGCGCGCGTCCACTCGGAGAACTCGACCTCGCAGACCAGCTCGGGCTCGGAGAAGATCGCGCCCTTCTCCGGCTGGCGCCCCTCGAACGGACTGGTGTCGCGCCGGAGATCCTCAAGGCGCCCGCCCAGCATGCGCAGCTCGGCGGCGTCGAAGCCGGTGCCGACTTTGCCCGCGTAGCGCAGGTGGCGCTCTTTGCCGTCGCGTTCGAAGTAGCCGACCAAGAGCGCGCCCAGCTCGCCCTCGCGGCGGCCCTTGCCCGGCACCCACCCGCCGATCACCACCTCCTGGCCGCGCACGTTCTTCACCTTGAGCCAGTCGCGCGTGCGCTTGCCGGGCACGTACGGGCTGCCGAGCCGCTTGGCGATGATCCCCTCGAGCCCGCGCTCGCGACTCGCGGCGAGCAGGGCGGCGCCGTCGCCGCGGTGGCAGGCCGGCGTCTGCCAGTGCGGCCCCGCGAGCTCGAGCGCCTCCAGCTCCGCGCGCCGCTCCTCGTAGGGCAGGCCCATGAGCGAACGCCCGTCGAGGTGCAGAAGGTCGAAGACCATGTACGTGACCGGCGTCGACTCGCGCAGGCGGCGGATCGCGGCGTCCGACTCGACGTGGATGCGGCGCTGGAGCCGCTGGAAGCTCGGCCTGCCCTCGTCGTCGAAGGCGACGAGCTCGCCGTCCAGGAGCGCCTCGCGCGCGCCGAGCTGCTCGAGGATGCCGCGCACCTCGGGGTAGCGGTGGGCGACCTCCTTGCCGTTGCGCGTCACCAGGCGCAGGTGCCCGGGCTCGCAGTAGGCGAGCGCGCGCACGCCATCCCACTTGATCTCGTACGCCCAGCCCTCGTCGTCCTCCGGGAGCGTGGCGAGGGTCGCCTTCATCGGCTCGATCACGCCGGGCAGCGGCTCGCGGCCGGGATCAGGAGGGTCCATGCGGTGGATCATCCAATCGTCGCCACGCGTGCGGAAGAGCGCGTAGCGCCCCCGCAGCCGCTCGCCGTGGAAGGTCGCGACGATCTTGTCCGCCGTGAACTTCTCGGCCTCGTACGTCCCCGTGTCCCAGATCGTCATCGTGCCAGCGCCGTACTGGCCCTTGGGGATTTCGCCGTGGAAGTCGATGTACTCGAGCGGATGGTCCTCGGTGTGCACGGCGAGGCGGTTCTGCTCCGGGTCGAGCGGGATGCCGCGCGGCAGCGCCCACGAGACGAGCACGCCGTCGCGCTCGAGGCGCAGGTCCCAGTGCAGCCGCCGGGCGTGGTGCTCCTGCACGACGAAGCGCGCGCCCTCCCCGTCGGCGCCGGCCGCGCCCTTCCCGTCGACGCCCGGCTCCGGCGTTGCGCCCCGCTTGCGCTTGGCGCGGTAGTCCTTGAGTCGATCCTCGGGCACCTCGACCCCTTACCCGGATTGCGAGCGCACGGCGCGCTCCGCCGCGCTGTGCGAGAGTAACCACGTGGCGACGCGCGAGTTCGATGCGATCGTCCTGGGCGCCGGCCCCGCGGGCGAGGTCGCTGCCGGGCGGCTGGCCCAGGGCGGACTCGAGGTCGCCGTCGTCGAGCGCGAGCTGATCGGCGGGGAGTGCTCGTTCTACGCCTGCATGCCGTCCAAGGCGCTGCTCAGACCGGGCGAGCTGCTCGGCGAGGTTCGCCGGGTGGGCGGGCTCGTGGGCGGCGCGATCGATCCAGGCGCCGCGCTCGCGCGCCGCGACGAGGTGATCCACGGGCTGGACGACAGCTCGATGCTGCCCTGGCTGGAGGACCGGGGCATCGCGCTCTACCGCGGAGCAGGGCGCCTCGACGGGGTGCGCCGTGTGCGCGTGGGTGACGAGGAGCTGCGCGCCAGGCGGGCCGTCATCGTCGCCACCGGCACCGCCGCGACGCTGCCCCCGCTCAAGGGCCTCGCCGACGCCGAGCCCTGGACGAACCGGGAGGGGACGACGGCCGGCGAGGCGCCTGCGAGCCTGATCGTGCTCGGCGGCGGCCCGGTCGGCTGTGAGCTCGCCCAGGCCTGGCGCACGCTGGGCGCCGAGGTCGACCTCGTGGAGCTCGCCGACCGGGTGCTGGTCAACGAGGAGCCGTTCGCGAGCGAGCAGGTCGCGGACGGGCTGCGCGGGCACGGCGTGCGCGTGCACCTCGGCGCCGAGCCACAGCGAGTCGAACGGCGCGACGGGACCGCGACCCTGGTGCTCCCGGGCGAGGAGCTTGAGGCCGAGCAGATCCTCGTCGCGGCCGGCAGGCGGCCGCGGACCGAGGACCTCGGCCTGGAGACGGTCGGGCTCGAGCCCGGCGGCTGGATCGAGGTCGACGACGCGCTGCGCGTGCCCGGGCGCGACTGGCTGTACGCGATCGGCGACGTGAACCGCCGGGCCCTGCTCACGCACGCCGGCAAGTACCAGGCGCGGATCGCCGCCGACGTCATCCTCGGCAAGGACGTCCGCGCCACGGCCGACCTGCACGGCCCGCCGCGGGTCACGTTCACCGATCCGGAGGTGGCCGCGGTCGGGCTCACGCTGGACGCGGCGCGGGAGCGCGGGATCGACGCGCGCGTGGTCGACGTGGACACGTCGGGCAACGCCGGCTCGAGCTTCTACGGCCGCGGGACCGAGGGCACGTCCAGGCTCGTGATCGACGAGGGGCGCGGGGTGATCGTCGGTGCCACCTTCGTCGGGTTCCAGACGGCGGAGCTTTTGCACGCGGCGACCGTCGCGATCACCGCCGAGGTGCCGCTCGAGCGCCTGCGGCACGCGATCGCGCCGTTTCCGACCCGCAACGAGGTCTGGCTGTATCTGCTCGAGAAGTACGGGCTCTAGCGCTCAGAAGGTGAGCCGCGCGCGGAGCTGCTCGCGCAGGGCGCGCGGCAGGCCCGGGACCTCGTCGAGCTGGTCGAGCGAGGTGAAGCCACCGAGGCGCTCGCGGTAGGCGAGCACGCGACCGGTCTGCATCACCGAGAGGCCGAGCGCGCGCAAATCCTCGTAGGAAGCGGAGTTGATGTCCAGCCGCTCGGCGCTCGCCTGCGGCCCCTCGGCCTCCGGTACCTCGTCCTCGCCCGCGACCTCCTCGGGCTGGGCGGGCGCGTCGTCGGCCCTCTCGCCCGCGGCGTCATCTACCGCGGGCTCGGCCTCCTCCACCTCCTCCGCCTCGGGCTCAGCCCCTCCCGCCTCGGGCTCGGCCTGCGGCTCCTCCGCGACCGCAACCGCGCCGCCGTTCTGCTCAGCGCTCGCCGCGGCGTCGCTCGGCTCGGGGCCGTCGGCCCCGCTCGCGGGCTCGGACCCACTCGTTGCGGACTCGCCGTCCGCGTCGGGCGCCTCCTGCGCGGCGCCCTCCTCGGCCTGCGCCTCCGGTTCCTCCTTGGACTCGGGCGCGAAGATCTCGTCGGGGTCGACCTCGGGCACGGGCTCGGCGAGTTGGGCCACGGTGTTGCGCGCCCGCTCCTCGGCCGCCGCAGCGCGGCGCTCGGCCTGTGCGATCCGGTTGAGGAGCTCGCGGAGCCGCTTGGCGCGCTCGGCCTCCTCGGCCTTGAGCTGCGCGAGGCGCTCGGCGCGCGCGGCGCGCTCCTCGGCCTCGGCGGCGCGCTCCTCGATCTCCTTGAGCCGCTTGGCGGCGAGCTCGATCGCGTCCGTCGTCCGCTTCTGCTGCTCGGCGAGCCAGCGCTCGCGCTCCTCGAGCTCGCGCGCGAGCTGGGCGTGCCGCTCCCGGCGCTCGTTGAGCCGGCGCTCCGCCTCGCGCAGCTCGGCGAGCAGGGAGTCAGCGACCCCCGACGGCGGCAGGGCCTCCGCCGCCTCGCGGTCGCGGGTGGCCTGCTCGGCCGCCGCGCTCACCTGACGGACGCGCTCCTCCGCGGCCTTGCGGGCCGCGCGCATGCGCTCCTCGGCCTCGCGTTGCGCGCGCTCCACCTCGCGGATCCGCCGCTCGGCCTCGGCCTTGATCCGCTCCTCGTCGAGCGCGCCGGATTCCCCGGCGGGTTCGGGTGCCGCCCCGGACGCGCCCTCACGGGCCGACTGGACGGGCTCATCCTGGCGCGCCTCGAGCTGCGCCTGGGCGGCGCGCTCGGCCGCGGCGCGAATCGCGCGCTCCGCCGCGGCGCGCGCCGCACCGGCCTCGGTCTGCGCCGCGGCGCCCTCGGGAGCCGCCGGCTGCCCCTCGCCCTCCCGCGGGTTGGGCCCGGCCCCGCCCTCCGCGGGCGCGCCGCGCGCGGCCCCCGCGAGCTGCCCGCCCGGGGCGGGCTGGTGCACGATCGTGTCGAGCTGCGGGGCGCTCTCGGCCTGGGAGGAAGGCTCGGCCTGCGGCGCGGGCGACTGCGCCGGGTCCTGCTGCGTGGCCGGGGCAGCGCCGTCCTTCCCGTTCGCGCGCGCTCGGCGCGCCTCCCGGCGCGCCTCGCGGTCCAGGCGGCGCTGCTCGGCCGCAAGCCGGCGCTCCTCGCGAGCACGCTCAGCCTCGGCCTTGCGCGCCGCCGCGCGAGCCGCGCGCTCCCGCCGCCAGCGCGCGAGCCACGTCTCGCCTTCGGCCTTGGCCTGCTCACGCTCAAGGCGCCTGCGCTCCTTCTCGGCCTGGCGCGCGGCCTTCCTCTCCTCGCGCTGGCGACGCGCCTCCTCCCTGCGCGCCCGCCGGCGCGCGCGCCAACCCAGGTCGGCCTTCGCGGCGGCGTCCTCGCCCGCGGCGGTCGACTCGGCTTGCTCCGCGGGCTGTGGCGCGGACGCGGCGGCGCCCACCGGGTAGGCCGCGGGCGGCGTCACCGGCGGCGGCACCGAGCCGCCCGCTCCTTCATCCTCCGAGCTCCCCTCACCGGGTTCCGACTGGGCCTCCGTGCCCTCCGGGGCCTGCTCGTCAGAGCGTCGCTGCAGACGAAACGAGCGCATCGGGGGCGTATGGTCGCACGCGCGCCCGGCGCCCGCGTCGTCACCCGGTCCCGGGCAGCGCGATTTGCATCACCGCATCCGGTAGCGCAGCTCCCGCTCGACCTCGCGGCGCACGTCGCGGTCGCGGATCTCGCGGCGGCGGTCCCGGCCCTCCTTGCCGCGCGCGAGCGCGAGCTCCACCTTCGCGCGCGGGCCCTTGAAGTAGACGCGCGTGGGGACCAGGGTGAGGCCCTTCTGCTGCGTGCGGCCGATCAGGCGCTCGATCTCGTAGCGGTGCAGAAGCAACTTGCGGGGTCGCTCCGGGTCGTGGTTATCGCGCGCGGGCGGGTAGGGCGCGATGTGCATGTTGCGCAGCCACACCTCGCCGTCCTCGACCACCGCGTAGGCGTCGGCGAGCTGCACCTTGCCGGCGCGCAGCGACTTGACCTCGGTGCCGCGCAGCTCGATGCCGGCCTCGAACTTCTCGAGGAACTCGTAGCGGTGGGAGGCGCGGCGGTTCGTCGCCACGTCGCCCGACGCCGGCTTGCGCTGCTTCTTGCGCGCCATCAGCGCCTCCTCCCCCTGCTTCGGCCGCGCCGGCCGCCGGATCGTTCGGCGGGCGCGCGACGCCGGCGCGGGCCCGCGTCGGTCACCGGGGACAGGTCGGTTCGCCCACGCGGGGCCTCGACCCCCTCGACGCGCACGCGCACCGGGTCGCCCAGGCGCACGACGCGCCCGGTGCGGCGGCCGACCAACGCCGTCTCGGTCTCGTTCAGGTCGAAGCGCTCTCCGCGCAACAGGCGCGCCGGCAAAAACCCCTCGTACACGTCGCCGAGCTCACCCGCGAAGCGCACGAAGGCGCCGCCGCCCACGAGCCCTGAAACCTCGCCGTCGAACTCCGCGTCCCACCCGCGCTCGTGCAGCTCGCGCTCCAACAGGAAGGCGGCGCACACCCGGTCGGCCTGGCGCTCGATGACCATGGCCTCGCGCTCACGCTCGGAGCTCCACCAGCCCGCCTCGCGGACGTCGCTCGGGTCGGGCTCGTCCTCGCCGCCGCCGACCGCGGCGAGCAGGGCGCGGTGCGCGATCAGGTCCGGGTAGCGGCGGATCGGCGAGGTGAAGTGCGCGTACGCCGGGCTACCCAGGCCGGCGTGCCCGATGTTCGTGTGCGTGTAGTAGGCCTGTTGGAGCGAGCGGAGCACGAGGGAGGTATACGCCTCCCGGCCGTGTCCGCGCCGCGCCGACTCCGCGGTCACGAGCCGGCTCGCCTGACGGGCGAGCTCGCCGGCCTCACGCGGGGCGAGGTTCTCAGGGACGGGCGGGGTGGGCAGATCGAGCGCGGCGAGCTGCTCGATCAAAAACCGGATCCGGTCGGGGTTGGGCTGCTCGTGCACGCGGTAGAGGGTGGCGGCGCCGCGGCGCTCGAGCAGCTCGGCGACGCGCTCGTTGGTGAGGATCATCAGGTGCTCGATCAGGCGGTGCGCCTCGGTCTGGGCGACGCTGTGAGCCCGCACGACGTTGCCGTCGCCGTCGAACTCGAACTCCGGCTCGAACGACTCGACCTCGAGCGAGCCGAGCCTGCGCTTCTCGGCGAGCGCCGCGGCGGCGGCGCGCGCGTGCGCGAGCGGCTCGGCGACCGGCTCCGGCGCGCGCTCGCGGCCGGCGAAGACCTCGTCGAGCTGATCGTAGTTGAGGCGCGCGTCGGAGCGGATCAGGCTGCGGTAGAAGCGCGCGTCGCGAGGCTCCCCCTCGGCCGTGATTCGGATCTCCGCGGTGACCGCGAGCCGGTCGGCGCCGGGGACGAGGCTGCACGCGTCGTCGGCGAGCGCGCGCGGCAGCATCGGCTCCACCATCCCCGGCACGTACACGCTGGTCGCGCGGCGGCGCGCCTCGCCCTCCAGGCCGCCGCCGGGGCGGACGTGAGCGGCCACGTCCGCGATGTGGATCCAGAGGCGATACCCGTCGCCGTCGGGCTGCGCCGAGACGGCGTCGTCGAAATCGCGCGCGGTGGCCGGGTCGACTGTGAACGTCGCCAGGTCGCGCAGGTCGCGGCGCGGGGGGCCGATGTTCGCGGCGGCCGCGGTCGCCTCCTCGGCCTCGCGCTCGATCGCCTTGGGGAAGCCGCGCCGGGGAAGCCCGTTCCAAAGCAGCGCGTCCATGACGTCCCTGGCGCGCTTCGGAGACCCGAGCGCGCGCACCGCGCGCACCCCGCCGACGGCTGGCTCGCAGAGCGCCATCCTCCCCGGCCGCACCTCGACCGAGCCGCGCACCAGCGTCGCCTGCGGGCCGGGCTCGAGCAAAGGCTCGGCCACGCGGAAGCGCCCCCTGCGGGTGATCAGCGCGACGTGCCGGCCGAGCGGCTCGCGCTCGCGGCGACCGCCCCTCATAGCCGCGCCCTGAGCTCGCGGACGGCGGCGGCGAGCGCCTCGTCGCGCCGGGTGTCGGGGTCGTCGGCCGCGCGCACGTCGGGCTTCACGCCCTCGCCCGCGAGCGAGACCCCCGCGGCCGTGAAGTACTCGCCGACGGTGAGGTCGAGCGCGCCGCCCGCTGGGAGGTGGATGACTTCCTGGAAGGTGCCCTTGCCGTAGGTGCGCGTACCGACCAGCGTGGCGAGGTCGTGCGCCTGCACCGCGGCGGCGAGGATCTCCGCCGCGGAGGCAGTGTCGCGGTTCATGAGCACGACCATCGGCTGCTCCGGCAAGGCGTCGCCGACCGCGTCGTAGGTCTTGCGCCCTCGGGAGCGGGCCTCGGTCTCGACGATCACGCCGTCCTCCACGAAGAGGCTCGCCGACAGCACCGCCTCGTTGAGCAGCCCGCCGCCGTTGCCGCGCAGGTCGAGGATCAGCCCCTCGGCGCCGCGGTCGCGCAGGCGCTCGATCTCCTCGCGCAGCTCGCCGTGCGACCCCTGGCTGAAGGTGGCGTAGCGGACGTAGGCGAGCGGCACGCCGCCGCGGCGGACCATGCGCCCGGCGGCCGCCGGGATGCGCACGCGGGCTCGCTCCAGCGTGACCTCGCGCGGCTCACCGCCGTCGGCGGGGATGATGCGCAGGGTGACCTCGGTGCCGGGCGGGCCCTTGATCTTGGCGGTGGAGATGTCCGAGGACTCGCCCGCGATCGATTCGCCGTCGACGGCGGTGATCACGTCGCCCTCGCGCAGGTTCGCGCGCGCGGCCGGGGTGTCCGGGAAGACGCTCGCCACGCGCAGGCCGCGGGGCACCTCACTGACGGTGAGGCCCACGCCGGAGAAGCTTCCCGAGGTCGAGGTCTGGAACTCCTCGAGCGCCTCGGGATCGAAGTAGTGGCTGAAGCGGTCCTCGTACTCGCGGCGCAGCTCGCGCACCATGCCCCGCACCGACGAGCGCTCCAGCTCCTCAGGCGGGACCTCCTCGAAATAGTTGGCCTGGATCACCTGGCGAGCCTGCTCGGAAAGCGGCAGGTCCTCGAAGTCCTCGCCGCGCAGCTCGCGGATGAGCGCGGTCAGCGCCAGCGCGACGATCGCGCCGGCGAGCACTCCCGAGATGAAGCCGAAGCGCCGTCCGCCGCCGATCACACCCGCAAGAAGCGGCGCAGGGTTATCCCGCTTCCGAGGGCGGAGACGATGGTCGCGGATGCGATCAGCATGATCACCAGGGGCGCGAAGCCCATCGTCGAGAAGCTGTCGACGAGCTCGAAGTTCTCAGAGAGCGGGTCTACGACCGTCACCTTTCCGAGCCAGAGTATGGCGACCGCGATCGCAGCCCCGGTGAGCCCGACGATCACCCCCTCGATGATGAAGGGCCAGCGGATGAACCAATTCGTGGCGCCGACGAGGCGCATTACCTCCACCTCGCGGCGGCGGGCGTAGATCGAGAGGCGGATCGTGTTGCCCACCAAAAGCAGGGAGGCGACCAGCAGCAGCACCGCGAGGATCCCGAGCACGACGGTGACCGCGCCCGTGACCCGCGTGATCTTCGACGCGTCCTGGCGGGCGTCGCGCACCTCCTCGATCGCCGGGCTGATCGGCTCAGGCTCACCGTCGGCGCCGACCGGGGCGATCGCGTTGGAGACGGCGCGCAGGTTGTCGGGATCGTCGATGTCGATCGCAAACGAGGCCGGCAGCGGGTTGGACTTGAGCTCCTTGAGCGAGTTGCGCAGATCGCCCTCGAGGCGGCCGGCGAGGATCTTGGCGGCCTCGTTCTTCGAGATGAACTCGACGCCGTCGACGTGCTCGATCGCGAGCAGCTTGCGCTCGAGCGCGTCGATCTCGGCCTTGGTGGCGTCGTCGTGAAGGTAGACGTTCAAGCCGATCTGCTCGCGGACGTCGCTGGTCTTGTCCTCGCTCGCCTTGAGCACTGGGATCAGCACGCCGAGGAGCAGCGTCGTGACGACGATCGTCACGATGGCGGCGACGCTCGGCGCGGCGCTGCGGCGCAGCGCGCGGAATGCCTCCGAGACGAAGAACAGCAGTCGCGTCATCGCTTACTCGGGCTGGTCGGCCTGATCGGGGGTGACGCCGAGCTCGTGCCGCATACGCGCCGCGAACTCGCGGGTGGACTCGTCGTGGTAGCCGCCGACACGCTCGTCGCGGATCAGGCGCCCGTCCTCCAGGGCGATCACGCGGCGCCGCATCTTGTCGACCATCTCGCGGTCGTGCGTGACGACGAGGACGGTCGTGCCCGTACGGTTGATCCGGTACAGCAGCTGCATGATCCCGATCGAGGTCTCGGGATCGAGGTTCCCGGTCGGCTCGTCGGCGAGCAGCAGCGGCGGATGGTTGACGAAGGCGCGCGCGATCGAGACGCGCTGCTGCTCGCCGCCGGAGAGCTGGTCCGGGTAGTTGTGGATCTTCGACTGCAGGCCGACGAGGCGGATGATCTCCGGCGTCTTGCGCCGGATCTCCGCGCGCGAGGCGCCGATCACCTGCAGCGCGTAGGCGACGTTGTCGTAGACCGTGCGGTTCGGAAGCAGCTTGAAGTCCTGGAAGATCGTGCCGATCCGGCGGCGCAGGAGCGGGACCTTCGAGGCGGGGAGCTGGTTGATGTCCCGGCCCGCGATCAGGACCTTCCCGCTCGCGGGCTGGATCTCGCGGATCAGCATCTTGATAAGCGTCGACTTGCCGCAGCCGGTGGGGCCGACGACGAAGGCGAACTCACCGCGCTCGATCTCGAGCGAGACGCGCTCGAGCGCGACGTGCCCGCCGGGGTAGACCACCGTGGCGTCGCGCAGCGCGACGATCGGCGGCTTCGGTTGACGCGTCCGCCGCTCGCGAGCGAGCTGGGTGGCCCGGCCGCGGGTGCGCGCCGACGTTCTTTTGCGTGAGCGAGTGAGCGCCATCGGGTGGGGTCTTTCTTCGGTGCCCGCCGAGTTCCTGCGCGGCCTTTTCCCTGCAAGCTGTCGACCGCCGCGGGTGCGCGAAGGGTAGCGAAAAGTATTAGCGAGTTCTAAAGGTTTCGTGAGTACCCGGCAATCGCGAGCCGCGACGCGTACTCGCGACCCGCCCGCCCCGCGACATCTCGCTTACGACCCCTGAGGAACCCCAACCGCGGTCTCGTGAAAGGCCGGTTCGCGAGTTCGCAGTTGTGGGGCTCCGGGGAGCTCGACTGCGATTCCGCGACGCGGGAGGGCTCAGGCCGAGGCCGGCACGGGGTTCAGCCGGCGCAGCTCGACGATCTCGCCGCGCACCCTCGCTTCGAAGGCCGGTTGCGGGGCGGTTGCCGGGCCGCGGCGCAGGGCGCCGTCGCGCAGCGAGTAGCGCGATCCGTGGCAAGCGCACTCGATCTCGTCGCCGTCGAGCTTGCCGACGGAGAGCGAGCAGCCGCGGTGGGAGCAGCGGTCGTGGATCGCGAAGATCTCCTCACCGCGGCGCACGACGAGCACCGGGGTCTCGTCGACGATCGCGCGCTCGGGCACGCCGTCGGCGAGCTGGGAGGCGCTGATCGCGGGGTGCCAATCGGCGGAGCCCGCGTCGTAGAGCGTCTGGTCGACGCCCACGCCGCGCGCGTAGGAGAGGTGGCCGCCCAGATACGCGCCCGCGCCCATGGCGGCGGCGCCGGCGGCCGAGAGCACGGCGCCCGCCCGCCAGCGCCCGCGGCGGCGCATGGCTAGCGACGCGGAGTAGAGCGCGAGCGCGGTCACGTTCGCGGCGGCGTGGACGACGCCGGTTCGGCGGGTGGCATCGTCGGCGGGCTCGGCGTCGGCCCAGTCGCTCGCGCCGGTCACCGCGGTGGGGAGCGACGCGGCGATCCCGACGCCGATCAGCTTCTCGGAGGCGCGCGCGTGCTCCTCGCCGCCCAGTAGATCGAGCAGGTTCGCGCTCATCCAGGACCCGATCACCGCGTCGGTGAGCAGCGGATGCAGCGGATGGCCGAGCCACGAGCCGCTGAGGGCGTCGCGCAGCGCGCCCGGCGAGAGCAGGCCGCGCACGGTGCGCCCCACGCTCTGCGCGGGCGCGTCGAGCGCAGTGGCTCCCTCCACCCGCTCCATGAGCGGCTCGGCGGGACTGAGGCGGCGGTGATGGGGTGGTGCGATGGCCATGCCAGGCCCGTACCCGCGCCTCCACCGCGCAAGCAGGCCTTGCCTAGGCAAAAGGAGGAGGGCCGCCTTGCGCGGCCCTCGTCCGAACCCCCTAGCTACCCGGCGGTGCGACCCGCGCAGGCGGTTCCTCTTGCCCGGAGCGGGCCTTTTGAAAACCTCCCGCGCGCTCCGACGAGGGGCCGCCGGCCGGCGGCCCCTCGTCGCGAACCCCCTTTGCCCCGCAGCTACTTGAGCTTCACGGTGAACTTGTCGGAGGCCTTGCGGTTGCCCGCCTTCACCTTGCCCTTGATCGTGAGCTTGCCGCCGGAGGGCGGGGTGCCCTTGAACTTCAGGGCGATCTTCTTCGCCTTGCCGGGCTGCAGGTTCTTGGAGACCGTCTTCAGGCCCTTGCCGGAGACCGTCACCCGGCACGCCGCGTTGCACTCGGCGCGGACCGCGAGCTTGCCGGCCGCCTGCTTGGCCTTGCCCTTGAGCGTGAGGGTGGGCTGGCGGGACAGCGAGAACGCGTGCGCGTCCGTGAGGCCGACGCCGCCGCTCATGACTACGTGGCGGCCGTCGGGCGAGACCGCGACGCCCGCGCTCACGCTGATCACGCCGCCGAACCCGTCGAAGTCGATGACCTTGAGGCCGCCGTTCTTCCGCACGGCAACCGTGCGCACGCCGGTGCCGACCGTCGCGTAAACCGCGTCGTGCGCGGGCGCGACGGCGACCTCCGCCGCCTGACCGGTGTCCACGAACGTCGGATTGCCGAGCCTGCCGGTCTTCGCGTTGCGCTTCAGCGCGTGCACGCCGTCGGCGGCCGCGACGTAGACGCGCTTGCCGTCCGGAGACACCGTCACGTCGAACAGCGTGGCCCCGAGCCCGTCCGAATCGACCTGGTTGAGCTCGCCGGTGGTCTTGTTGCGCTTGAACGTGACCACGGCCCCCGAGCTCGCCACGTACACGTTCTTCCCGTCGCTGGAGACGGAGACCGAGTAGGCGAAGGGCACGCCGCTGTAGTCGTCCACGAAGGTGAGCTCGCCGTTCCCGAGCCGGTTGAACAGGTTGACCGCGTTCTCGTTCAGAGATACCGCGTACACGTGCTTGCCGTCGGGCGAGATCGCGACGTCATAGGGGTTCTGGAGCAGGGTGACCCCGCCGAACCCGTCGCGCTCCGCCTCCAGGAACGTCAGCCCGCCGTTGGCCGCGCGCGCGTAGACGTGCACGGTGTCGGAGCTGGCCCCCGCCACGTAGACGTTCTTGCCGTCGGGCGAGACCACAACCGCCCGCGGGCTCTGCAGCCCGTCCCCGAAGACATCGTCGAGCAGCTTGATCTTGCCGCTGTTCTTGTTGCGCGAGAAGATCCCGATCTCATCGGCGGCGAAGCCGACCCCGTAGACGTGCTTGCCGTCCGGGGAGACCGTGATGCCTTCCGGGTTTCCCAGCGCGGGCGCCGAGACCGTACTGACGTGCTTCAGGGCGCCGCCCGGCGCGGCCAGCCCCTGTGCGGCGCAAACGAGCGCGACCACCGTCGCGAGCGCAGCGCCGATCTTGATGCGTCCCATTCCCGTGTCCTTCCTGATTCGGGTGCCTTGCCGAGGCCATGGTCGGCGAGGGACGCGGGCGCGTCATGAGTGACGGCCACTCATTTTTTCCCGGCCCGCCCGGAGCCCGCTTCACTCAAGCGGCCCGGGACGGGCACCCTAGGTCCAGTCGCGACCGAGAAGCGGCGGGTGCGAGACGATCGGCTTGAGGAGGAGCGCCTCGCGGGCGCGATCGGCGATCCCGCGCGCGGTGAGGCCGAAGTGCTCCATGCACGCCTCGCCGGTGCCCGAGACGCCGAACTCGTCGCCCATGCCGACGGCGAAGATCGGGACCGGGTGCTGCTCGGCGGCGACCTGGCGAACCGCGTCGGCGAGCCCGCCGACCACGCGGTGCTCCTCGGCCGTCACGACGACGCCGGTCTTGGCGATCGACTCGAGGATCGACTCGGAGTGCAGCGGCTTGATGATCGAGACGTTGAGAACCTCGGCGTCGACGCCATCCTCGCGCTCGAGCGACTCGGCGGCCTCCAACGCCCGCCAGACCATGTGCCCCGTCGCGATCAGCGTGATGTCCTTGCCCTCGCGCAGGACGTCGACGCCCTCGCCGAGGGTCTCCGGGATCTCGTCGTAGACCGCCGGGGTGGCGGGCCGGCCGAAGCGCAGGTACATCGGCTCGTCTCGCTCGTACGACTCGAGCGTGGCCCGGTAGGCCTGGTTGTAGTCGGCCGGTACGACCACGGTCATCCTGGGCATCGCGCGCATCAGCGCGATGTCCTCGATCATCTGGTGCGAGGCGCCGTCCTCGCCAAGCGAGACGCCGCCGTGCGAGGCGCCGATCCGCACCGGCAGCTCGTTGTGAGCGATGCCGAGCCGCACCTGGTCGTAGGCGCGGCCGGTCGCGAAGATCGCGAAGGTCGACGCGTACGGGCGCTTGCCGGTCGCCGCGAGCCCGCAGGCCATCGACATCATGTTCGCCTCGGCCGCACCGCAGTTGAAGAAGCGGTCGGGGAAGGCCTTGCCGAACTTCGCCGTCTGGGTCGACACCGACAGGTCGGCGTCGAGGACGACCACGTCGTCGTAACGCTCGCCCAGCTCGACGAGCGCCTCGCCATAGGCGACACGCGTGGCGGTCGGCTCGCTCTTCGCACCCATCAAGAATCCCCCTCCGCCGCGTCGGTGAGCGCCGCCGTCTGCTCCTCGAGCCGCGCCATGAGCTCCTCGAGCGCCGCCTCGGCCTGCTCCGGGGTCGGCGGCTTGCCGTGGAACCCGAAGCGGCCCTCCATCGCGGACACGCCGCGACCCTTGCGCGTCTGGGCGACGATCGCGGCCGGGCGGTCGAGCGTGCGGCTGCGCTCCAGGGCGTCGACGATCGCCTGCATGTCGTGCCCGTCGATCTCGACGGCGTCCCAGCCGAAGGCCTCGAACTTGGCGCGCAGATCGCCGAGGTCCATGACCTCCTCGGTCGTGCCGTCGGTCTGCAGGTGGTTGTAGTCGACGATCGCCGTCAGATTGGAGACCTTGTAGTGAGCGGCAGCCGTCACGGCCTCCCAGGTCTGACCCTCCTGGCAGTCGCCGTCCGAGAGCAGGCCGAAGACGTGCGCGGTGTCCTCGAGCCCGTCGAGGCGCAGGGCGAGCGCGATACCCAGGCACATCGAGAGGCCCTGGCCGAGCGAGCCGGTCGACACCTCCACGCCGGGGGTCCGGGTCATGTCCGGGTGGCCCTGCAGGTGCTCGCCGATCTTGCGCAGGCCCATCAGATCCTCGAGCGGGAAGTAGCCGTGGTGGGCGAGCGCCGCGTACTGGATCGGCGCCGCGTGCCCCTTGCAGAGCACGAAGCGGTCGCGCTCCGGCCAATCGGGGCGCTCGGGGTCGTGCCGCAGCACGCGGTTGTAGAGCGCCGAGACGATGTCCGCGGCCGAGAGCGAGGAGTCGAGGTGGCCCGACTTCGCTACAGCCAGCATCCGCACGCACTCGATGCGCAGAATCGTGGCCCACCGCTCGAGCTCAGCGATCGAGGGGGCCCGTTCCCCAAGCGCCGCTTCCTTGGTGGGCGGCCGGGGATCCGGAACCGGATGGAGATGTCTCACGAGGGCGAGATTAGCGAGCGCGTCAGGATCTGGGTGCGCTTTGGCCGCCTCCACTGCGCGCCACCATACGCCGCAGCCGGGACGGAAAAACTCCGCCTTCGGAGCGCGGAAGGCGGGCGGCGCGGGGCGATCGGTCAGACTCACCGGCGTGCCACGGAGCCCGCGCACCCGCACCCTGGCGATGCTGCTCGCCGCCTTTTCCGTTGCGTTCGCTGCGGCGCTCGTGCTCGGCGCCTTCGACCGCAAGGACGAGGAGGCCGAGCCGGCGCCGGTCGCGGCGCCGGCGGAGGGCCCCATCCGGCCGCGCGCCGAGCCGCGCGGGGGGGAAACGGATAGGCCCGCCGAGCAGCCGAGCGCACAGCTCCCCGAGGAGGCGGCCGACGAGGGCGAGGGGCCCAGCGGCCCGCCGCCCGAGACCGACCCCGAGCGCGCCGCCGCCGACGCGTTCCGAGCCTTCGTGCGCGCTCTCGCGAGGCGCGACGCGGACGCGGTCTGCGCCGCCTTCGCCCCGGGGGCGCTGCGCGGCGTCGACTTCCCCGACCCCCGCGGCTCGTGCCCCGAGTCCGTCGCCGCCTCGCTCGGCTTCCGCGATCGCCGCGGCCTGCCCGTCTGGGACACCTCGCGCCTCGGCGGCCCGATCTCCGCGCGGGTCGACGGCGACGAGGCGCGCGTCGTCGCCACCGTCATCACCCGCTACGCCGACAACCGCGAGCCGTCGATCGAGGACGACGTCGCCTACCTCGAGCTCCGGGGCGACCGCTGGCTTTTGCGCCAGCCGAGCGCGACCTTCTACCGCGCGATCGGGGTGGCGGAGGTGCCGCCGTCGGTGCTGCAGGCGCCGGAGTAGGGGTAGCGCGGACGTCGGGATAGGCGGCGAATTGCGCGCGCGGTCGTTATCGCGGATTCGCGGTTCGGGACGGGCCGGGCTACAGGCGTTTCGAGATGATCCGCGCCCTCGGCTTGCGGCCCTTCAGCACGGTCACGTAGGCGCGCTTCTTGCCGAGCGCCGTGGTCCAGAGCGTCGGCCCCTTGCGGGAGAGGAGGCCGCGGTCGCCGCCGCCGATCCTGCGGAGACGGAGCTGGTCGCGCTTGCGCGTGTGGCGCACGTAGAGGATCCGCTTGCCGCCGAGGGAGGGGTTCGAGAGCCCGGCCGTGACCGAGCGGATCACGGTGCGCTTCCCTTTGCCCGGGCGGTAGACCACGATCCGGTTCGCGCTGCGTTTGGCGACCGCGAACGCGGCGCGTGCTCCGTCGACGCTGGGCCTGCCGAGCTGCGCCTTGCGCCCGACCTTGGCGATCACGCGCTGCTTGCCCAGGCGCCCGCCGGCGCGCAGGCGCCGCCACCGGATCCGGTCGCGCCCGCTCTTTCGCACGCGCCAAGCGATAGCGCGCTTTGAGACCGCGACCGCGTCAGCGTTCGGCGCGGCGAAGCTCGCGACCTGGTCGCCGGAAGAGCGTCGCAGGATCACGATCTCGCCCGCGCGCCGCAGGGCGATGTACGGCCCGCCGATCGCGGGATCCTTGCCGGAGAGCTGGACGGCCGGGCCCGCGCCCCGGCGCAACCAGGCGTCGCGGTCGCCCCTCTGGAAGACGAGGTCCCCGCCGGCGATAAAGGGGTCCGCCGCCCCGCTCACCCGCTTCACGTCCGCGGAGGCGACCCCGCCCGCGAGCAGCGCGGCGACGACCGCGAGCAGCGCCGCGTCGCCGAGCCGGATCCCTCGGTAGAGCTCGGGCCGCTCCGCCATCAGCGCGACGGCCCGCTGCCCGAGCTCGCGGTCGGCGATGGGCGCGAGCGCGACGATGGGCAGCGCGCGGCCGACCCCGAAGCCCAGGCCGATCGCCAACCCCGTCCCCGGCTCGCCGATCGCGAGCGCGATCCCCGCGAGCGCCCAGACCCCGAAGCTCAGCACGAACGTCGTGAAGCCCAGGCCGAGCAGGACCCCGTACAGCGCGGCCGCGACCGGCATCGGCATCACCCGGCGCCAGTGTTCGGGGAGCTGGCGGCGGACCTGCGGCGCGATGCGCGCCCCGCGCGCCTCGGCCACGGCGGCGATCAGGGCGATAGCCGCCGCGATCGCGTAGGCGAGCGACCCACCCGCGCCGTGCACCACCTCGCCCACGAGCGCGAGGCCGCCGAAGGCAAGCAACGCCCCAGCGAGCGCGCCGGGCAGGAACGTCGCGCAGGCGGCGAGCGCGGTGGGCCGGCCGCCGGTGTGCCCGGTGGGGCCGATCGTCTCGACCATCGAGAACCCGCATGGCGACCAGGTGCCCGTCGCCCCGACGAGCAGCGCCGCCAGCGCGAGGACGATCTCGGTGGCGCCCAGCTCCATCAGCACGGCACCTTCGTCTGGAAGTACATGACGCAGAAGACCTTGCGGCCGGCGTAGCAGTAGCCCGTGAGCGCGGCGTCCCCGTTGATCCGCTTCCGCGAGTACGCGCAGCAGTCGACGAGCTTGCGCACGCGCCCGCCGCAGCAGCGGTACCAGGACCCGTCGACCCAGGTGCGGAAGCCGAAGCGCCGCTGCACTTCATCGCACACCCTGGTCCGCGGGGCCGGGGGCAGCGGGCGCCCGTCCGGGTCGCGCATCACCTCGCCGTTCGGGTGGACCGGCTCGCCGCGCGAGTTGATCCGCCGCCCGAGGTTGTCCACGGGGTAGCCCTTCTCGTGCAGCGGGTAGCCCCGCGCGTCGATCCGCGGCAGTCCGGTCGGGTGCGGGCAGGAGCCGGTCGTGTAGATGTGGCCGCAGAAGTGGTAGGCGTCCGCCTCGCCGGGCTCAACGGCCTTGCCGACCACGCCGCCAGCGGTCGCCGCCATGAGCGCCCCGCCCATCCGGGCCAGGAACCCGCGCCGCGACGTGTTGCCCGCGATCCCTTCCAGGGCTCGGCCGACGCGGTCCTCAGCCACTGGCGACTGCCTCCGCGCGCCGTCGCTCGCCCGCCGCGAGGACGCTCTCGAGCTGCGCCAGGTTGTTGAAAGTTCCCTTCGCCAACACGGTTCCGTCAGCGTCGAGCGCGACAGCGAAAGGGCTACCCGGGACGTTCAGCTCCAACCACACGTCCGAGTCGGCGACCTCGTCGAAGCGCCCCACCGCGACCGCGGGATGGGACGCCACCGAGTCGATCGCCGGGCCGAGGGCGGCACACACCGCGCAACCCTCCGACGTGAACACCGCGAGCCACAGCTCGGCGCTGGGCTTCGGCGGGATCCGCCGGATCACGTCGCTTTGCGATCCCAGCTCGGGCCCCTCCGACGGGATCTCAAGGGCGGACGTCGGTCCCACGCGCAGGCGCAGGAGCCCCACCTCGCGGGCGAGCGCGAGCACCGCCGCCGCGAGCGCAGCGACCGCGGCGAACGCGCCGATCAGCCCGAGGCCCAACCACTGTTCGGTCGAAAGCTCATCGGAGGGCAGCAGCGCGACTGCGACGAAGCCCGCCGCGAGCACGGCGTTGCGCGCCACCGCGGGCCAGCCGATCCGCGAGCGCGCCCCGAAGCAGGCGCAGGGCTCGCCGGCCCGGCCGCCCGCGATCGCCCCCGCGAGCGCGAGCCCGAACAGCGCCATCAGCGCCGCCCCGAGCCACGCCGCCTCGTCGGAGCCGGCGGCGACGCCGACCGCGAGCCCGGCCTCGACCAGAACCAGCGCGGCGAGGCCCGCGCGCGCCGCGGAGGGCGCGCGAAAGCCGAACGCAGCGAGGCCGTCGAGCGCGGCCCGCGGCCGCGCCAGCTTGGCGACCACCGCCGCGGCGAGCACGCCGGCGAGCGCCAGGCGCAGGCCCATCTCCACCATGCCGCGAAACTACCCGACTCGCTTGCGCGAGCGCACGCTCGCGCGCGAACCCGGTCGGTGAGGCCCCCGCTAGCCGATCGCGACCATGCGCTCGATCGGCAGGCGGGCGCGCTCGGCGATCTTTTGCGGGACCTTCACCTCGACCTTCATGTCCCGCAGTGAGTCGCGCAGCTTCGGCAGCGTGATCATCTTCATGTACTTGCAGAAGGCCATCCGGTTCGCCTCGATCAGGTTGGCCTGCGGCGCCGCCTGCTTGAGCGGGTAGAGCATCCCGTTCTCGGTCGCGACGATGAACTCGCCGCCGGGGTTGCGCTGGACGTGCTTGAGCATCCCCGACGTCGAGAGCATGTGCACGCCCTCGGGGTCGATGTCCCCGGCGGCCACGTACTCCATCGCCTGAGTCGCGCAGCCGCACTCCGGGTGGATGAGCAGCTCGGCGTTCGGGTTGAGCTCGCGGGTGCGCCGGATGTCGTCGGGCCGGATGCCCGCGTGCACGTGACACTCGCCGTCCCAGACGTGGAAGCGCGCGTAGCGCTCGGGGTCATCGACCAGCCCGGTCGCCCGCGCCACGTACGAGCCCAGCCACATGTCCGGGCCGAAGAGGATCTCGGTGTCCGCGCCATGCTCGCGCCAGATGTGCTCGACGACCTTCACGGCGTTCGACGAGGTGCAGCAGTAGTCGGTGAGCGCCTTCACCTCGGCCGAGGTGTTCACGTACATCACGACCACCGCGCCCGGGTGCTCCTCCTTCCAAGCGGCGAGCTGCTCCGCGGTGATCGAGTCCGAGAGCGAGCAGCCCGCGTTGGGGTCGGGGATGAGCACGGTCTTGTCGGGCGAGAGGATCGACGCGGTCTCCGCCATGAAGTGGACGCCGCAGAAGGCGATCACGTCGGCGTCTGTGGCGGCCGCCGCGCGCGAGAGCTGCAGCGAGTCGCCGGTGAAGTCGGCGAGGTCCTGCAGCTCGGGAAGCTGGTAGTTGTGGGCGAGGATGACCGCGTTGCGCTGCGCGGCGAGCTCGCGCACTTCGTCCGAGAGGCTCGCGATCTCCTCCGGGGCCAGCTCGGGTGTTGCGGGGGGTTGGAGTACCTGCAAATCCTGCATGTCGGTAGGCCTTTCGGCCCCTGGCGAGGCCAGGTGGCAATCGCTCCTATGTTCGCTGGCCCGTGCCGGTTCGGATGACCGGCCTCAAACCCGGCGAATGAACTGCGTCAAAGTTTAGTCCGTGCCCGAGCTTCCCGAGGTCGAGATCGTCGCCCGCCGCCTGGGCGCCCAGCTCGAGGGCGCCGAGGTCGAGTCCGCGCTGGCGCCCGGCATGGTCGCGCTGAAGACGATCGACCCACCGCTGTCGGCGCTCGCGGGCCGCACGATCACGGGCACGGGGCGCGTCGGCAAGATGCCGATCGTCCGCTTCAGCGACTCGCCCGCGGACGACTACGGCGAGCTCGAGCTGCTCGTCCACCTGATGTCCGCGGGGCGCCTGCAGGCCTTCGACAAGCGCGCCTCGCTCCGCGACCGGGCCTCGCGCGTGCTCATCCGGCTCGCCGACGGCCGCGAGCTGCGCCTCCGCGAGTTCGGCTCGAAGCAGCGCGCCTGGGCCAAGCTCCTGCGCGCCGGCGAGCTCGAGCGGGACGAGATCGTCGCCACCCTCGGGCCCGAGGCGTGGCCGGCGCCGCCGCTCGCAGACTTCGCGAAGGCGATCGACCAGCCGCGCCACCTCCACCCGCTGCTGCGCGACCAGCGCACGATCGCGGGCATCGGCAGGCAATGGGTCGACGAGATCCTCTGGGAGGCCAGGCTCTCGCCGTTCAAGAAGGGCTCGGAGCTCGACGCCGAGGAGATCGAGCGCCTGCACGCCGCCCTCCACGTCCTCGGCGACGCGATCGACCACTACCAGGAGGTCATCGGCGACGAGCTGCCCAACAAGATGCCGCTGCCCCTCAAGGTGCACAAGCAGGAGGGCAAGCCCTGCCCGCGCTGCGGCGCGACCATCGAGGCCGTGTACTTCGCCGAGCATCAAACCAACTACTGCCCTGCCGAGCAGACCGGCGGCCGCGTGCTCAAGGACCGCCGCCTCTCGCGCCTGCTCAAGTGAGCCCGGCCCGGCTTAAGCTCACGCCATGGCGGGCGCCACGGGACGCCTGACTCCCACCGAGCTCAAGCGCCGCATCGAGACTCAGCGGCGTGGACGTCCGTTCCTCGAGTACCGCGACGCGGACGGCGAACTCGTGCTGTTCGAGCTGCCCGACCGCGGCCGGCTGAGCGTCGGGCGCGACGCCGAGGCCGACGTGACGATCGCGGGCGACGAGCGGGTCTCGCGCCTGCACGCGGAGCTCGAGCGGATCGGCGGCGCCTGGGTGATCGCCGATGACGGCCTCTCACGCAACGGCACTTACGTGGGCGGCGAGCGCGTCGTCGCCCGGCGCCGGCTGCGCGACGGCGACGCGATCCTGGTCGGGGAGACGCTGATCGTCTTCCGGGACCCGCGGGAGTCGGGAACCGAGGGCACCGTCGCCGCCCGGGGCCCCTTCGACGCCGCCGACGTAACGCCCGCCCAGCGCCGCGTCTTGATCGCCCTCTGCCGCCCGTTCGCGACCGGCAGCGAGTTCGCCACCCCCGCGACAAACCGCGAGATCGCCGCCGAGCTCCACCTCACCGTCGACGCGGTGAAGGCCCACATGCGCAACCTGTTCGAGCGCTTCGGGGTCGCCGAGCTGCCCCAGAACCGCAAGCGCGTGCGCCTCGCGGAGCTCGCGCTGCGCAGCGGCGTGGTGACCCCGCGCGATTTCGATCAAGGTGCCGGGTAGCGTTTCACCCGGAGCCCCCGCACGTTCTCGATGCGGACGGCGTCGCCCGGCTGCGGGTCGGCCCGCTTGGCCATCGCGCGAACCACCAGGTTGACGTAGAGCGGCACGGGCCGCCCGTCGCGCCGCGCCGCGCGCCGCATCCTCAGAACGCCCACGCGCCTGATCGGGCACGGGGTCTGCGCCTGGGTGCAGTTGGAGCCGGCGATCTCGTTGAGCTCGCCGCCGAGCGAGGCGACCCTGCGGACGAACGGGCCCGGGGCCCGGTCGCGCGGCGATTCGGCCAGGATGAGCTGCGAGCCGATCAGCGCCGGGTAGGGCAAGTGAGCGACGTGGCCGCGCGCGTGCGCGCTCACCTCCAGGCTCTCGCCGCGCTCGAGCCCGTCAAGTCGGACGGACAGGACCACGCGCTTGCGAAGGTCGGGCCGGACCGCCCGGTTGACCAGCCGCGCGCTGCTCGCCCGGGCGGCGAGCGGCCCCGCCCCGCCGCGCAGCCTGACCACGTTGATGCGGCCCTTGTCGTGCACGATCGAGCCGTCTGGGTCCTGGCTGCCGATCACCAGGCGCTCGCGCCCCGTCGCCCGCGGGCTCGCCGCCGCGACCAGCACCTTGATCCGGCAGCGCCGCGGGCGGCATGGGCGCCCGGGCCCGGCGGGCCGCAGCTCCGTCCAGCCGAGTGTCACCGGGCAGTGGTGCTGGCGGTCACCGGGGCGCTGGCGGCAGCGCTGGCGGTCGCGGTCGAGCACCCGCCGCCCGCCCGGGCCCGCGATCACGAGGCGCGTGGCGACCGTCGGGCTCCACCGGTGGGGGCGCCCCGCGCAGCGCTCGAGCCGCTTCGTGCAGTCCGTGGTCGTCTGCAGCTCGGCCGAGATGCGCAATCTGTCCGTCGCCCGCAGCCGCGGCAGCTCGGGCGGCGCCAGCACCATCGCCGTGTGCCAGCGTCGGATCCGCTTGCGGATCGGGATCGTGTCGATGCGCTCCGAGTAGTTGCCGCTCGTCGCCACCTTGGCCGAGCCCGGCGCCCGCTCCACGGAGGCGCCCTGGGCGCAGAGCGCGCCGCCGGCGGCAGTCGCGACGACGGCGAGAGCCAATGCTCGCCCCACCATGGGCGCAACAGTGCGCGAGGCGCTCGGCTCCCGCCAGGCACCCTAGGTGGCGAATCGACTCCACCCTGGGACGTCAGTCGCGCAGCGCCGCGCGCAGGGTGGCGAGGTGGCGCTCGTACGCCTCGCGCCACACGATCCGGTCGAGGACGTGCTCGTAGTCGGCCGACCCGCCGCCCGCCTCAAGCTCACTCCACATCTCGCGGACGCGCGCCGCGTCGAAGATCTCGGTCCACGCGCCGTCGGCCGCGATCACCTCGGAGAGCACGGCGGCCTCGCGCTCGCGCTCCCAGGCGCGCCGCCGGTGGATCTCGGGCAGCTCGGAGTCGTCGCTCGCCCTGAAGAACGGGATCTCCGCCCAGGCCGGCACGAGCTGCGCGACGACCGCGCGGTGCAGGCGCGCGCTCAGCCGGTCGCGCGGCGCGAGGTCGAAGGCGCCGCGGATGAACCCGGGCACCACGCACGCCGAGTAGCGCGCGGTGCGGGCGCCGAGCCCCGAGCGGTGCGGCAGGCGCTCGGCCATGTAGAAGAAGTCGAGGAGAGCGGGCCCGCGCAGCCCCCACCGGCGACCCAGCTCCAGGACGCGCTCGCAGTCCTCCAAGTAGTCGCGGTATGCCTCGGGGCGCGCCGCTGAGTGCTTGCGACGGGCGTTGCGGTCGAGCTGGGCGAGCAGCGCGCGCTCGCCGCCGCGCTGCAGCCGGCGGAGCTTCGCCGCGTTCGCGTAGTAGAAGCCATGACCGAGCTCGCCGCCGTGGCCGGACACCGTCGGCGGCGGGAGCTCCGTGTGCGGCACCTCGGTCGCACGGCGGGCCTCCTGCGGGTTGCGCATGCCGTCGTGGACGAGGTGGATGCGCGCCACGCGCTCGACGAGATCGTCGTCCGGCTCGCTCTCGGGCTCGGGGCGAAAGACCCGGTGCTCGAACTCCCCCGGAGCGGCGGCCACGAGAGCGCGCGCCGTGTCGACCTCGCCCGGCACCTGGTCGCCGGTGTTGAAGACCACCGCGGCGCCGCTCGCCACCGCACCCGCCGCCGAGACGCGCGAGTCGCGCCCGCCCGTGAGCGCGATCGAGATCGGCCCCGACCACACCTCGGCGATCTCGGCCATCAGCCCCGCGACGTCCGCCGCCGCCTCCTCGGCGGCGATCGCGATCTGGCGCGAGCGTGCGCGGAGCATCGGCTTGCGCGGGCGCACGAGCGCGGCGCGCGGGTCCTCGCTGGAGCGCTCGACCGCGCCCTCCCGGTCGACGGCGATCGCCGCGCCGGGCGGGACCTTCCGGCAGCCGCGCAGAGGCGTCGCGTCGCCCATGAACCAGCCGGTCGCCGCGAACACGCGCCAGGCGCGCTCGTCGAGCTCGGGATCCGTGCCGGCGAACAGCGGCAGGGCACCGAGCCGGTTCGACCAGACGACCCCGCCGGGATGCTCGAGCTCGTACAGCCGCCCGCATCCCAAAAGGTCGTTGCCGAGCACGAGCCGGCCACCGACGCGGTCCAGCGCGCCCAGGGTCGCGGGCGGGTCGAGGCGGCGCATGCTCGCGGGGTCGCGCAGGAGCGCGCGGGCGAGCGCGGGCGGAGCGGCGTCGATCGGCCGCGCGCCGATCAGCCGGCGCCTCCCCATCGGCGGCGACGCGCTCGCGAGCACCACCTCGCCGTCGTCGCTCCACGCGGGCCAGGCGCCCGGGGCGTCGGCGGGGGCCCAGACGGCGATGCCGACCCGCCCGGCCGTCGCGTGCGAAGCGACGGGCGGCGTCGCAAGCAGGCCGCCGTAGTGGCGGCCGACGCGCTCCAGGCCGCGGGCGATCTCGCCCTCGACAGGGTCGCGCGCGCTCGCCCAGGCGAGCCAGGTCGTCGTGATCAGGTTCCTCGAGTAGCGCACCTGAGAGGGGGCGAGCCTAGCCGCCCCCGCCCTCGGGCGGACGCGGGGGCACGTCCGGGAAGCGGATCCGGCTCACCGTATGCGCCTCGAAGTTCGCGGTCCATCCCGAGTCGAAGCCCAGCGCCACGTCCGCCGGCTCCCTGCCGACCGGCACCGGGTGGCCGCGCACGCGCGCCCGCGGCCCGTCGATGCGGACCACCGCGTTCTCGCCGGCGACCGCGACCCACACCCAGCGGGCGCCCGCGGCGATCCCGCGTGGGCGCGCGCCGACCTCGATCGGCCCTTCCCGCGCCTCGAGGGCCTCCGCGTCCACCGCCAGCACGGTGCCGGATTCGTTGTCGGTCACCCACGCGATCCCGTGCGCGACCGTGACGTCGTTCGGGCGGCCGCCGAGCTCCACCACCTCAGGCGCCTGGAGCGTGCGCGCGTCGACGCGGGCGAGCGTGCCGCCGTCCGGGCTCACCGCCCACACGTAGCCGTCCGCGTAGGCGACGGAGTTGGGGGCGTCGGCCAAGGACACGGTTGCGTCGACGGCGTTCGAGTCGGGGTCCACGCGCACGAGGGCGGGCTCGCCCTCGACGGCGACCCAGAGGCTCCGCCGCCCCGCGACCAGGTCGGAGGGCTCGGCGCCGACGGGGATCTCCACGGGCTCCGTCCCCTCGTCCGCGTCGACGCGCAGGACCGCGCCGCCCGCGCCGTCGGCCACCCACACCGACCCGAACGCGACCTCGATCGAGACCGGCCTTGTGCCCGGCCCCAGCTCGATCCGGCGGTCAGGGCGGTCGCGGCGCGGGTCGATGCCGGTGATCGTGCCGTCGCCGCGGTTCGCGACCCACATGCGCTCGTCGCCCTGCGCCACCGCGACGGGACCCGCACCCGCCCGGATCGGCGTCACCCGCACGTCGGGCGTGGGCGGACTCCCGGGCTCGGGCGCCGTGACGATGATCGCCGCGGCGACCGCGCCCAGCGCCGCGAGGATCAGCGCCGTCCCGGCGATCGCCTGCCGGCGCGTGTGCCCGCCGAGCGCCTGCTCCAGCGCCCGCGCGAACTCGCCCGCGGTCCGGTAGCGGTTAGCCGGGTCGATCGCCATGCCGCGCGCGATCACGCGGTCGACGGCCATCGGCAGGCGCGCGCGCTCGCGCGAGGGCCGCGGCCGATCGGCCTTGCAGTGGGCGACCAGCTTCGCCGCCTCGCTGCGGTTGGGGAACGGCGGGCTGCCGGTGAGCAGGTAGTACGCGACCGCGGCCAGCGAGTAGACGTCGGCGCGGTGGTCCGAGGAGGCGCCTTCGATCTGCTCCGGGGCGACGTAGTCCGGGCTGCCGAGGAACTCGCCCGTCCCCGTGAGCTCGGTGGGGGCGTCGCTGAACCGGCCGATGCCGAAGTCGGTGATATAGGCGCGCTCGCCGCCCGGGCCTCGCTCGATCAGGACGTTGTGCGGCTTCACGTCGCGGTGCACGAGGCCGCGCGAGTGGGCCGCGTCGAGCCCGGCGGCGAGCTGGCGCACGATGCGCCCGGCCCGCTCGAGCTCGAGCGGGCCCTCGCGCTCCACCAGCGCGGCGAGGTCGTCGCCCGCGATGAGGCGCATCGCGATGAACGGTACGCCCCGCTCCTCCCCGGCGTCGTAGACCGGGACGACGTTGGCGTGCTCGATCGAGGCGGCCAGCCGCGACTCGCGCCGGAAGCGCGCGACGAACCGCTCGTCCGCGGCGAGGTCGGCGGCGATCAGCTTCAGCGCGCACTCGCGGGCGAGGGCGAGGTGGCGCGCCCGGTAGACGACGCCCATCCCGCCCCGGCCGAGCTCGGCCTCGATCCGGTAGCCGGCGAATTCCTCACCCGGGCGCAGCGCGCGCGGCCCCTCCGCGCCCTGGGCGGGCCGGGTGGTCGCGTCGCGGGTGGTGCGCTCGTCGCTCACGCGGGCTCGAGGAGCATGCTCAGGTCGAGGGCCGGCGCGGAGTGGGTGAGCGCGCCGACCGACACGTAGTCGACGCCGGTCGCCGAGATCGCGCCGATGGTCTTCAGGGTCACCCCGCCCGAGGCCTCGAGCTCCGGCGCGTCGCCGGACTCCGCGCGGGCCCGGTCGCGCGCCTCGACGGCGGCGCGCAGCTCGTCCGTGCTCATGTTGTCGAGCAGCAGGCGATCCGCACCCGCGGCGATCCCCTCCGCGACCTCGGCGCCGTCCCTGCACTCGACCTCGATCGGCAGGTCGGGGCGCGCCGCGCGGCACGCGCGCACGGCGGCGCCGACGCCGCCCGCGATCGCGGCGTGGTTCTCCTTGATCAGGATCGCGTCGTAGAGGCCCATGCGGTGGTTGGCGCCGCCGCCCGCGACCACGGCCGCCTTCTCCAGCGCGCGCAGGCCGGGCAGCGTCTTGCGCGTGTCCAGCACGGTCGCCCCGCCGCCCGCACGAGCCGCATCGACGTAGCGGGCGGTGAGCGTCGCGATGCCGGAGAGGTGGCAGAGGAGGTTGAGCGCGGTCCGCTCGGCGGCGAGCAGCGCGCGCGCCGGCCCGCTGACCACGGCCACCTCGACGGGCACCGCCGAGCGCCACTGCCCCTCGACCACGAGCCGGTCGAAGCTCTCGGCGCCGCACTGCGCGAACGCCTCGGCGGCGGCGTCCAGGCCGAAGAGCACGCCGGGCTCCTTCTGGAGGATGCGCGCCCGGGCGCGGGCGTCCTCGGGCACCACCGCCTCCGCGGTCACGTCACCTGCGTCGCCCAGGTCCTCGGCGAGCGCGCGGGCGACGACGGCAGCGATCGTCTCCTGCTCCACGCGGCGCAGCTTAGTTCTTGACCCGGGGGTTCCCGGGACAGCTACTCGCGCGGGAACACGGCCATCGTCGCCGTGAAGCTGTGCAGGAAGTTGCGCCCGCCGACCGGGCCGATCTCGCCCGCGCAGAAGAACCCGCCCGTGGGCGCCCGGAGCGCGTCGCTCACGGCCGTGGCGTCGTGGTCGGGGATCGCGAACATGTGCTGGCCGCGGCCGTTGCAGGTGAACAGCAGCGCCCCCGCGGCGCCGCCCGCCCCGAGCGCCTGCGACTGCAGGGTGAGCGCGTCGCTCAGGTCGAGGTCGGCAGACGCGCCGTCGCGGACGTGTAGGCGCACGGTCTGGCCGACGCGCACGCGCTCGGCGACGGTGATCGTCCCGGTCTCGGGATCGGCGCCCACGATCGGCCGCACGAGGAAGTCGCCGCGCTCGTACTCGGGCTTGTTCTCGTCGATCACGACGCCGAGCAGAAGCCCCTCGGCAGCCAGCTGGCGCTCTCGCGCGTCGAGCGCCTCGATCGCGTCGCGCAGCCGCTCGAGGGCGGGCTTGGAGGCGAGTTCGGCGATCACGTTGCCCTCGGCGGCCGTGACGGTCATCTCAGGCCCGACGGGAGCAGCGCCCTGCGAGACGCAGGGGATGATCGGCACGCCGCTCATGCAGCAGACGACGGCGCCCTCGTCGACGACCACCCCGTCGATGAACAGCGAAGCGGAGCCGGGCGCAGACGCCGAGGCGAGCCCGCCGAGCACCGGCATCCCCGGGCGGACCTCGTTCAGGTGCTCGAGCAGCGCGTCGGCCGAGAACGTGTGCGGGTCGGCCAGCACGACCATGGCGTCGCCGTACTCGCTGGGATCGTCGGGCAGCCCGCCAAGCGCGATCGCGCTCTCGAGCGGCTCGGTCGTAAGGTGACGCACGTCGAAGATGCCGTCCGGCGCGGAGAGCGCCCAGACCACAGCGCCGAGCCCGTCCTCGATCTCGCGGCGCCCGCCGACCACCCCGCCGGCGCCGCAGCCGATCAGCGCCCGCGGGCGCAGCGCGTCCTGGGCGACGGCGACGACCGCCTCGCCGTGCTCGAGGTGCGGGGCCCCGACGAACAGCAGGCAGAGGTCCGGGCGCGTGCCGCCCAGCTCCTCGCGGACCTGCTCCGCGGCGTCGTCGATGGCGGCCACGGCATCGAGGTCCCTCGACACACCGACGGCCACCTTGATCGCCATATGCCTACGGTACCCCGTATTGGGTTGGCTACCAGCTGCCAGCTTGCTGGTGGTTGATGTGCGGCTGGCGTTGGACTGGGTCGCCGGTCGCCCGTTACCTCGGGGCTGCTAGCCAGCCGCGTTCTGATGCAGATACTCGCGGACGAACCCGTCGAGGTCGCCGTCGAGGACGCGGTTCGCGTCGCCCACCTCGTAGCCCGTGCGGTGATCCTTGACGCGCTGCGAGGGATGCAGGGTGTAGCTGCGGATCTGCGACCCCCACTCCGCCGACTTCTGCTCACCGCGCTCCGCCGCGAGCGCCTCGGCGCGCTTGCGCTCCTCCTCCTCGAGGAGCTTCGCCCGCAGCAGGCGCATCGCCGTCGCCTTGTTCTGGCTCTGCGAGCGCTCGTTCTGACACTGCACCACGATGCCGGTCGGCAGGTGCGTGATGCGCACGGCGGAGTCGGTCTTGTTCACGTGCTGGCCGCCGGCGCCTGAGGCCCGGTAGGTGTCGATGCGCAACTCGTCCTCGTCGATCTCGACCTCGACCTCGTCGTCGACGAGGGGGGCGACGTCGACCTGCGCGAACGCGGTGTGCCGGCGCGCCTGCGAGTCGAAGGGCGAGATGCGGACGAGCCGGTGCACGCCGCGCTCGGCGGCGAACAGCCCGTAGGCGTTCTCGCCGTGCACAAGGAAGGTAGCGGACTTGATGCCCGCCTCCTCGCCCTCCGACGCCTCCTTCATCTCCACGTCGAAGCCGCGGCGCTCGGCCCAGCGCAGGTACATGCGCAGCAGCATCTCCGCCCAGTCCTGGGAGTCGGTGCCGCCCGCGCCGGAGCGGATCGTCACCACCGCGTCGCCCGCGTCGTACTGCCCCTGGAAGAGTCGCGACTCCTCGAGCTCGGCGAGGCGCCGCTCGACGGAGGCCAGCTGGCCCTCGAGCTCGGCGCGGATCTCCGGGTCCTCGTCGGCCATCTCGGCGAGCTCCTCGAGGTCGCCGACGTCGCGCTCCAACGCGCGGAACGACTCGAGCCGCCGCTGCACGCGGGCGTGCTCGGCCGAGGTCTTCGCGGCCTGCTCCTGGTCGTCCCAGAAGCCGGGCCGCTGCATCTCCTCCTCTAGGTGTGCGACGGTCCGCTCGAGCTCAGCGGGGTCAAAGGTAGTCCGCGAGCAGCTTGAGCCCCTCGCGTGCCCCCTCGATGCGCGCGCCTACGTCTTCGATCGGAACCGTCTCGGCCATGTCGCCAACAACTCTACGAGGCCGCGGCGACCGCCTGGAAGCGCTCCTCGGCCTCGGCCCGGTTCTCGAACGGGCGCCACTCGCGGATCAGCCCGTCGGCGAAGCGAAACAGCCAGGCCATCACGTCGGTGCCGGCGAGCTCGCCGCCGCCGGGCTCGGACTCGTCCCACCACCACTCCCGGACGACCAGCGCGAGCACGGCATCGCCCCGCTCGCGCATCTCCTCGACGACGATGTTCTGCTGAACGCCACCGCGCGGGCGCGTCGCCCACTCGCGCGCCTCCTCGCGTCCCCGCCGCGTCCCCCGCATCCCATGAATCTCAACGTCGGGATGCAACGTCTCGACGAACGCATCGAGATCGCGCCCGTTGAACGCATCGATAAACCGCCGCGCCAGCTCAACCTGCTGCATGAGAAGCATTAAAGCTGGCAGCTGCCAGCCGCCAGCTTCCAGCGGCCAGCTTTGCTGGTGGTTGATGTGGGGCTGGTGTTGGCCCGGGTCGCCGGTCGCCGGTCGCCGGTTGGGGCTTCCGGGCGTGCCGCGGCCTAGCTGGCAGCTGGCAGCTGGAAGCTGGAAGCTGGAAGCTGGCGGCTATCTACCGTGGCAGTTCTTGAACTTCTTGCCTGAGCCGCACCAGCACGGCTCGTTGCGCCCGATCTTCTCGCGCTCGGACTTGACGATCGTGCCGGTCTGCGGCGGGCCGCTCTGGCCGTTGCCTGAGGGCTCGGCGGGCTGCTCGCCCGCGACCGAGACCCCGGCGGCCGAGGCGGCCGCGGCCGGGTCGCGCAGCGCCGACGGCTGCTCGTCGGGGTTGCCTCCCGAGTAGCTCACGTCGCGGGGCTGGCGCCGGCCCTGGAAGAGCTCCGCTTGCTCGGGCTCGACGTTCACCTCGACATGGAAGATCACGCGGGCGAACTCCTGCCAGATCGAGTTCATGAGCTCCTCGAACATGGCGAAGCCCTCGTTCTTGTAGGCGACGAGCGGATCGATCTGCGCGAAGCCGCGGAGGTGGATACCCTCGCGCAGATAGTCCATCTCGTAGAGGTGCTCGCGCCAGCGGTTGTCGATGATCTGCAGGAGGATCTGGCGCTCGAGCCAGCGCATGACGTCGCTGCCCAGCTCCTCTTCGCGCTTGTCGTAGGCGGCGAGCGCGTCGGCGATCAGCATGTCGATGATCCCCTCGCGGCTCGAGCTGGTCGGGTCGAGCTCGGAGAGGTCGACGCCCAGCGGCCAGATCGAGCTCGCCTGGGCCTGCAGGCCGGCCAGGTCCCAGTCCTCGAAGATGTCGCCTGGCGTGTACTCCTCGACGAGGCGGGTGACGACGTCGGCGACCTGCTCGCGGGCGACCTCCGACATGTCGCGGCCCTCGAGGACCTCGCGCCGGTACTTGTAGATCACCCGGCGCTGCTCGTTCATCACGTCGTCGTACTCGAGGACGCGCTTGCGGATCAAGAAGTTCTGCTGCTCGACCTTCTTCTGGGCCGCCTCGATCTGCTTCGTGAGCATCTTGGCCTCCAGCGGGTACTCCTCGCCCTCTTCATCGACCGGGCCGAGGCGGTCGAGGATCCGGTAGATGCGGTCGCCGGCAAAGAGGCGGACGAGGTCGTCCTCCGCGGAGAGGAAGAACCGGGACTCGCCCGGGTCACCCTGGCGGCCGGCGCGGCCACGGAGCTGGTTGTCGATGCGCCGCGACTCGTGGCGCTCGGTGCCGCAGATGAACAGGCCGCCGAGCTCGCGAACCTTTTCGCCCTCCTCGCGGCAGCGCTCCTCGAACTCGGGCAAAAGCTCGTTGAACGCCTCGTCGTAGCCCTCGTCGCCGGGCCCCAGGCCCTTCTTGCGCAGCTCGGCGCGCACCAGGCCCTCCGGGTCGCCGCCGAGCTTGATGTCGACGCCGCGGCCCGCCATGTTGGTCGCGATCGTGACGGCGCCGAGGCGGCCCGCCTGGGCGATGATCTCGCCCTCGCGGGCGGCGTGCTCGGGCTTCGCGTTCAGGACGACGTGCTCGATGCCCCGCCGCTTGAACTCCTCGGAGAGCATCTCGGAGACCTCGACCGAGACCGTGCCGACGAGGATCGGCTGACCGCGCTCGTGGCGCTCGGCGACCTCCTTGATGACCGCCTTCCACTTCCCCTGCTTGGTCTTGTAGATCTGGTCGTTGTGATCCTGGCGGATCATCGGCCGGTGGGTGGGGATCTCGACCACCGGCATCTTGTAGATCTTCATGAACTCGGTGGCCTCGGTGAGGGCCGTGCCGGTCATCCCGGAGAGCTTCTCGTAGAGGCGGAAGTAGTTCTGGAGGGTGATCGTCGCGAGCGTCTGGTTCTCCTCGCGGATCCGCACGCCCTCCTTGGCCTCGATCGCCTGGTGTAGGCCCTCGGACCAGCGGCGCCCCTCGAGGATGCGGCCGGTGAACTCGTCGATGATCATCACCTCGCCGTCGATGACCGCGTAGTCCTTGTCGCGCTTGTAGAGCGACTCGGCCTTGAGCGCCTGGATCAGGTGGTTGACGAGGGTGCCGTTCTCGGACGTGTAGAGGTTCTCGACGCCGAGGAACTTCTCCGCCTTGGCGACGCCGCGCTCGGTCGGCGCGACCGTCTTGTGCTTCTCGTCGTACTCGTAGTCGTAGTCGGCCTGGGAGGTGTCGCGGGTCTCGCCGAGCGACTTGAGCTTCGGCTTCATCTCGCGCCCCTCCATCTGCTTGGCGAGCCGGGCGAACGTGTAGTAGAGGTCGGCCGCTTGCTCGGGCTGGCCCGAGATGATCAGCGGCGTGCGCGCCTCGTCGATGAGGATGTTGTCGACCTCGTCGACGATCGCGAAGTGGTGCTCGCGCTGGACGCAGTCCTCGATGCGCGTCGCCATGTTGTCGCGCAGGTAGTCGAAACCGAACTCGGAGTTCGTGCCGTAGGTGACGTCGCACGCGTACATGCGGCGGCGCTCGGCGGCGCTCATCTGGGCCTGGATCACCCCGACGCTCACCCCGAGCGCGCGGTAGACGGGCAGCATCCACTCCGCGTCGCGGCGGGCGAGGTAGTCGTTCACCGTCACGACGTGGACGGGGTCGCCCGCGAGCGAGTTGAGGAAGACGGCGGGGGTAGCGGTGAGGGTCTTGCCCTCGCCGGTCTTCATCTCGGCGATCGCGCCGTCGTGCAGCACCATCGCGCCGATGAGCTGCACGTCGTAGTGGCGCTGGCCCAGCGTGCGCCGCGCGGCCTCGCGGCAGAGCGCGAACGCCTCGGGCAGCAGATCGTCGAGCGGCTCGCCGTTGCGGGCACGCTCGCGCAGCGCATCCGCCTCGGCGCGGATCTCCTCGTCGGTGAGGAGCTCCATCTCGGGCTCGAGCTCGTTGATGCGCGCAACCTTGCGCTGGAACTCCTTGAGCTTTCGCCCCTCACCCAGGCGCAGGGCGCGATCGATGATTCCCCTTGCCATCAATGAGCAGGGTACCGGGCTGTGCCCAGCCGCCAAGTCCGGCGGGGCGCGGCGCGCGCGCCCGCGCCGCCGGGGACCAACCGAGCGCCCACCCGCCTATGCTGCCCCTCCAATGACCCCGTCGGTTGGAGCGCACATCTGGGGACGCGACCCGATCGCGGAGGCCGAGGAGGTGGGCGCCGAGATCGTCCAGCTCTTTCTGTCTGACCCGCAGGGCTGGGAGAAGCCGCCGCCGCGCGAGGACGCGGCGCAGCTGCGCGCGTCGGAGCTCGGGATCTACGTGCACGCCCCGTACCTGATCAACGTCTGCTCGCCGAAGCCGAACGTGCGCTACGGGTCGCGGAAGATCCTGCAGCAGACGTGCGAGGCCGCGGCCGAGGTGGGCGCGCTGGCGGTGATCGTCCACCCCGGGCACGCGGAGGACGGGATCGACGAGGGCGTGTCGCGCTGGACCCGCACGCTCGAGCAACTCGAGTCCGAGGTGCCCGTGTTCCTCGAGAACACCGCGGGCGGCGAGAACGCCGTCGCGCGGCGCTTCGACGCGCTCGCGAAGCTCTGGGATGCGGTCAGCGTCGCCAAAAGCGACGTCGAGATCGGCTTCTGCTTCGACACCTGCCACGCCCACGCGGCCGGCGAGGACCTCTCCGACGCGGTCGAGCGCGCCCGCGCGATCACGGGCGGCATCGACCTGCTGCACCTCAACGACTCGCGCGACCCGCCCGGCACCGGCGCTGACCGGCACGCGAACATCGGCGCGGGCCGGATCGACCTCGACGCGCTGCGTCATATGGTCGTCGCCGCCGAGGCGCCGGTGATCGTCGAGACGCCCCGCGACCCGGAGGCCCTGCGCGCCGACGTCGAGTTCGCCCGCGCCGCGCTCGCCGGTTAGAGCGGTCCCGGGCTAGGCCTCGTTGCGGCGCAGGCGCGCGAAGGCGCGACGCGTGCGCGCGCGGCCGCGCCGCAGCTCGCGATGGCGCTTCACCTGCCGGCGCAGGTTCTCGGCTACCTCGTGGATCGAGTGGACCATCTCCGGCGAGGACTCCGCCGCCCGCAACGTGACCCCCTTGAGGTAGAGCGTGGCCTCGGCGACCTTGCCGTTCGCGACGCGCGGGTTGCGCTCCTCGGCGAGCTCGACCTCCAGCGTCGCCAGTTCGGAGACTTGCCGTGCGAGGCGGGCGAACCGCTTTCGTACGTGCTCCCGAAGCTCGTCCGTGACCTCGACGTTGCGGCCCCTGACTTCGATGCGCACTGGCGCCTCCTTCGCTTTGGGTGCTGGGACTTGGATGCTACGCCGCGCGGAGGCTGCCGCCAAGCCCTTCGGAGCGCGCGAATGTGAGACCGCGCACACTCGCCGCCCCGGCGGCGCGCAGCGCGTTCGCGCAGGCGCTCAGGGTCGCCCCGGTGGTGACCACGTCGTCGACGACGATCGCGTTCCGGCCCACCAGCTCGGCCGCGGCCGGCGTGGCGGCGACCGCCGGGCCCTGGCGCAGCCGTTCGATCCGCGAGCGGCCGACCTGCCGCGGGCCGTCAACCCGGCGCAGGCAGCTACGCGCGGGCAACCCCGCACGATCGGCGACGAGGCCGGTGAGCAGCCACGCGACGTCGAACCCCCGCCACCGCGCGCGCGAGGGCGCCGCGGGCACCGGCACGAGCACCGCGCCCGCGGCGTCCTCCGGCAGCGCCCGCACCATCGCCTCGGCGGCCGGCTCGGCGAGCGCCAGCCGGCCCGAGAACTTGAGCCGCGCCACGAGCTGCCGCGCGACCCGCTCGTACCGGGTCGCGCTCACCACCTCGAGCGCGCCGAGCCGGAAGCGCACCGGCCCGAGGCCGTCGAGCTCGCGGGCGCAGCTCGAGCAGATGCGATCGTCGGGCGAGACCGCGGCGGCGCAGATCGCGCACCGCGGCGGGACCAGCATGCTGGCGAGGGCGCGAAGCACGGCGCCAGCGTGGCGCGCCAGGGCGCACGCATGGCGCGCGGCGTGTGGGGAAAGGCGCGCGAGCCGGTGACTTCGAGCGACCGCGCCGCCATCCCGCATCGCAAATGTGCGATATCTACGACCCCATCGTCACTATCGCGGACTCGCGAAACCCCCTCTCGCGATTCCGCGATAACTACGGCCCCGTCGGAGAAATCGCGGATTGGGGCATCGGGGTCCCCACGAGTCCGCCACAACGACGCGCACCTCCCCGCCTTCGCCGCCCCATCCCCGACGCCCCTGGGCGCCGCTACGCCGCGGTTCAGTCGAACACGACCCGCTCCACCGCCGCCAGCTCCGCGTCGCACGGGATCACGGCGGGGGCGTTGCCCAGGGCGGTGTCGGGGTCCTTGAGGCCGTGGCCGGTGAGCACGCAAACGACGATCTCGGGCCGCGGCTGGTCCTCCGCCACGGGCAGGCCGTGCTCCAGGATGCCGGCGACGGACGCGGCCGACGCCGGCTCGCAGAAGACGCCCTCGCGCTCGGCGAGCAGGTGGTAGGCGGCGAGGATGCGCTCGTCGGAGACCGCGGCGATCCGCCCGCGCGAGGAGGTGATCGCCTCCATGGCCTCCTCCCAGCGCGCGGGGTTGCCGATGCGGATCGCCGAGGCCACCGTCTCGGGGTTGGGGATCGGGTGGCCGGCGACCAGCGGCGCGGCGCCCTCGGCCTGGAAGCCGTAGAGGATCGGGCGCGCCCCGCGCTCGGCGAAACCGCGGTTCCACGCGGTCACGTTGCCGGCGTTTCCCACCGGGATCGCGAGCGCGTCGGGGGCCTCGCCCAGCTCGTCGATCACCTCGAACGCCGCGGTCTTCTGGCCCTCGATGCGGTACGGGTTCACCGAGTTGACGAGCTCGATCGGGTGCCGATCGGCGAGCTCGCGCACGATGCGCAGGGCGTCGTCGAAGTTGCCGCGCAGCGCGATCACCCGGGCGCCGTGCATGAGCGCCTGGGCGAGCTTGCCGATGGCGATCTTGCCCTCGGGCACGATCACCGCGCCGCGCACCCCGGCGCGCGCCGCGTAGGCCGCCGCGCTGGCCGCGGTGTTGCCGGTGGACGCGCAGATCACCGCCTCGGCGCCCCGGCCCGCCGCCCGCGAGACGGCGACGGTCATGCCCCGGTCCTTGAAAGAGCCGGTCGGATTCGCGCCCTCAAACTTGAGCAGCACCCGCGCGCCGACCATCTCCGAGATCACCGGTGCCTCGATGAGCGGCGTCGAGCCCTCGTTCAGGCTGATGACCGGGTCATCGGGCTCGAGCGGGAGCGCGTCGCGGTAGCGCTCGATGAGCGGGACTGGGCTCACACGAACTCCTCTTCGATCACGCGGATGGCCCGCGGGGTGCCGCGCAAAAAGTCCAGGCTCTCGATCTCCCGCAGCGCGGCGTAGAAGCGGCTCTCCGGGCACTCGTGCATGACCATCACGAGGCGCGCCTCGTCGCCCTGCCCGTGCTGGACGACGCTGCGCACCGAGACGTCGTTGCGGCCCAAGACGTCCGCGACCGCAGCGAGCACGCCCGGCCGGTCGGCGACCTCGAGGTGCAGGTAGAACGAAGAGGCCACGTCGCGCACGATCTCCAGCCGCCGCGTCGCCTGGTGCACCGGCGCCTCGCCAGAGAGGATCGAGACGACGTCGCCGAGCACGGCCGTCGCCGTCTCCACCCCGCCCGCGCCCGGGCCCGACATCGTGATCTCGGTGATCGCCGGCGCCTCGACCATGACCGCGTTGAACGGGCCCTCGACGGGGGCGAGCGGGTGGCCGCTGTAGAGGAAGCAGGGGAAGACCCGCACGCTAAGGCCGCCGTCGCGCAGCTCGGCCACCCCGAGCAGCTTCAGCGAGAGCCCGAACTGCTTCGCGTGCGCGATGTCCTCGGGGCGGATGTCGGTGATGCCCTCGTACGAGACATCGTCGAGGCTCACCGGCGTGTGGAAGGCGAGCCGCGCGAGGATCGCCATCTTCGCCGCCGCGTCCGCGCCGCCGACGTCGTCGGTGGGGTCAGCCTCCGCGTAACCCAGCTCCTGGGCGCGCGCCAAAACCTCCTCGAAGGTCGCGCCGGTGCGCGCCATCTCCGTGAGGATGAAGTTGGTCGTCCCGTTGACAATCCCGAAGACCTTGGTGATCTCGGTCGCCGAGAGGCTCTCCTGGATCACGCGGATCACCGGCACGACCCCTGCGACCGCTGCCTCGAACCGCAGCTGCACGCCGTTTGAGCGCGCGGCTTCGAACAGCTCGTCGCCATACTGGGCGAGCAGCTGCTTGTTGGCGGTGACGACGTGCTTGCCGGACCCGAGCGCCCGCAGCACGTACTCGCGCGCCGGGTCGGTTCCGCCCATGAGCTCGACGACGATGTCCGAGCCGGCGAGGATCGCCTCGAAGTCGCCCTCGCTGCGCCGCAGCACCCCAGCGATCTCCGGGCGCTTGCCGGAGATCGCCGCCACGTAGTCGGCGCGCTCGCGCACGAGCTCGTAGAAGGCGCCGCCGACGGTGCCCTTCCCCAGCAGGCCGATGCGCGCGATTTCGGTCACTCGACGTCGCGGGCGACGAGGTCGTCCCAGGTCTCGCGGCGCACGACGACGCGCGCGTCGCCGTCCTTGACGAAGATCACCGGCGGGCGCGGGACGCCGTTGTAGTTCGAGGCCATCGCGTAGCCGTAGGCGCCGGTGGCCGGCGTGACGAGCACGTCGCCCAAGCGCGGCGCTGCGACCCGCGCGTCGCGGACGATCATGTCGCTCGACTCGCAGTGCATGCCCGCGACCGTGACCAGCGTGTCCGCGGGGGCGTTCGCCCGGTTCGCGATCAGCGCCTCGTACCGAGCCCCGTAGAGCATCGGGCGCAGATTGTCCGACATGCCACCGTCGACCGCCACGTAGGTCCGCACGCCCGGGATCTCCTTGAGGGTGCCGACGGTGTAGAGGGTCAGGCCCGCGTTCCCCACGAGCGAGCGCCCGGGCTCGATCAGGATGCGCGGCACCCGCCCCTCGAACACGCGCCGCACCCCGGCCACCTTGACGTCCACGTACGTCTCGATCGAGGGCGGGGAGTCCTCCGCGGTGTAGGCGATGCCCAAGCCGCCGCCCACGTTCAGCAGCCTGATCTCGGCGTCGGCAAGCGTGCCCAGCGCCTCGATCGCCCGCACGTAGGGCTCGAGCTCGAAGATCTGCGAGCCGATGTGCGCGTGCAGGCCGACGAGCCGCAGATGCCGGGAGGCGCGCACCTCCTCGACCGCCTTCGCCGCGAGCCCGTCCTCGAGCCCGAAGCCGAACTTCGAGTCGAGCTGCCCGGTCTGGATGTAGGAGTGGGTGTCGGCCTTGATGCCCGGCGTGACCCGGATCAGCACGTCCTGCGGGCGGTCGAGCATCGCATCCAGGCGCCGGATCTCGTCGAACGAGTCGCAGATGATGTGGCCGACGCCAGCCTCGACCGCGTAACGCAGCTCGGCGTCCGTCTTGTTGTTGCCATGCAGGTAGATGCGCTCCGGCGGGAAACCCGCGCGCAGCGCCATGTGCAGCTCGCCGCCCGAGGCGACGTCTACGGAGAGCCCCTCCTCGGCGAAGACCCGATACGCCGCCGTGAACGGCGCCGCCTTCGAGGCGAACAGGATCTCGTAGTCGTCGGTGCGCGCTGCGAACGCGTCCTTGTAGGCGCGCGCGCGAGCCCGCATGTCGTCCTCGACGTAGACGTAGGCGGGCGTGCCGAACTCGGCGGCGAGCTCGACCACGTCGCAGCCGCCCACTTCGAGGTGGCCGCGCTCGTTCACGCGGCTCCCGAGCGGATAGACGGCCGAGCTCTCGACCGGGTTCGCTTTGGTTGTCGTCTCCATGGCGGCGGTCATTATCCACAGACGATGCCGAGCCCAACGCTCACGCCTCCGCGGCCCCCGAGCGAGCGGGGGGTTCACCAGGGTCGCCCGTACTGGCTGTGGTTGCCGGAGGGCGAGGGTCCCTGGCCCGCGATGCTCATCCTTCACGGCGCCGGCTCGCGCAAGGAGAATCATGCCGACTTCGCGCGGCTTTGCGCTGCTGCAGGCTGGGCGGCGCTCGCTTACGACCAGCGCGGGCACGGCGAGTCGGCCGACGAGATGGATCCCGGCGCCCTCGCCGACGTGGGCCGGATGGCCCGTTTCCTCGCCGAGCGCCCGGACGTCGACGGGGCCCGCGTGTGCGTGCGCGGCTCGAGCATGGGCGGCAACCTCGCGATCCACGCGGCCGCCACCTCCCCCTCGATCGCGGGGGCGATCGCGATCTGCCCGGCGGGCGAGGAGCAGCTCCTGCGCGGCGTGCGCTCGGGCGACTTCGCGTTCCGCGCCGGTGAGCGCGCCAGGGAGGAGCTCGCCGCCTGGCTAGCCGAGCACGACCTGCGCGAGGCCGTGGCGCTCGTCGCGCCCAAGCCGCTCATCCTGCTTCACGCCCGCGGGGACGAGCGCGTTCCGGCCTCGCTCTCGGAGGAGCTGCACGCCCGCGCCGGCGCGCCGAAGAAGCTGATCGTCGTCCCGGGCGGTCACCACCGCTCCGTGCAGCACGACGCGGAACTCCAGGGCACGGCCCTGCACTGGCTCGAGCGCAACCTGCCCGCGCACACGCCCGGCGCCTGACGCCGCGACGCAGCCGGGAGCCGGATCAGGGCTTGCCGCCGAGCAGGCCGTCGACGACCCCGCCCTTGCCGAGCAGGCCGTTGGTCAGCCCGTTCAGGCCCTTGGTCGCGTTCGTGCCGAGGTTGGGGTTGCCGAGCAAGCCGCCGACCTTGTCGAGCGTCCCGGTGACCGCCTTGTCGAGCGGCTGCGTGACCGGGTCGGTGAGCTGCGTGAGCGGCAGGTTTAGCCCGAGGTTGCCAGCCGTGTTCTCGAGGTTGCCGACGGTGTTGCCGAGCGCCCCGCTGGGCGACGAGACCGGCGGAGGGGTCACGGTCGGGGGCTCGCCCGGACCCGGGGGCTCGACGCCGGGGACGTCCGGGACGAGGTTCTCGGGGCCGCCGTTCGAGCCCGTGCCGGGCGTCGCGCCCGGCGGGAGCGAGTCGACGATCTCGGCGATCGCGGCGGGGCTCGGCGTCGCGGGCTCGTCAGCGACCGCGGCGGGGGCCGCGCTCGCGGCCAGGGCGGCCGCCTCGGGCGCGCCCGGCGCGATCTGCACGGTCGCGTCGGTGGATCCGTCGGAGCCGAAAGGCATGCCCTCGAAAGCGACGAACGCGGCCACGCCCAAAAACGCGACGATCGCGGCGGCGATCAGGGCGACGGTGGCGCCGGAGCCCGCCAGATAGGCGCGAAGCGGTCCGGAATGGGCGAGTCGTGGGGTCTGCGCGACGGACGATTCCATGTGCCTTGGCCTGCCGGAAACGGCGAATTCACCGCTCTATCGTCAGGCGCCTCTCTTCCCTTTAGCGATTCCTTCCGCTCGTCTGTTACCGAGCTTCCTGCCCGGACTTCCGCGGCTCGTCCCTACAAGTACCCCATCGGGTCGACGGGCGCGCCGTTCACCCGGACCTCGAAATGTAGGTGGTCACCGTAGCAGTGTCCAGTGCACCCCACGTACCCGATCACCTGGCCCTGGGAAACCGAGCCCGAGGTGACCGCGTAGCTCGACTGGTGCGCGTAGCACGTGGAGAGCCCGCCGCCGTGGTCGATGCACGTGTAGTTGCCGTAGCCGCTGGTGGGCGCGGCGATCACGATCCGGCCCGCCTTCGCGGCGCGGATCGGCGTCCCGGCGGGCACGGCGATGTCGATGCCGGCGTGCAGGCGCCCCCAGCGCGGACCGAACGGCGAGACTACCGGGCCGTTCACCGGCCAGATCATCCCGCTCGACCCGTTGCGGATCGGGCCCGCGGGCAGCGGATCCGACTCGGTGGTGGAGGCCTGCGCGGCCTGGAGCTGAGCCTGGATCTGCGCGTTCAGCTTGCTGATGTCGCCCTCGTACTCGTGGATGTGCTCCTCGACCGAGTCGAGCGCGGCCGCCTTGCGGTCGCGCACCGCGTCGAGCTCGGCCTGGCGGGCCTCGAGCTGCTGGCGCGTGCGCTCGAGCTCGGCCTTGCGCGCCGCGATCTCGTCGCGCGCCGCCCTCACCCGCTCCACGGTCTCGCGCGCCTCGTCGCGCAGGTCGCGCACGCGGTGGACGATGCTCGCGTCCTGATCCTGGATGCGGGTCAGGTACTCGTAGCGGCTGACGAGGTCGTCGAACCCACTCGAATCGAGGATCACCGTCAGCGCGTCGGGCTCATCCGACTTGTAGATCTCGACGAGCCGCTCGCGCAGGACCTTGAGCGAGCGCTTGAGCCGCTCACGCAGGCGCTGGAGGTGCTCGCGCTCGAGCTCAAGCCGGCGCTCGGTCCTGGCGAGGCGCGCGCGGACGATCGCCTCGCGGTTGCGAAGCGTGGCGACCTCGCCGCGCAGCTGGTTGATGCGCTTGGTGTAGCGCGAGATCTCGGTGGTGAGGACGCCCTTGCGCTCCTTGGCCTGCTCGAGCTTCTGCTGCTTCTCCTGGAGCTGCTGCTGAAGGTCCTGGGCGACCGCCGTACCGCCCGCCGACACGGCGAGGACCGTCGCGGCCAGGAGGGCCAAACGGCGCGAAGTCGGTCGCTTTCTCTGGGCGTCCACTGCGAAAAAAGAGCTTGGGGTCGGCGGGTCCCGCCGCGCTTGCGATGCCGCCCCGCCCCCGAACTTGGTCGGTCGTCCTCTCGGCGAACCGGCGTGCCGCAGAGTAGCAGTCTTGGCCCGATTGTGAGCATTCCTTAACAGAACGCTGCAACCGTTTTTGCACGCGCGCGGCCGTGCCGGCGGGGCGCCCGCGCCGGTCGCAAACCCTCCCGCCGAGCGTGCGAAAACGTCGCTGATAGCAGCGAAATCGCACGGTCGGCGGGGTTTGGCGGACGGGACTGGAGGCCGCTCAGTCGGGCGCCGAGACCCCGTCCCCCAACCCGTTCTCGAGCTGCAGCAGGGCTCCTTCTTGAGCGCTCTCCTCCATCTGCAGCGTCGTGTGCTCGATGCCGTAGCGCTCGCGCAGCAGGTATTCGATCTCGCGGCGGGCGGCGTCGCGGTCGACGTGCGGCTCGACGACGACGTGCGCCGCGAGCGCGACGAACCCCGGGGTGACCGTCCAGACGTGAAGGTCGTGCACGCTGGTCACGCCCCGGGTCGAGCACACCGCACGCGCCAGGTCATCGACGTCGAGGTCGGCGGGCGCCGCCTCCATGAGCACGTCCATCGGCTCGCGCACGAGCCGCAGCGAGGAGGCGAGGATGAGCAGGGCGACGGCGATACTCGCGATCGGGTCGATCTCCACCCAGCCGGTGAGCAGGATCACGGCGCCCGAGCCGACCACGGCGAGCGAGCCGAGCGCGTCGGCGACGGAGTGGCGCAATACGCCCTCGAGGTTGATGTCGGTGCGGTCGCCGCGGGCGAGCACCCACGTGGCCGCCAGGTTCCCGGCGAGGCCGAACAGGCCGATGCCGAGCACGCCCCAGCCCTCGATGTCGGGCGGGTCGTCGAACCGCCCGACCGCGGCGACGATCACCAGCACCCCGATCGCGACGAGCGCCAGCCCGTTGAGCAGCGCGGCGAGCACCTCGCTGCGCTGCAGGCCGAAGGTCCGGCGCGAGGACGCCTGGCGCGCGGCGAGCGCCGCCGCCATCAGCCCGAGCCCGATCGAACCGACGTCGGAGAGCACGTGCCCGGCGTCGGCCAGCACCGCCAGCGAGCCCGTGATCAGCCCGCCGACCACGCCCACGCCGAGCATCACCAGGTTGATCGCGAGCGCGGCCGTCATCCGACGCCTGCTGTCGGCGCGGCGCAGATCCAGCGAGCTCATATGCGCGTGGCCGTGCGCGTGACCGTGGGCCATCAAGGTTGAGGCTAGACCCCCGGCGGCCCGGCTGGTAGCGGGCGCGCAATCGGACGCGACTAACGTTTCCCGCCGTGCTCCGGAGGATCCGGTACTTCTTCGAGGACCTCGCCTACTTCGCGCGCCGCCAGCCGCTGGGGTTCCTGCGCATGGTCGGCGGCGTCCTGGTCGCGTGCGCGCTCATCGCCGGCGTCTACGTGGCGGCCCGCGAGCTGCTCGAGGACGACGAGCCGGAGGCGCCCGCACTCGCCCCGGAGATCTTCGTGCGCACCGGGTCGGCGCCCGAGGAGACGGAGGACATCGGCTTCCCGACGTTCGCCACCCGCAACACCACGCGCATCGCGGGGGCGGACTCGATCGCGATCGCCGCGGGCGCCGCGCTCGCGACCTTCCCCACGGACGCTCCGCCCGCGGTCGCGCTCGCCGACGTCGGCGACTGGCCGGGCGCGCTCGCCGCGTCGGTCCTCTTCGCGGACCCGGTCTCCGCGCCGCTCCTGTTCACCGCCGACGGCGAGGTGCCCGAGCTGACCGCGGACGCGCTCGCGGCTCTCGACCCGCGCGGGTCGGCCGCCACGGGCCGCGACCAGGCGTTCGTGATCGGCGACGCGGCGGCGCCCGACGACCTGCGGACCGACCAGGTCACCGGCGGCAACCCGGCGGAGCTCGCGCTCGCGATCGCCACGCTGCGGACCGAGCTGGCCGGCGAGGACCCCGACCACCTGCTCGTCGTGAGCTCCGACGATCCGGAGTACGCGATGCCGGCCGCGGCCTGGGCGGCGCGCTCGGGCGACCCGATCCTGTTCGCGCAACGCGACTCGGTCCCCGCCGCGACCATCGACGCGATCGAGCGCTGGGAGGAGGCGGAGGTGTTCGTGCTCGGCCCCGAGTCGGTGATCTCGGACGGCGCCCTGCGCAGGCTGCGGCGCGCCGCCTCGAACGTGCGCCGCGTCGGCGAGGAGGGACCGGTGGAGAACGCGGTCGCCTTCGCGCGTTACGTGCGCGGCGAGTTCGGCTGGAACATCAACGACCCCGGGCACGGCTTCGTCGTCGCGAACACCGCGCGCCCCACCGACGCGGCGGCGGCGGCACCGCTTTCGGCGAGCGGGAGCTGGGGCCCGCTGCTGCTCACGGACAGCGCCGAGACGGCGCCGCCGGCCCTCGCCGGCTACCTCCTGGACCTCAAGCCGGGCTATGAGACCGACCCGACCCGGGCGGTCTTCAACCACCTGTGGATCATCGGCGACGAGGCGTCGATCTCCACCGCGCTGCAGGCGGAGCTCGACGAGATCGCCGAGCTCGCCCCGGTACGCTCCGGCGAAGGTGAGTCCTTCCTGGGCCCGGACGCGGGAGCCCCCGAGCCGGAGACCAGGGCGGACTGAGTGCCGACGACGAAGCAAACGAGGGACGTAGATGAGCGAAAGCGAACGAGCGGATCGGCTGACCCGCCGGGTCACGGTGGATGACATCCGTGCGCTCGCCGGCCCCGCGACGCCCCACTTCTCGCTGCAGATCCGCAACCGGATCAAGAAGCTGATCGCGCCGCTCCCGGCTGACGACCCGGCGCGCGCCGAGGGCGAGCGGCAGATCAAGCGCCTGGAGGAGCTGGCCGCCCACTCGGGGGAACCGCGCGGGCAGGGATGAACGCCGAAGCGGCCGAGCTCGCGCGCGCCCGGCTGGCCGAGCTGCTCTCCGCCGAAGCCGCCGCCCGCGCGAGCGAGGCCGACGCCTGGCGGGACGGCTACCTCAACCTGGCACCGGACGGCGTCGAGTCCACCGGCGCCGCCCAGGATTTGATGCTGACCAGCGTCGTGCCGGCGATCTACGAGCGCTGGTGGCGCCCGGCGCTCGGGCGCGCGGTGAAGGGCCTCGGCGGGCCCGGGATGACCGAGGAGCTGCGCATCGCGCGGCTCTTCCTCGGGCTCGCGGGCGGCGAGCGGGTGCTCGATGTGGCCTGCGGGCCGGGCAACTTCTCACGCCGGTTCGCGCGGATCGCCGGCGAGGGCGGGTTCGTCGTCGGACTCGACGCCTCGCCGACCATGCTCGCCAAGGCCGTGGCCGAGACGCGCGAGGAGGGCCTTGAGAACATCGCCTTCGTCCGCGGCGATGCGACGGCGCTGCCGCTGCGCGACGGCAGCGTGGACTGCGTGTGCTGCTTCGCGGCGCTCCACCTCTTCGCGGAGCCCATCGTCGCCCTCGACGAGATGCGCAGGGTGCTCGGCCCCGGCGGGCGGATCGCGCTCATGACCTCGATCCGCCGCGCCGTCGCGCCGTGGCCACTGGGTCAGCTCGCCCAGCGGTTGAGCGGGATGCGGGTGTTCGAGCCCGACGAGATCACCGACGCGCTCGCCGACCGCGGGTTCGTCGAGATCGGCAAACGCGTCTCGGGTTTCGTGCAGTTCGTCGGCGGGCGGCTGCCGGAGTGATCCGGGCCGAGCCGGGGCCTCACCCCTGGCCGCACTCCTTGAGGCCGAACTCCGTGGCCAACTCGGTCGCCTCCGGGATCGATGGCGCTGACCCGGTGACGAGGAGCGATGGATCCGCGCGGGCCTCCTCGATGCCGGTCTCGAGCTTTGCGTAGCAGCCGCGCGCGCCCGGCTACGGCGAACATCAAGCGGCCGGCGCGAACGTCTCGATGATCCGCCGCTGGTAGGCCGCGATGCGCTCGGGCTCGATGAAGTAGGTCGGGGGCGTGAGGCTGACCGCGTCGCCGAGCTCGGCGATCCGCTCGACGCGGGCGCGCACCTTGTCCGGCGGCCCGGCGGCGCAGTAGGTGTCCACCATCTCGTCGGTGACGTGCGACGCGAGGTTGGCGAAATCGCCAGCGCGAAACGCGTTGCGCACGGCCTCCGCCTGCTCGCCGAAGCCGTGCATCTCCCAGAGCGGCGCGTAGGTGCGTACGGTCGCGTAGAAGGCGATCGTCCGCCGCGCGGCCTCGTACGCCGCCTCCTCGTCCTCGTCGATCGCGCAGCACACGCCGGGGATGAAGTCGAAGTTCGCGCGCGAGCGGCCTGAGCGCTGCAGGCCGAGCTCGAAGTTCGGGATCACGACCTCCTCCAGCCAGCGCGGCGAGCAGATCAGGTGCCCGAGCAGTCCGTCGGCGACGTCGCCCGCCATGCGCGCCATGCCCTCCTGCACGGCGGCGGTGTAGATCGGCACCCGCTCGCGCACCGGCGGGTGCGGCCGCACCCAGCCCTTGATGTCGATGTCGTGGTAGGTGCCCTGGAAGCGGATCGGCTCACCCGTGTGCGCCTTCTCCATGATCAGCCGCACCGCCTCGACGGTCTCGCGCAGATGCGGCGCGGGGCGCCCGTACTCGGCGCCGTGCCAGGTCTCGTTCAGCCTTTTCACGCCGGCGCCGAGGCCAAGCCGAAAGCGCCCGCCCGAGGCCTCGTCGATGTCGAGGGCGGAGAGCGCCAGGATCATCGGGCTGCGCACGAAGCCCCATGTGATCCCCGTGCCGATCCCGATCCGCTCGGTGTTCGCGGCCAGCCACGTTGCCTGCGTCATCGTCGAGCGGTACAGCTCGACGGCCCAGACGCCCTCGATCCCGGCGCGCTCGGCAGCCTGCGCCTCGCTCGCCAAGTCGTCGAGGCTCTGGCCGAGCGCCGCGATCTGGATGCGGTCGAGCGCGCCCATCGCGTCCCCGGCCCTAGCGGCCGCACTCCTTGAAGCCGAAGTCGCTGGCGAGTTGGGTCGCCTCCTGCAGCGACGGGGTGCTGCCGGCGAGGACGAGCGTCGGATCGTCGAGCACCTCGTCGATGCTCGCTTCGAGCTTCGCGTAGATCCTGTTGAGCTCGTCCGCGTCCGCCTCGGGCGCGGGCAGCGCGCGCAGCTCCTTGAGCTGCTTCTTCATGCTCGGCACGAGGATCTCCTCGGCGAGGCGCCGCAGCTCCCTGGGCTTGGCGTTCTCGGGATCGAGCCCGGCGAACTTCCTGCCGATCTGCGCCACGGCCTCCTCGTCGGCGCGCCTGCAGATCTCATCCGCCTTGGCGATGAAGTCGGCGGTCTCGTCGCTGGCCGCGCCGTCATCTCCGCCGCAGGCGGCGAGCGCGAGCAGGGTCAGGGCGGCCAGCAGGCTCAGCAGGCCATGAGGGTTTGTCCGATCCCCCCTCTCGTCCACGTTGCGCGCGGGCACGATACGCCAACCCGGCGCTTCCCGGACGGTTTCCCGCTCCTCAGACGCGCTGGATGATCGTGCCGGTCCCGAGCCCGCCGCCACAGCACATGGTGACGAGCCCGACCTCCTTGTCGGAGCGCTCGAGCTCGTGCAGCAGCGTCGTGATCAGGCGCGCGCCGGTCGAACCCAGTGGGTGGCCGAGCGCGATCGCGCCGCCGTTCACGTTGACGCGGTCCATGTCGGGCTCGAGCTCGCGGCGCCAGGCGGCGATCACCGAGGCGAAGGCCTCGTTGACCTCGAAGAGGTCGACGTCGTCCACGGTCATGCCGTTGCGGTCGAGCAGCTTGCGCGTCGCCGGGATCGGACCGGTCAGCATCATCACCGGGTCGACGCCGACCGTCGTCTGGTCGACGATGCGGGCGCGCGGCGTAAGCCCCAGCGCCTCGGCCTTCTCGCGCGTCATCAGCAGGACGCCCGCGGCACCGTCGGAGATCTGCGAGGAGTTGCCCGCGGTGATCTTGCCGTCCTCCTTGAACGCGGGCCGGAGCTCGGCGAGCTTCTCGAGGCTCGTGTCCGGGCGGATTCCCTGGTCGGTGACGTACGTGTCGCCGTTCACCTGGAAGGGCACGATCTCGCGCTCGAAGCGGCCCTCCTCGGTCGCGCGCGCGGCGAGCTGGTGGGAGCGCAGGCCGATCTCGTCGAGCTCGGAGCGCGGGATCTCCCACTTCTCGGCGATCATCTCGGCGGAGATCCCCTGCGGGACGAGGTTGTAGCGCTCGAGCAGCTTGGGCGAGAACGCCGCGCCGTGCTCGGACATGACCTGCATGCCGTCGGCAAACGAGATGTGGCCCATGTGCTCCACGCCCGCGCCGATGGCGACGTCGTGCACGCCCGAGGCGACCAACGCCGCGGCGAAGTTCACCGCCTGCTGGGCGGAGCCGCACTGGCGGTCGACGGTCGTCGCCGGCGTTTCGATCGGCAGCCCCGCCTCGAGCCAGGCGTTGCGCGCGATGTTCATGCCCTGCTCGCCGAACTGCTGAACGCAGCCGGCCACGACGTCCTCGACCTCGGCGGGGTCGATGCCGGCGCGCTCGATCAGCGCGCTGTAGACCGTGGCGAGGAGGGTCGAGGCGTGGACGTCCTTGTAGTAGCCCTTCTCCTCGTGGCCGCGGCCGATGGGCGTGCGCACGGCCTCGACGATCACTACCTCGCGTCCCTGGAACTTGCCGTTGTCGGACATGGAGCCTCCTAAGCCTTCACGGGTAGGGAGACCATAGCGCCCGACTGACTCGTCAGTCAGCAGTTGCCTCGGCGGGCGCGACGGGCCCCGCGTGGCTGATGCGCGACGGCCACCAGTTGCGCTCGCCGAGCAGGAACGCGATCGAGGGCACGAGGATCGTGCGCACGAGGAAGGTGTCCACGATCAGCCCGAGCGCGATCGTGAAGCCGATCTGGAAGAGCACCTCGAGGGGGAGGGTCATGAGCGCGCAGAAGGTGCCGGCGAGGATCAGGCCCGCGGAGGTGATCACGCCGCCGGTGCGCTCGAGACCGACGATGACCGCGTCCTTGGTCTCGCGACGGTGGGCCTCCTCGCGGATGCGGCTGATCAGGAAGATGTTGTAGTCGACGCCGAGCGCGACCAGGAAGATGAACGCGAAGGTAGCGAGCGACGGGTCGCTGTCCGGCTGGTTGAAGATCTCGGTGAAGATCAGCGTCGACGCACCGATCGCAAACGCGAAGGAGAGCACCACGGTCGCGATCAGGTGCAGGGGCGCGACGAGCGCGCGCAGGAGCGCGCAGAGGATCAAAAAGATCACCGCCAGCACCAGCGGGACGACCAAGCGGGCGTCGGCGTCGAGCGTCTCCTCGGTGTCGAAGTTCTCGGCGGTCAGGCCGCCGACGAGGGCGAGCTCGCCACCCGCCGCCTCCGTGATGCTCGCGCGCAGTGCCGGGATCGTGTCGCTGGCCTCCTCGGAGAACGGGTCGTGGGCGAGCGTCGCGTCGATGCGCACGAGCTCCCCGTCCTCGGAGCGCCCGGTGACGGCGGCCGCGTCGACGCCCTCGTGCTCGGCGACGACCGCCGCCACCCGCTCGGCGACCGGCGCCGCCGCGATTACGGTCGTCGGCGCGGTCTGGCCGGCGGAGAGCTCGCGCTCCACGATCCGCTGCCCCTGAACCGACTCGGGGTCGTTGCGGAAGCCCTCGCCGAAGTCGAGGATGCCGCGCTCCTGCAGGTTGCCGAGCGCCCCGGCGGCGAGCACGGCGACCGAGACCAAGAGCGTGAGGACGGGCCGGTCGTGGACGAAGTGCCCGATCCGCCGCCAGATCCCGCGCGCCTGCTGCGCCTCGGTTCCGACCCGCGGGACCGCGGGCCAAAAGGCGCGGCGGCCCAGGCAGGAGAGCAGGGCGGGCAGGAGCGTGAGGCCAGCGGCGATCATGATCGCGATCCCCAGCGCGAGCACCGGGCCCATCGACGCCGTCGACCGCATGTCGGCGAGCATCAGGACGAGCATCGCTGCCACGACCGTGCCGCCGGCCGAGAGGATGGCAGGGGCGGTGCGCTCGGTCGCGCGCGCCATCGCGTCGTGGACGTCCTCGCGCTGGCGCAACTCCTCCCGGTAGCGGGCGACGATCAGCAGGCAGTAATCCGTGCCCGCGCCGAACATGAGGATGATCAAGAGCGCGGTCGTCTGGCCGCTGACCTCGATCGCGCCGGCCTGGATCAGCCCGTAGACCGCGGCTGCGGCGATGCCGTAGGCGATCGCGACCACGAACAGGGGCACGAGCGCGATCACCGGCGAGCGGTAGATCAAGAGCAGCAGGACGAGGATCAGCGAGACGGTGACCGCGAGCAGGGTCAGGTCGACCGACTGGAAGACCTCGACCGAATCGTTGACGATCCCCGCGACCCCGGTCACGTACGCGCGCAGCTCGCCCTCGGGCGCGTCGGACGGGGGCACCAGGTCGCGCAGGGCGGTGACGTTGTCCTGGATCTCCTCGGAGTCCTCGGAGTTCGTGCGGACGAGCATCGCCGCGGTGGCGCCGTCCTCCGAGACCGAGGGCGTCGCCTCGCCGGGCTGGTCCTGATCGCCCGCGGCGGCCCCGCCCTGGGTCGCGAGCTCGCGCGCCCCGCATACCGGGCCCCTGAACGGGTCGATCACGCTCAAGAGGTCGGTGAGCTCGGAGCTGCACGGCGCCAACGGGTCGGGCCGCTCGAGGCCGGCGATCGCGAGGGCGTCCTCGGTGATCCGCTGCCGGTCGGCGTCGGTCAGGCCACCGTCGCGGTTGTAGACGATGAGCGCGTCGACCTCGCGCCCGTCGGGGAAGCGATCGGAGACGAGGTCGTTGACCACGGTCGACTCCGCCGACGCGGGCAAAAACGCCTCGTTCTCGTTGGTCGTCGCTTCCTGCAGCTTGGGCTGAAACTGGGCGAGCCCGAGCCCGACGACGACCCAGGTGACGAGCACGAACCACTTCGTGCGCCGGCCTGAGGCGAAGCGGGAGATCGAGCCAAGCACGGGCCGCGATGCTACCGACGAGTCGGTTTCTCCGGGGTAGGAAAAAGTGCAGCACGGGGCCTGTGGGCCGTGATACGAAACCCCGCCATGAGCTCCCCAGACGGCTACGAACGTCCCGGAATCGCCGGCAGCGGCACGATCGCCTGCGGCCTCGCCGCGTGCGCGAGCACGCTCGGCGAGGTACGGCTGCTGGCCCGCAGCGACGCGTCCGCCTGGCGGGCGGAGGAGGCCGCGCAGAAGCTCGCCGGCAAGCTCGAAGGGGCGATGGCGTCCCGGATCCGAGTGACGACGGATCAGGGCGACCTCGCGGACTGCGACATCGTCGTCGAGGCGATCGTCGAGGAGCTCGAGCCGAAAGCGAAGCTGCTCGCCAGCCTCGCCGAATCGAGCCCGGACGCCGACCTCGCCTCGACCACTTCCTCGCTCTCCATCCGCGAGCTCGGGGAGCGCAGCGGCCACCCCGACCGGGTCTTCGGCCTGCACGTCTTCAACCCGGTGACGCGCATGGAGCTGGTCGAGCTCTGCGTGCCCGACACCGCGCGCCCGGGGGTCGCCGAGCGCGCCCGGGCCTGGTGCGCGGCGCTCGGCAAGGTCGCCGTAGACGTCCCCGACAACGCCGGCTTCGTCGTCAACCGGCTGCTCTTCCCGTACCTCTTCGACGCCGTCCGCTACATGGAGAGCTCGGGCCTCACCCCGGCCGCGATCGACGACTGCATGCGCCTCGGCGCAGGCCACCCGATGGGCCCGCTCAAGCTGCTTGATCTGGTCGGCATCGACGTGAGCGTCGCGATCGGCGACAGCCTCCACGCCGAGACCGGCGAGCCCACCCACGCCCCGCCGGAGACCCTCCGCGAGATGGTCCGCGCGGGCAAGCTGGGCCGCAAGAGCGGCGAGGGGTTCTTCACGTACTGAGCGGAGCGGCGCGCTCGCGGCGACTCACAGGCGGACTCGCGCCGTCCCGCATCGCTCGCGATTCCGCGATACACACGACCCCGTCGTACAAACCGCGGATTCGGGCGCAGGGGTCGCCGCGAGTCGGCGATAACGACGCGCGCTCCTCCCCGCCGTCGCCGCCCTACCCCGGGCGCCGCGCGGCACCACCAACGCCCGGGCTACGCCGCAAGCCGCAGGTGTCCCGTCGCTCGCTACGCCTCTACCCGGCGCCCGCGGCCCGCGAGGTCCCAGACGACGTCCGCCTCGGAGATCCCCTGGGCCGCCGCCGCCTTGGCCACCTCGTCCCACGGCAGGCGCGCGTCGGGGAGATCGTCCCAGCGTGCTAGCTCGATCGACTCCAGCGCGCCGCTGAGCGCGGGGCCCAGCTGGGGCTGCGAGCGCAGCATCGCCTTCAGAACCTCGAGCTGCTTATCCGTGAGCCTCACGACCCACATCTGACCCGCTCCTTCGATCGGGGCTGACTACGAGGGGGACGGTAAACCGCGGCGCGGACGCGACCGCGCGGCTTCAGTCGCGGGCCGCCTCGTCGCCCGCCGGCGGCGTCGCGACGGCCTCGTGCTCAGTGGTGAGCGGCTTGATGCGCACCGCGACGATGCGGTTCTCGCGCACCGACTCCACACGGATCTCGTGCCCGTTGGCGCGGATGCTGTCCCCGCGCTTGGGCAGGCGGCCGAGCTGCGAGAAGACGTACCCGCCGATCGAGTTGTAGGCGTCGCTGTCCACGGGCAGCTTGATCCCCACGTCCTCGAGGTCGCCGAGGGCGACGTGGCCGCGCACGTAGTAGTCGCCGTCGGCGAGCCTGCGCACCTGCGAGGCGCGCGGATCGGTCTCGTCCTCGATCTCGCCGACCACCTCCTCGAGGATGTCCTCGACGGTGACGATGCCGACGGTGCGCCCGTACTCGTCGGAGACCACTCCCAGCGAGCTGCGCTGGCGCTGCAGCTCGGCGAGCAGGTCGTCGAGCGGCTTCGTCTCGGGGAAGATCGGCACCGGCCGGACCGCGCTCTCGATCCCGGTGTCGGGCCCCGCGTTCATGTAGAGCCGCGCGAGGCTGTTGTTGTGAACCACGCCGCGCACGCGGTCGGGGTTGTCGTCCTCGATCACGACCAGCCGCGTGTGCCCCGAGCTCACGCAGCGCTGCAGCGCGTCCTCCACCGTCTCGTTGGCGTTGACGGTGACCACGGCCGGGATCGGCGTCATCACCTCGCGCGCCTCCTGCTCGTGCAGGTGGAAGACGCCGCCGAGCATGCCTGCCTCGCCCGGGTCGAGGTGGCCGCCCCGGGCGTTGCGGCTGATCAGCAGGCGGAGCTCCTCGGCGCTGGTTTCCTCGACATCGGTCGGGTCGACGCGGAACACGCGCCGCACGAGCCAGGTGGCCGGCGCGTTCGTGAGCATGATCAGCGGCGTGAACAGGCGGCGGAAGACCGACATCGGCCCGGAGATCCACAGCAGGATCGTCTCCGGCCGCGCGATGCCCAGCATCTTCGGCGCCTGCTCGCCGAAGGTCACGTGGAGCAGCGTGACGATCGTGAACGCGATCGCGAAGGCGAGGGCGTGGGAGCCCGCCTCGCCGATCACGTCGCCTAGCGCCGGCTCGATCAGGTCGGCGATCGCGGGCTCGCCCGCGAAACCGAGGCCGATCGAGGCGAGCGTGATGCCCACCTGCGAGGTCGCGACGTACTCGTCGACGTTGTTGACCTGCGCGAGCGCGCGCTGCGCCCGCTTGTTCCCCTGATCGGCGCGTTTCTGCAGGCGCGAGGGCCTCGACCTAACGACCGCGAATTCCGCCGCAACGAAGAACCCGTTGATCAGGACGAGGACGACGACGAGCAGGAGCAGGAGGGCAGTCATGTGCCTTCCCGCTTCAAGTAGTCAAACCCGTCCAACGGTTGTGGACGGGTACTCGGAGGTCGGTCGTCGTCCATCGGCGACATCGCGAAGGCTAGCAGCGCACAGGGCCGCCACAAAGGCCCAGGCGGCGCGCAGCGCCGAGGTCGCCACTCGGCTAGTTTGGCTGGCGATGGAGCAGCGCGACGTCCCCTACGTAGATGCCCTCCTGGCCCACGCCGCGCGAGACCCCGCCCGCCTCTACGTCCCCGGCCACAAGGGCGGCCAGGGAGCGGACCCGGCCATGCGCGAGGCCCTCGGCGAGCAGGCGCTGCGCCTCGACATCCCGGCCCTGATCCCGGGGATCGACGTCGGCCCCCTCGAGCGCAACTACTTCCAGCAGGCGCAGCGGCTCGCGGCCGACGCCTGGGGCGCCGCGCGCACTTGGTTTTTGGTGGGCGGCGCCTCGCAGGGCAACCACGCCGCGCTGCTCGCGCTGCGCCAGCTCGGCCGCTCAGTCGTCATGCAGCGCAACGTCCACTCGAGCGCGATCGACGGCATGATCCTCGCCGGGCTGGAGCCGACCTTCGTCGCGCCGGAGGTCGACGCCGAGCTTGGCATCGCCCACTGCGTCACCCCCGAGGCCCTCGAGCGCGCGCTCGCGCGGGCACCCGACGCGGTTGGTGCGATGGTCGTCTCGCCGACCTACTTCGGGGCGTGCGCCGACGTCCGCGCGCTCGCCGAGGTCGCCCACGGCCGCGGCGTGCCGCTGATCGTCGACGAGGCCTGGGGCGCGCACCTGCACTTCTCACCCGGGCTTCCCGACGCCGCGCTGGAGTCCGGCGCCGACCTCGTCATCTCCTCGACCCACAAGATCGTGGGCAGCCTCACCCAGTCGGCGATGCTGCACCTCGGCGAGGGCGGGCGCTTCGAGGAGGCGACCGTCGACCGCGTGGTCACCCTGCTCGAGTCCACCAGCCCCAGCTCGATCCTCACCCTCTCGCTCGACGCCGCGCGCCGGCAGGCGGCCACGCGCGGCGAGGAGCTGATCCGCGGCACGCTCGCGGCGCTGCGCGAGGCGCACGAGCGCATCCGCGCGATCCCCGGCCTCGATGTCCTCGACCCGCCGCGCGCCGGCACCCCGGGCGTTACCGGCTGGGACCCGCTGCGGCTGGTGATCGACGTGCGCGGCACGGGGATCACGGGCCATCGCTTCGCGGAGCTTTTGCGCGACCGCGAGGACGTCTTCGTCGAGCTCTCCACCGAGGCCGTGGTCGTCGCCGCCTTCGGGATCGGCGGGGACGCGCACGCCCTGGTGCAGCGCCTGGTGCCCGCGCTCGAGCGGGTCGCGCAGGCGGCCTCCGCCGAGGGCGGCGCTGGGGGCGGGGTCCCGTTCGCTGTGCCGCCCGAGTGGGGACCGCTCGAGATGACGCCGCGCGACGCGTTCCTCGGCCCCAGCGAAGCCGTCCCGTTCGCGGAGGCCGAGGGGCGGATCGCAGCCGAGTCGCTGGCCGCCTACCCGCCGGGGATCCCGAACGTGCTCCCCGGCGAGCGACTCACCGCGGAGACGCTCGAGTTCATCGAGCGCACGCTCGAGGAGGGTGGCTATCTGCGCGGCCCCTCGGACCGCACGCTCAAGACGCTTAGAGTGGTGGCGGAATGACGCGCGAGCCGCAGTCGTTCGGGGCCGACTCGGAGTACGGGCTGCTCCGCGAGGTCCTGCTGTGCCCGCCCGACAATTTCCACTGGCTCCCCACCAGCGCGATCTCGAAGGCGACGCTGGAGAGCGGCGCCACCTTCGACGCGGAAGCGGCGCGCACCCAGCACGCGGAGCTGGTCGCCGCCTACGAGCAGGCGGGCGTCAAGGTCCGCTTCCTCGAGCCCGACCCCGCCCTGCCCTACCAGGTGTTCGCGCGCGACTCGAGCTGGATGGGCCCCTTCGGGCCGGTCGTGCTGCAGCTCCACCAGCAGTGGCGCCGCGGCGAGTACGCGCCGGTGATCCGCTTCTACCAGGACGCCGGGATTCCGATCTGGCGGATGATCACCGCGGGCGCGATCGAGGGCGGCGACGTGACCATCGTCGAGCCCGGCACGCTGCTGATCGGCAACGGCGAGGAGCGCACGCAGATCCAAGCGGCCGAGCAGCTCGCGGAGTGGATGCGCGCCGAGGGCTGGGAGGTGCGGATCGAGCCGATCCCGGGCCAGTTCGTCCACATCGACGTGCTCGTCTCGATCCTCGCGCCAAAGCTTGCCGCCGTCTGCACGGAGGCGGCCTCCGGCGGCCTCACACGCTGGCTGCGCGACAAGGGCTTCGAGATCCTCGACGTGTCCGTCGAGGACGCGTTTCGCCTCGGCGTGAACGCGATGTCGCTGGGCGGCGACCGCGTGATCTCCACCCGCCAGTCCGCGCGCCTCAACGAGGCGATGCGCGCGCACGGCCTCGAGGTGCTCGACCCGGACCTGTCGATGTTCACGCTGGGCGGCGGCGGGGCGCACTGTCTCGCGCAGGCGATCCACCGCGAACCGGCGGGATGAGCACGAGGCGCGAGCCCGCGATCGACGCCGGCCGCGTGATCGCGGACCTGCGCGAGCTGGAACGGCGTACCGCGGACGAGCACGGCGCCCAGCGCCTGTGCTGGGGGCCCGGCTGGACCGCCGCGCGGGAGTACCTCGCCGAGCTCCTCGCGGAGCTCGGCCTCGATTTCGAGCTGGATGAGGCGGCGAACGCCTGGGCGCGACTGCCCGGCCGGGAGGGCGGGCCCGCGCTCGCCCTGGGCTCGCACCTCGACTCCGTCCCGAACGGCGGCTGGCTCGACGGCGCCCTCGGCGTGATGGCGGCCGTCGGGGTCCTGCGCGCCCACGCGGCCGCCGGCCGCCCGCCGCGCGACCTCGTGCTGGTCGACTGGGCCGACGAGGAGGGCGCGCGCTTCGGCCGCAGCCTGCTTGGCAGCTCGGCGTTCTCCGGCACGCTCGACCCCGCCGAGCTCGACGCGCTCGCCGACGCCGACGGCCGCCCGGCGACCGAGGTGCTCGCCGAACACGGCGTCGATGCGGCCCGCATGCTCGAGTGCGGCCGCCGCCGCGACGGGCTCGGCGCCTACCTTGAGCTGCACATCGAGCAGGGACCGCGCATGGAGGCCGAGGGCCTGCGCGCCGCCGCGGTCGCCGGCTGCGCCGGCGTCGAGCGGGTGCGCTTCACCTTCACCGGCCAGGCCTCCCACGCCGGGACGACGCCGATGGACATGCGCCGCGACGCCGGCTTGGCCGCCGCCCGGGCCGCGCTCGCCGTGCGCACCATCCCGGACGACGAGGGCGGCGTCGCCACGACCGGCGAGCTCGAGCTGCGCCCCGGCATCGTCACCGCGGTCGCGGGCGAGGCGCGCCTCGCCGTTGATCTGCGCAACCCGGATGCCGGCGCGCTGGCGCGCATGCTCGAGCGGGCACGCGCCGCGGCCGCCGGGGCCGCGGAGGAGCACGGCTGCGCGCTGAGCGAGGCGCCGGTCTGGCGGATCGAGCCGATCCCGTTCGATGAGCGCCTCGTCGCCGCGGCCCGTGAGGCGTGCGCCCACGTGGCCGGCGCGCCGGCGGAGCTCGCAAGCGGCGCGCTCCACGACGCCGCCGAGGTGGCGCGGGTGTTGCCCGCAGCGATGGTGTTCGCCCCCTCCGCCCGCGGGATCAGCCACGCGCGCGAGGAGGACACCCCGGAGGAGGACCTCGCCGTCGCGATCGAGGCGTTCGGCGAGCTCGCCAACCGCGTTTTGGCCGACCCCGGGATCCTCGGCGGCTGAGCCCCGTGTTCGCGCCGCAGGCGCCGGGGGTACGGTTGCTCCATGAGCGACTACGAGCGTCTCGCGCAGCTGCCCCTCAATGTGGAGGGCTACTCGCTCTCCGCCCACGACCGCACCTACGGTGACTTCACCCGGCCCTCGACCGTGATCCACCTCCACGGCGACGGGCACGAGGGGATCGGCGAGGACGTCGTCTACTCGCTGGACGACCACGTCGCCCACCGCGAGGCGGGGACGCCGCATGATCTCACCGGCCCGCGCACGCTGGGCGAGTTCTGCGAGCTCATGGAGGAGATCGAGCTGTTCCCGGAACCGCCCGAGTACGAGGCCGGGACCTACTACCGCCGCTGGGCGTACGAGTCGGCGGCCCTCGACCTGGCGCTGCGCCAGAACGGGCTCGCGCTGCACGAGGCGCTCGGTCGCGACCCCAAGCCGGTGCGCTTCGTCTGCTCGACGCGGCTCTCGAGCTTCGGCGACGACGAGCACTCCAACACCGAGCCGATCCGCAAGCGGCTCGCCAAGTACCCGGACCTGGAGTTCAAGCTCGACCCGGAGAACGACTGGGACGCCAATCTGATCAACGAGATCAACGAGCTCGCCACGGTGCGGGTGCTTGACCTCAAGGGCATGTACAAGGGCACCCCGGTCGACGTGGACACCGATCCGGAGCTCTACCGGCGGGTGGCCGAGGCGTTCCCGGACGCGTACCTGGAGGACCCCGACCTGAACGACGCGACGCGCGCGGTGCTCGAGCCGCACGCCGAGCGGATCACCTGGGACGCACCGCTGCACTCGGTCGCGGACATCGTCGAGTTCGCCCCCAAGCGCGCGATCAACTCGAAGCCGTCTCGGTTCGGCTCGCTGCGCGAGCTGTTCGCGGTCTACGAGCACTGCCAGCGCGAGGGCCTCGCGATCTACGGCGGCGGCCAGGGCGAGGTGCACTGCGGCCGGGGGCAGATCCAGTACCTGGCCTCGCTCTACCACCCGGACACGCCGAACGACATCGCCCCCTCCGGCTACAACGATCCGTCGGTGCCCGACGGCCTCGAGAGCAGCCCACTGAAGCCGACGCCCTCAGCGACGGGCTTCCGGTGGGGCCAGTTCGCCGACTAGGGCGAGCTCAGGCGCCGGCGTCCGCCAGCGCGCGCTTCCAGTCGCGGGCGCGACGCTGCCCGGGGCGCGTCGTCCGCGGCCGGGGAACCTTGCCGCCGGACGGCTCCTCGCCGGAGATCACCCATTTGCGGCCCGTGGGCGCGCGCACGACCATCATCGCGCCGCCGCCGGTGAGCGGCCAGCTCACCGCGCACTCGGAAAGCGGGTGATCGAAGGCGAACACCGACTCACCGCGCTCCAGCTTCTCCGCGATTCCCTGAACGCCGAGCTGGCGCTCGAGCCAGTCGAGCGACTGCGGATCGGCCTCGGGATCGAGCTCGAACCGGATGCGGCCGTCGGTGAGCGAGAGCACGCCCGGGATGGGAACCGGGTTGATGCGACTCCGCAGGAGCCACGCACGCTCCTCGCGTATCTCCAAGGGGGATGCTCCTTCGGTGGGGAACCTGGGGCACCCCAAACTGTGGCACATCTTGCCCCCCACCCCAAGCGAGGCGGATCTTTAGGCCTATGGGCGAAGGGCCTATGGGGCAAGATCCGCCTCGCTCGGGCTTGCGCTGCGGTTCGGGCCGGCCCTCACCGACGCCTGCGGCTCAAAACGCCGCTCGAGATCGAGGAGTTCCTGGCGCGCGAGGGCCTGGGCGAGGAGGAAGAGGACCCGACCGCGCCCGCCGCGGCGGGCGGCGCCCTCTAGCCGCCCGTCCCGGCGCGCTCCGCGCGCTCGGCGCGGAAGCGCGCGAGGTCGACGGCGGCGTTGCGCCGCACGCGCCCGCGCACGAGCGGCGTACCGCCGAGCAGAAGGCCGATCGTCCCGAGCGCCTGCCGCGACCAGCTCCAGAAGCTGAAGTCGTCGCGCTGACGCGCGATCAGGCCGTCGCCGTCAAAGCGGAAGTCGGAGCGCACCCGATTGGTGACCGCGCGCCCGGTCGGACCGAACGTGTAGCGCGCGATCCAGATGGCCGCGCCGGCCTGGTCGTCGGCCTGCGCCTCGGCGAGCTCCACGCTCAGATCGGTGGCGCGCTCGGTGAGCATCCGCCACATGTCGCCGATCTGTCCGCCGCGCAGCGCCGGGAAGACCGGGTCCGAGAAGTCCGCGTCCGGCGCGTACAGCGCCGCCATCGCCTCCCCGTCGTGGCGGTCCAGCGCCTCGTACAGGCGCCTGATCGTGCGTTCGTTGCGCTCAGCCGACGCCTCGCTCACTGCGCCGGGAGATTAACCCTCGCGCCACCCGCCGACCGTGCGATCTCGTTGTTGTCCGCAACGTTTTCGCACGCTCGGCGGGGTGGGATGACGCGGGCGGTGGGCGCCGCGGGAAACGGGCGCTACATCGGCCGCGCTACACGGGCCGCTCTATAGCGGCCGCTCGACCCGCAGGATCTTGCTCTTCGCGCCCTTGCAGTTCGGGGTCGCCGGGGCCTTCGCGTAGTAGCGGCCGGGGCTCAGGCCGGGGTTGCCGATCGACCACTGGTAGCGGTTGCCGTTCTTGGACGCCGTGTCGGAGGCGATGCGCTTGTCCTTCCCCGGCCGCACCCGGAAGACGACCACCTTGCGGTTCTTCGCGCACTTGACCGGCTTGTTGCTCTTCACGAACCCGAACACCTCACCCGGGCCCTTGATGGTGACCTTGGTAGACGCCTTGCCGCCGGCGCCTGCGCTCGGCACCAGGGCGATCGTGAGCGCTGCAGCCGCCGCCAGTGCCGCTACCGCAAACTTCCTGTTCATTGGGGGTCCTCCCGTGATTGGCGCGCCGCGTCAGCGCGTTGGCCGGTCCCACGCTAACGCCCGCCGGAATCCCGATCAAGTCGGGATTCCCGCGGAGCCCCGGAGGATTCGGCTATCCGGCGAAGCAGGCGCGCACGCTGCGCTGCAGCGCGTCCTCGGCCTGCTCCGGCCGCATGCGCCCCGCCGCGACCTCGTCGGCAGCGGCGTGCATCAGGGCGAGGAACGACACCGCGAGCCAGTCAGCCGGGACGTCGCGGTTGAACGCTCCCGCCCGCTGGCCGCGGCGCGCGAAGCGCGCCAGGCGCTCCAGGATCGGCGCGTGGAAGGCGCGCAGGTCGGGCCCGCTCGCGCCGACGACGACGGCGAGCGCGTCCAGGACGCGCGCGTTGCGGGCGACCGTCCGCCACCACGCCAAGACCAGCCGCTCGAGCGCCTCGCGCGGGTCGCCGTCGCCGGGCCGGACGCCGTCGATCGCCTCCACGGCCTCGCGCAGGGCCCGCTCCGCGACCGCCTCCAGCAGCGCCTCGCGGGATGCGTAGTGCGCGTACACGGTCTGGCGCGCGACGCCGGCGTGACGCGCGATCTCGCCGACGCTCGCGTCCGGCCGCGCGGCCAGCACCTCCACCGCCGCGTCCAGGATCGCGGCGATGTTGCGCTGGGCGTCCGCCCGCTTGCGGGCCGTCGTTGAGCGCGCCTCGGCTGACACCGGGTTGACCGTATCGACCTCCCTGCGCTCAGTGGCCGAACGCCGGCTGGACGTCCCGTGGAACGTCGTCGCGGCGCAACGCGAGCGCGGCGAGCAGCGCCGCGCCGACGGCGATGCCCGCGGCCACGCGCAGCGCGTCGCCCATCCCCGCCGTGATCGCGGTGGGGTCGACCTGCGCCGCGGCGGCGAGCGCGGCGCCGCCCAGCCCGGCGGTCGCGACGGTCGACAGCGCGGGCAGGACCAAGGCGATCCCGACCTCGTGGGCGGTGGTGATGAGTCCCGAGACCATCCCCGCCTCGCGCTCGGCGACCCCCGCCATGGCCGTGATGAAGATGGCCGACGCCGCCATCCCGATCCCCGCGTCGAGCACGAGCAGGCCCGGGAGGACGTCGGTTACGTAGCTGCCGTCGGGCGAGGCCCCGCTCAGCAGCAGGCCGCCGACCGCGCCCGCACCCATTCCCGCGGCCAATACCGCGCGCGTGCCCAACTGGCCGGCCAGGTGCCCGCCGGCGTGCGCCGTCGCGATCAGCACCAGCGCCCCGGGGAGGAACTCCAAGCCGGTGCGCAACGCGGAGTGCCCGAGCACGTGCTGCAGGTAGATCGACGCGAAGAAGAACACCGACACCACGGTCCCCATGCCCGCGATCATGAGGGCGAGGGCGACGACCGTCGGGCGGCGGCGCAGCACGGCCAGGTCCACGAGGGGCTGGGGGACTCGCCGCTCGACCGCCGCGAACGCGGCGAGCCCGGCGGCCGCGAACGCGAGCAGGCCCAGCGTCTGGGCCGATGCCCAGCCGGCCTCCGGCGCCTCCACGAGTCCGTAGATGAGCGCGACCACGCTCGCGACCGCGAGCGTCGCGCCCGCGAGGTCGAGGCGCCGGCCCGGATCGCGCCCGCCGGCGGGGATCCACCTGGGGGCGAGCGCGACGACCACCGCGGCGACCGGGACGTTGATCAAAAAGATCGCCTGCCAGCCGAGGGCCTCTGTGAGCGCCCCGCCGACCAGCACCCCGAAGGCGCCGCCGCTCGCCGCGACCCCGGCCCAGGCGGCCAGCGCCCGGCGCCGCTCCGGCCCCTCCGGGAAGCTCGTGGTGACCAGCGCGAGCGCGGCGGGGGAGAGCAGCGCCGCGCTCACGCCCTGGGCGACGCGCGCCGCGATCAGGGCCGACGCCGACTCGGCGAGCGCGGCCGCACCCGACGCCACGGCGAACGCCGCGACGCCCGCGACGAAGGCGCGCCGCCGGCCGAAGAGGTCGGCGGCTCGGCCGCCGAGCAGGAGCAGCCCACCGAACGCGAGCGTGTAGGCGGTGATCGCCCACTGCAGGTCGCCGAACGCGATCCCGAGCTCCCGCTGGATCGAGGGGAGCGCGACGTTCACGACGGTGATGTCGAGGATGACCATGAACTGGGCGGCGCAGAGGAGCAAAAGAAGCGGCACGGGGGCCTCCGGTCGGTGAGGAAATACGACAGCGTTGTCCACGTTTAGCAATATTTGACAACGTTGTCTATGTTGTGTACAAGGTCGCCGGTCGTCGGTCGCCGTCCGGCCGTCGGTCGCCGGTCGCCGGTCGCCGGTCCGCGGGCCGGGCGCTGGTCGCTGGTCGCTTGCAGCTGGGAGCTGGTCGCTGGTAGCTGGGAGCTGGTAGCTGGCAGCTGACGACCGGCGACCGGCGACCGGGAGCTGAAATGCTTCCTTCGTGGCTTCGGGCGAGCGAATCGGCGGGATCGTGCTGGCCGGCGGGAGCGGCACGCGGTTCGGCGGGCCCAAGCAGATCGCTGAGCTTGGGGGGCGGCCGCTGCTCGATTACGCCCTGGAGGCCGCTGCGGCGGCCCTCGATCGGGTTGTTCTGGTGCTCGGGGCCCGGGCCGACGAGGTGCGCGAGCGGGTGGACCTGCGAGGCGCCGAGGTCGTCGTCTGCGCGGATTGGGAGGGCGGGATGGCCGAGACCCTCAAGGCCGGGCTGCGCGCGCTCGGCGACGTGGACGCCGCGGTCGTGACGCTGGGCGACCAGCCGCTGGTCGGCGCCGCCGCGATCGAGCGCGTGCTGGCGGCACGCGACGGGGACGCGCTCGCGGTGCGCGCGACCTACGACGGCGAGCCCGGGCACCCGGTCGTGCTCGAGCGCGAGCTGTTCCCGCGGCTGCTGAAGCTCAGCGGGGACGTCGGCGCGCGGGCGGTGCTCGCGTCCGCCTCGGTGCGCGTGCGCAGCGTGCCCTGCGAGGACGTCGCCGACCGGGCCGACGTCGACTCCCCCGCCGACCTACGGCGCATCGAGGCGCGGCTCACGGGCCGCGCCGGCTAGCTCGGCGTCGGCTCCTTCTCCGGCGGGTGGATGGGGCCCTCGGTCCGGCTCAGGCTCTCGCCGGAGCGGCCGGTGCGGACCGCGATCACCTCAGCGAGGATCGAAACCGCCGTCTCCTCCGGCGTGCGCGCGCCCAGGTCGAGGCCGCACGGGGCGTGGATGCGGTCGACTTCGGCCTCGTCCAGCCCGGCCTCGAGCAAGCGTTCGCGGCGCTGCTCGTGCGTGCGGCGGCTGCCGAGCGCGCCTACGTACCCGGCGCCGCTCGCGAGCGCGGCCGTCAGCGCGGGCTCGTCGAACTTCCGGTCGTGCGTGAAGACGAGCACGACATCGCGCGGGCCTAGCTCACGCCCCTCCATGAACCGGTCGGGCCAGTCGATCACCACCTCGGCGACGTCCGAGAAGCGCGGGCTCGAGGCGAACGCCTCGCGCGCGTCGCAGATCGTGACTTCGTAGCCGACCTCGCGGGCGAGCCGGGCGACGGCCACCGAGAAGTCGATCGCGCCGAAGATGATCATCCGCGGGCGCGTGGCGAACGCTTGGATGTAGACGGCGAGCTCGTCGCCCATCACCTCGCCCCCGCCGCCGTAACGGCGCACCCGCGAGATGCCCTCGTCGAGGAAGCCGCGGGCGTCGCGGGCGACGGAGCGGTCGAGCAGCTCGGTGACGCCCAGGCTGCCGACCACGCCCGACTCGGTGACCGCGAGCTTCGCCCCGGCGCGCTCGCCGTCCAGCAGGGTCGCGAGCGCGACGGGTCGCCCCGCCTCGAGCTCGCCGCGCACGGCGTCGAGCACCGGGGCGGCGTCGGCGGCGATCTCGTGGACGAACACCCGGACCGTGCCGCCGCACATCAGCCCCACGCCGGCCGCCTCCTCGTCGGAGATCCCATACGTGGAGACGCGCGGGGCCTGCCCCCCGAGGATCGCCTGCGCCTCCTGGGCGAGCGCGCCCTCGACGCAGCCGCCGGTAACGGTGCCCTCGATCCGCCCGTCGTCCGAGACCAGCATCTCGGCGCCCGGATCGAGCGGCGCAGAGCCGATTCGCTCGATCAGCGTGGCGGCGGCGACGCGGCGTCCGGCGGCGAGCCATTCGCTCGCGATCGCCTGCGAGCTCGGAACAACTCCCATGGCTGCGCAAAGATTACGGGGGCGCGCAAGCCCCCAGGGTTCGCGCGCGGCGCGACCCGATGGCCGACGAGAAGCGAAAGCCCGACCTGACCAGCCCCGACGCGGTGCGCGCGGCGCTCGCGGGCGCCGGGTACCTCGCCGACGAGGAGCTGGCGGTCGCGACCTACCTCGCCCTCGAGCTGGGCGAGCCGCTCCTGCTCGAGGGCGAGCCCGGCGTCGGCAAGACGGCTCTCGCCAAGGCGCTGGCCGAGCTCTCCGGCGCGCGCCTGATCCGGCTGCAGTGCCACGAGGGCATCGACGTGCACTCCGCGCTGTACGACTGGGACTACCCGCGCCAGCTGCTCGCCGTGCGCGCGGCCGAGGGCGGCGCGTCCACCGCCGATTTGTTCCGCGAGGAGTTCCTGCTGCGCCGGCCCCTGCTCGACGCGATCGAAAGCGACGAACCGGTCGTGCTGTTGATCGACGAGATCGACCGCGCCGATGATGAGTTCGAGGCGTTCCTGCTCGAGCTGCTCTCCGACTTCCAGGTGACGATCCCCGAGCTGGGCACCGTCAAGGCAAAGCAGCGTCCCGTGGTCGTGCTGACGTCGAACCGCACGCGCGAGCTGCACGACGCGCTAAAGCGCCGCTGCCTCTACCACTGGATCAGCCACCCGAGCCCCGAGCGCGAGGCGGAGATCGTGCGCGCCCACCTCCCCGACGTGGGCGACGACATCGCGCGGCGCGTTTGCGAGGCGGTCGCCCGCCTGCGCGCCGCCGACCTCTATAAGGCCCCGGGCATCGGCGAGGCCATCGCCTGGGCCCGCGCGCTGTCATTGCTCGACGACCCCGCGCTCGAGCCCACCCTCGGCGTGGCGCTGAAGGTCCGGGAGGACATCGAGCGCGTCGTCGAGTCGGGCGTGCTCGAGGGTGTCTGAGCGCGCCCCAAGCCCCCCTGCTGAGCCGGAGCCCGGCGTCGTCGAGGAGCGCCTGGCCGAGTTCGCCCGCATCCTGCGGGCGCGGGGCGCCCGGGTGGGCACCGGCGATTTGATCCGCGCGCAGCGCGCGCTCGCCACCGTCGACCCGGGCGATCCGCGCCGCGCGCGGTTCGCGCTCAAGGCGACCCTGTGCGCGAGCCCCGCCGACCGCGCCGCGTTCGACGAGGCATTCGCGGCGTGGATGGGGGAGGCGCCGCTCGAGCTCGAGGAGCCGTTCGACCCCGAGGCCATCGCCCCGCCCCGGGTGCTCGGGGTGAAGGGCGAGCGCCCGCCCTTGCTCACCGCCGGCGAGGAGGATCTGCGCCCCGCCGCCTGGTCCGACCTCGAGATCCTCGCGCAGAAGGACTTCGCCGAGTACACGGACGCGGAGCGCGCCCTCGCCCAGCGGCTGATGCGCGAGATCGCGAGCCGCGGCCCGCTGCGCCTCAGCCGGCGCACCAGAGCCACGCGGCGGCGCACCCGGATGCCCGACCCGCGCGCCACGCTGCGCGCCTCGCTGCGGCACGCGGGCGAGCCGTTCGAGCGCCGCTGGCGGACCCTGCGGCACCGGCGCCGGCCGCTGATCCTCGTCGTCGACGTGTCGGGCTCGATGGCGCCGTACTCCCGCATGCTCCTGCAGTACGCGCAGGCCGCGGTCGCCGCCCACGCCCGCTGCGAGGCGTTCGCGTTCGGCACGCGCCTGACCCGCCTGACCGCGGATTTGCGGGGCCGCGACCCCGACGCCGCCCTGCGCAGGGCGGCCGCCGCGCTCACGGACTGGTCGGGCGGCACCCGGATCGGCGCCGCCCTGGGGACCCTCAACCGCGAGCACGGCGGGCGGATCGGCCGGGGCGCCGTGGTCGCGATCCTCTCGGACGGCTGGGACCGGGGCGATCCCGAGGAGCTCCGCGACGAGGTCGCCCGCCTGCAGCGCTGCGCGCACGCCCTGATCTGGCTCAACCCGCTCAAGGCGAGTCCCGGGTACGAGCCGCTCACGCGCGGTATGCGCGCCGCCCTGCCGTACGTCGACGCGTTCCTGGCGGCGAACAACCTCGCTTCGCTGGCCGAGCTGGCCGCTCTCTTGGAGGGCGGCCTTGACGGCGCGCGCTGAAGCGATAGGGTGCACTGGTCAGGCCACTTGGCCAGTTTCGACAAAGCGGAGGAGGATTAGGACCCTTGGTTGCGGACTACGTGCTGGCGAGCACGCCCGAGGAGGCAGCGGAGCTGCTCGCCGCCGACCCGGCCGCGATCGTCATGGGCGGCGGGACGACGCTCATGCCGCGGGCGACGCGCGGCCAGCTCAACGGACGCCGGGTCGTTGGCCTCGCGCGGGCGGGCCTCAGCGGGATCGCTCGCGACGGCGGCCTGCGCATCGGCGCGATGACCCCCGTGCGCGAGGTCGCGGCGCTCGAGGAGCCCGCGGCGCTCGCCGAGGCGGCGCGCGCCGTGGGCGGCGCGACGCTTCGCGGGCAGGCGACGGTCGGCGGGAACGTGCTCATGGAACGACCCTACGGCGATCTCGTGCCGGTGCTGCTGGCGCTCGACGCGGAGCTCGAGGTGCTCGGCTCCGGCGGGACCCGCCGCGTTCCCCTCGTCGAGGCGCTGAAGAACGACCCGCCCGTGGGGGCCGGCGAGATTCTCACGGCGGTGATCGTCCCCGACGTCGACGGCGCGGTGAGCTACCAGCGCTGCTCGCGGCTCGCCACCGGCTCCCCGTCGATCGTGGCGGTCGCCGCGCGCGTGCGCCGCGAGGGCGACGCGATCGCCGAGGCGCGTCTTGCGATCGGTGCGGTGGAGCCGCGCGCGGTGCGCGCGGATGCGGCGGAGGAGGCCCTCGTCGGCACCTCCGGCGATGCCGACGCGGTCAACGCCGCTGTCGCCGCGGCCACCGGCGCGCTCAACCCGGTCGACGACGTCGCCGCGAGCGCCTGGTACCGGGGCCGGATGGCCGAGCTGTTCGTACGACGCGCGCTCACCGAAGCGCTGGAAGGAGGGAGAGGATGACCCCGCGAGCGATCACCTTCGAGCTCAACGGCGAGCCCGTCACGACGCTCGCCGAGCCGCTCGAGCCGCTCCAGGCGGTGGTGCACGACCGCCTCGGCCTGACCGGCACCAAGGCCGGCTGCAGGCAGGGCAGCTGCGGTAGCTGCACGGTGCAGGTCGACGGCGAGCCGGTGCTCTCGTGCCTGGTGCCGATCGAGCACGTCGAGGGCCGCTCGGTCCGCACGATCGAGGGGCTGACTCCGGAGGGCGGCGAGCTGAGCCCGCTCCAGGCGGCGTTCCACGAGGGCTTCGCCACGCAGTGCGGGTTCTGCTCGCCGGGGATGATCACCGCGGCGAGCGCCCTGCTCGAGCGCAACCCGAACCCGTCGCGCGAGGAGATCATCGAGGCCCTCTCAAACAACGTCTGCCGTTGCACCGGCATCGAGCCGATCATCCAGGCGGTCCAGGACGCGGCCGCCCGTATGCGTGCGCTGGAGGAGGCCGCAGCATGACGACCCAAGCCAAGCCGTTCGACGTGATCGGCCGCTCCCAGGAGCGCCAAGAGGCGCGCGGCCATGTCACGGGCGATACGGTCTTCATCGACGATTTGAAGTTCCCGCGCATGGCGCACATGAAGGCCGTGCGCAGCCCGGTCCCGCACGCAAAGGTCCGCGGCGTCGACTTCTCGGAGGCCGAGAAGGTCCCCGGCTACATCGGCCACCTCACCCACGAGGACGTCCCGAAGAACACGTACACGATCCTCACCCTGATCGGGGTCGAGCCCGACGAGGAGAAGGTCCTGGCCGAGGACCGGGTGCGCTACGTGGGCGAGCCGATCGCCGTGGTCGTCGCCGAGACCGAGCAGGCCGCGTTCGAGGCGGCGAGCAAGGTGAAGCTCGACCTCGAGGAGCTGCCCGCGGTCTTCGATGTGGAGGAGGCGCTGAAGGAGGACGCGCCGGTCGTCACCCACTGGGGCACGAACTACTTCGTGTACGAGGGGCACGAGTGCCGGCGCATCCGCTACGGCGACACAGAGAAGGCCAAGCAGGAGGCCGACCACATCATCTCGGGCCGCTATCAGATGAGCCCGATCGAGCACGCGCCGGTGGAGACCACCGGGTGCATCGCCAAGCCAGAGGCGGACGGCCGGGTGACCGTCTACACGAACACCCAGGCGATCTTCTTCAGCCTCGACAACACGGCGATCATCCTGCAGATGCCGACCAACAAGCTGCGCTTCATCGGCGGCACGGTGGGCGGCGGCTTCGGCGGCAAGGTGGACGTGATCGTCGAGCCGCTCGCGACGCTCGGGGCGCTGAAGTTCAACCGCCCGATCCGCTACGTGTACACGCGCGAGGAGGAGATGCAGGTCTCCTCGACGCGCAGCGCGAACCGGATCTACATCACGGACGGCGTCACCTCGGACGGCCGAATCATCTCCCGGGAGGTGACCACCTACGAGGACGCCGGCGCGTACAGCCGCCACACCCCATACGGGGTCACCAAGCACGCGGCGAACGCGGCCGGGCCGTACACGATCCCGAACGTCTCGATCGACGTCTACTGCGTCTACACGAACCGGCCGCCGTCGAGCGCGATGCGCGGCTTCGGGGTCACCGAGGCGTCATTCGCGATCGAGATGCAGATGGACCGGATCGCACGCGAGCTCAACATCGACCCGTGGGAGCTGCGGCTGCGCAACGCGTACCGCAACGGCGACGAGCGCCCGTACCGCAAGATCACCCAGGACGCGACGCTCGTCGAGACGATCCAGGCCGCGGCCGAGATGGCCGGCGTGGAGCTCTCCGCGGAGCTCCGGGCGATGTCCTCCAACGACCGTGAGGGGGTGAACTGATGGCCCTGCTGCGTGGCCGCGGGATGGCGGCCGTCAACTACCCGACGGGCATGAACCTGGGCGGTGACCCGAGCCAGGCGCTGATCCACTCGACGCCGACGGGCGCGTTCATGATCGTGCTGTCGAGCGTCGACCTCGGCCAGGGCCTGCGCACGGTGATGCAGCAGATCGGCGCCGAGGCGCTGGGCGTGCCCTTCGACCAGGTGCACGTGCAGACCGCGGACTCCGATACGGGCCCGCACTGCATGGGCACGTTCGCGAGCCGCGCGACCCACCGCGTCGGCAACGCGATCATCAATGCCGCCAACGAGGCGCGCGAGGCACTGTTCGAGGTGGCCGCCGAGGAGCTCGAGGCGGCGCCGGAGGACCTCGAGACCGACGGCGAGGGGAACATCCGCGTGAAGGGCGTGCCGGAGCGCTCGATGTCGGTCATGGACGTGGCGCTCGCGGCCCACTTCAAGCACGGCCGGACGATCTCCGGGCGCGGCATGTACATCAAGCCGAAGAGCGACGTCGACCCGGAGACGGGCGCGATGGACCCGGACTCCACCGAGGCGCACGCCTGCACGGTGGCCGAGGTCGAGGTCGACACGGAGACCGGACACGTGCGGGTCCTGAGCCTGCGCAGCGCCTACGAGATCGGCCGCGCGCTCAACCCGGCGCTCGTCCAGGGCCAGATCACGGGCGGCGCCTGGATGGGCATGTCGCACGCCCTCTACGAGACGACGGCGCCGTACTACCCGGCGATCGACCACTCGCCCGCCGACTTCACGAACTACCTCATGCCCGGCGCGGCGGAGCTGCCGGAGATCGAGTCGAAGGTGCTCGAGATCCCGTCGGCGAACGGCCCCTACGGCATGAAGGGCGTGGGCGAGATGACGGCGAACTCCCCGATCCCGGCGATCGCGAACGCGATCACGGACGCGATCGGCGTGCAGATCACGGAGCTCCCGATCACG
>DATCLC010000063.1:0-11771 GCA_036564135.1 Solirubrobacterales bacterium
CTCGCCCAGCTCGCGATCTTCGGGATCGGCGTGCCGTGGCTGCACGCATTCACCGATTTCACATGGGGCGAAACCATCCATAACGGCTTCACGATCTTCATCGTCGGCGGCCTGATCAAGGCGGCGATCGGCAGCGTCACCGTCCCCGCCGCCTGGCGCTTCGTGCGGCGCCTCGAGGAGAACGACCGCAGCTAGCTGGCTTTACGCGACGGCGCGTACCTGCGGCACGCGAAAGCGCCGGCGGTACGCGCCGGGCGTGAGCCCCGTGAGGCGCTTGAAGAGGCGCCGGAACGAGGCCGGGTCCTCGTAACGTCGCCTACACGCGCGGGTTCTGGGAGGCCTGCCTCCCGCACTCCGACGGCAAGACCTACTTCAACTTCCCGGGTCTGCACGAGGACAACGACGCGCAAGTGCGCGCGAGCTACGGCGCCAACCACGAGCGCCTGGCCCGCATCAAGGCCAAGTACGACCCGCGCAACCGCTTCCGGCTCAACCAGAACATCGAGCCGGCGAGCTAGGGAGCGACCGAGGGCGCGGGGCGCGGCGAGCGAGCCGCGCCCCGCGTCGCCCTAGGCGGCGGCCCGGGTCTCCGCCCGCTCGAGCAGGAGCTGGCTGAGGGAGAACGTGGCCCCCGCCGGGTCGGCGACGAGCGCCGCCTTGAACGGCAGCCCGGGGATCGGAGCGGGCGGGTCGATCACCCGTCCCCCCAGCTCCGGGATCGCGCGCGCCGCGGCGTCGAGGTCGGCGATCCAGAAGTCCGTCCGCCAGAAGCCGCGCGCCGCCTCCGGGTCCTGCTCGATCAACGCGACCACGTCGCGGGGAACCGGCTGCTCGGGCTCTCCGCCGACGTAGCCGGGCAACCGCAACAGCCAGGCGCCCGGGCCCGCGGGCTCGGCGTGCCAGCCGAAGAGCTCGGCGTAGAAGGGAATCACGGCGTCGGGATCGGCGACGTGCAGCGCGCTCATCGACCAGGCGCCGGGCTCGTTCACGAGCTGGGCGCCGTCCCGGCCGGCCGCCTCCCAGGCGGCGAACTGACCGCCGCCCGGATCCTGGAGCACCGCCATGCGCCCGACCGGCGGGACGTCGAACGGCGGCGCCAGCACGTGGCCGCCCGCTTTCTCGGCAGCGCGCGCCGCCTCGCCGGCGCTCTCGACCCGCACGTGGGTCATGTGGCCCGCCCCGGGCATGCCCGGCGGCAGCGACCCCACGCCGGCCACGTCGCGCCCGCGCACGCGCGCCAGGTAGTAGGCGCCGTCGGGGTTGCCGGCCATCGGCACCGGTCCCTCGAACTCCCAGCCGAACACCCCGCCGTAGAAGCGCCTCGCGGCCTCCGGGTCGGGGACCAGGGCGTCCACCCAGCACGGCACGCCGTGCGGGTAGCTCTCGCGCTCACTCATTCCGTTTCTCCTTCCGTCGGGTGCAGTCGGCGCCGCCCGCCGTCAGCGAGCTGACGCTCGACACGATCTGCTTCACCGGTAAGACCGGGGTTAGCCGCCCGACTCAGCGCAACACCGAATCGAGCCAGTCGAGGACGCGCTGGTCGCGCAGGCCGAGCGCGCGGGGCTCGCAGTGGGAGTCGGCGCCCTCCTCGGCGGTGAAGCGGACGAGCGCCTTGCGGTCCTCGGGCGTGGCGACGGCGTCGTAGAGCTTCTTCGACTGCCCGGGCCAGAACTGCTCGTTGTCCGGATCCGTGATCAGGATCGGGCACTCGATACGCGCGGCGATGCCGTCGAGCGTGTACTCCTCGAGCGCCCTGTAGACGTCGAACGGCGTCTCGAGTCCGAAGGGGCGCATCCGGAAGGCGAGCGTGCCGCGCGCCGAGCGCGAGAACCGCGTGCCCCAGTTCATGTTGCGGTTGAACTTGTCGCGCTCGCCCTCCTCCAGGAGCTTGTGCATCGACTTGGGCAGGTGCGCGCGCCACGAGACCCCCACGTCCCACACGCCTGGGTCGGCGACCGCCGCCGCGATGCGGCGCTCGAACGCGACCGCCCGCGGCACCCAGTAGCCGCCCTGGCTCACGCCGAGCAGCGCGATGCGCTCGGGGTCGACCTCGTCGAGCCCTAGGGCGAAGTCGGCGACCGGGGTGATCACCGCCTCCCAGTCGGGACGGAACGGAAGGTCCTGGCGCCAGAGCGCGGCGCCCTGGCCGGGCCCGTCGAAGGTCAGGCAGTTGTAGCCGCGCTCGAGCGCGCCCGCGGCGCCCTGCAGCCACATCGCCGAGACCGGCCCGTCTGAGCCGTTGTTGAGGATGAGCAGCGGCCGGCGCTCGCCGCTCGCATCGGCGCGGAAGAAGAATCCCTCGAGCTCGGTGTCCTCGTAGGGGATCGCGACCTTCTCGATCGGCGGGTCGAAGTTGCGCGCGAACCCCTCCCACGCCTCGCGGTGCAGCTCCCAGGTGGGCTTGAGGCGACCCGGGTCGTCGGTGGAGTCGAGGAAGAACGAGGCGGTGTCGTAGTAGGTGGCCGCCCGCAGCCAGGCGTCCCGCGCCGAGACCCTGTGACCCTCACGCTCGCAGACCCGCGCCGTGTGGGCGAGCCGGTCGGCGGTCGCCTTCCACTCCGCGTACCAGGACTCGGCGTCGCCGTCCTTGATGCGCGCCGCGGTCGACAGGCACTCGCCGATGTCGGCGCCCCGGTGATAGGTGGCGCCGAGCGCGAGCTCCATCAGGAACTCGAAGTCCTCGTCCTTGAAGAATCGGTCGCGGCCCGGCCTCCGCATGGGCCGGCTCAACCTATCGCGCCTGGCCGAGCGGCGTCATCTGCGCGGGCTGCAGTTCGCCTTGACCGCGCCCGCGGCCACGCGGATACCGCCGAGAATGTGGCGGCGGTACCAAGCCACCCCGTAGAGGTAGGCCTCGTGGCCAAGCGCGGTGTAGAACGAGCGCCCGCGGCCCACGTCGTGGCACCAGCTCATCGGGTGGTCGCCCATCTTGCCGCTGACCACCGGACCGCCGAGGAGCGAGGTGTTCGGGTCCTGCAGATAGGTGCTCTCGTCGACCGAGAGCAGCACGCGCACCCGCTCCCGCGGGTTGCGCTTGAACGAGTAGAACTCGTCGAAGGCCCAGAAGCTCGGATCGAGGTGCTTCGTCGCCGGGTGGTTCGGCGCCTCGTTGGCGAAGCGCCCCGGCTGCTCGAGCAGCGGGTGGCTCAGAAACAGCGCGCCCACCAGGCGCTCGTAGAACGGCCACTCGTGCTCGGTGTCCGCGGCCGAGTGGATGCCGACGTATCCGCCGCCCCGGCGCACGATGTAGCGCCGCAGCGCCCGCTTGTGCTTCGCGTCGAGCACGGTGCCGGTGGTGTTCAGGAAGACGACGACGGCGTAGCGGCTCAGCTTGCGCGGCCGGAAGACCGACGGGTCTTCGGTGTTGTCGACGCGGAATCCGTATTGCGCGCCGAGCTGGTGGATCGCGGTGACCCCGGTCGGGATCGAGTAGTGGCGGAAGCCGGTGGTGCGCGAGAACACGAGGACCCGGAATCCCTTTGCCTTGGCCGCGCCGCGCTCGGCGGCGGTCTGCTGCGCCGCGGCCGCCGCCCCGGCGGCCAGGCCCGCGAGCAGCGCGAGCGCGAGCGCGCCCGCCGCCGCGATCCGCGCTCGGGCGCTCATCCGGCCGCCTCCAGCTCGCGCGCCGAGGTCGCCTCGCGCTCGGCCGCGCGCCGGGCGCCGCTGCCCTTCGCGATCCCGCGGGCCACGCGCAGGGCGTTGGCCATGATCGTGTTCGTCGGGTTGAAGCCCGGGAACGTCGGGAAGGTCGAGGCGTCCGCGATGTAGACGTTCTCGACCTCGTGGAGGCGGCCGTCGGGGTCGCACACCGTCGTGTCGGGGTCGGTGCCCATGCGCGCGGTGCCGGCCAGGTGCGCCGTGTACTGCACGCCGGGGTTGATCAGCGGGTACGGGATGATCGCCGCGCCGATCGCCCCGGGCGCGAGCGCGTGAATCAGCTCGAGCCGCACGCCGAGCAGGATCGCGGCCGCCTTCTCGTGCCGGTGCGGGCTGTAGGTGATGCGCGCCGCGGGGAAGCCGTGGTGGTCGGTGATCTCGGGGTCGAGGTCGACGCGGTTGTGGGCTTGCGGGAGGTCCTCGTGGATGAGCTGCGAGCCGCCCACCTGCGAGTGAAGGAGCCCCGCCTTCATGAGCAGCTTGTGGGCGATCCCGTAGCCGACCGCGCCGGCGTAGAGGCCCGCCTCGGTGAACAGCGGCATCGCGCCGCCGAGCTGGATCAGGCCGCCCTTGATCCACGGCACACCGAGCGCCTTGGCCTCGAGGCCCGTGAACGGCCCGACCAGGTCGTCCACCTGGTGCGGGTTCGACTGGGAGCGCTCGGGATGGATGTCCTCGGTGAAGATCGCCGCCGCCTGCGTGAAGTTGTGGAACATCATGTTGCGGCCGACCTGGTCGGAGCGGTTGCCGAGGCCGTTGGGGTGCGCGCTGCTGCGTGACATGAGCAGCAAGCGGGCGGTGTTGATCGGGCTGCCGGCGAGGACGACGATGTCGGCAGAGAGCTTGCGGCGCCGGCCATTGCGGTCGACGTAGCGCACGCCTACGGCGCGCTTGCCGTTGCGCCTGGTCTCGACCCGGTAGGCGAAGGCGCGCGCGATCACGCGCACGCGCCCGGTGCGGACGGCCGGGTTGAGGAACGAGACCAACGCGTCGCCGCGGGCGTTGATCGGACAGCCGAAGCCCGAGCAGAGCCCGCACGAGTTACAGGCGGGACGCCCCTTGAACGGGCGCGAGTTGACCGCTGCGGGCTGGGGGTAGGCGGTGCAGCCGGCGCGCCTCGCGCCCTCGGCGAGCAGCTTGCCGACGTAGGGCTCAGGGTTGGGCGGCATGTCGAACTGGCGGCTACGCGGCGACTGCTCGCGCGTGCGCGGAGGCATGCGGTCGCGGTCGCCCTGCACCCCGACCCGCCGCTCGACGATGTCGTAGTAGGGCTCGAGGTCGTCGTAGGTGATCGGCCAGTCGGCGACCTGGGCGCCCGGCACGGGGCCGAGCAGGCTGAGCGTGTGGAAGTCCTGCTTCCAGAAGCGCGGGAACTTGGCGTTGTAGTGGAGGGTCGTGCCGCCCACGGCCGCGCCGAGCTGGCCGTAGGCACCGACGGCGCTGCGCGCGATCCCGGCTCGGGCCTCCTCCTGGGTGCGCTGGGTGTAGGGCTCGAGCAGCGGGTCGGGCATGCCGAAGTGTCGCGCCGACTTGATTTCGTCGCTCCCGTAGCGCGTCCCCAGCTCGCCGCTAGGCCGCTGGCCGAGCCCCGCGCGCATGTGGCGCCCGCGCTCGAGCACGGTCACCGACCAGCCGTTGCGGGCGAGCTCCCAGGCGACCACGCTGCCCGCCGCGCCGGAGCCCACGACGATCGCGTCACCCGCCATTGCGCTCCTCCCGCATCCGGCGCAGCACAGGCCTCACCTCCTCGCGCAGCTCGCGAAGCGACTCGCTGCGCGCGGCGAGGCCAAAGGCCGACTCGCCACCGCCCGCGTAGGGCGCGAGGGCGAGCAGCTCGTCGAGGGAGAGGATCGACTTGACGATGTTGAGCAGGCCGCCGATCCCCCCGCCCGGACCCGGCTGCTCGATCTCCTCGCGCGTGTAGCCGCGCGGATGCACGTCGCCCGGCCAGCGGCTGTAGCGCCAGCCGATCAGCCCGCGGTTGCCCCCGTACTCCGGCGCCCCGTACATGAACTGCCAGGTGTGCGGGAAGGCGACGTCGATCAGCTCCCTCACCCACGGGTTGGTCGAGGTGCGCAGGATCAGGTCGCGCTCGAGCGGGGACAGCGAGCCGAAGTCGCCGTTGCGAGCCGCGCCGTTCAGCACGCTCAGCCCGTTGCGGTAGATCTCCTGCCAGCCCGTGACCGGGCCGTTGAACTCGAGCTTCTTGCGCCCGCGCGAGCCCTCGATGCGCAGGCGCCAGGCCTTCTCCTCGTAGGCGTCGAGGCGCACGAAGCGCTTGAAGTGGTTGCGCTCGCCGCCCCCGCGCTTCGACCACGGGCCGCCGGCGTAGATGCGGGGCGGATCGAACTCGAACGCGCCCAGCAGCGCGTCGATCGCCTCGGCGCAGCCGGCCGCGACCGCGCCGTCGTCCAGGTCCTCGGGCTTGCCGGGGATGAAGCGGTCGACCAGCCCGCGCAGGGTGTGCATCTCGCGCTCGGTGAAGAAGGCGGGCTCCGAGCCCACGGCCACCGCGACGTCGCCGAGCGAGGATGCGGCCGGCGCGACGAAGAGCGCCATCGTGACCGCGGTCCCGTCGCGCAGGACCTCGCGACGCGTCCGTCCTCGGTTCTCGTCGGCCCCCACCGACCCCGGTTCGTGCACGCCGCGCAAGCTAATCCGCACGGCCAGGCGGTGCGCCGGTTCGCCGGGCCCCCAGCACGGTCCGAGCGAGGCGGCAACCGGGAGCGAGTTGGCGGCCCGCCGGTGTCGCCGGCGCCGCGCTCAGCCCGCGTAGTCGCGGCACGGCTGGCCGCGCAGGCCCGGGCACGGCGGCAGGCCACCCGGCACGTGTACGCCGCCGACCCAGGGCAGATCCAGTCGTGACGGCCGCCGCTTCGAGGAGGCGATCGTCACCTTCGTCTCGCCCTTGCGCGGCTTGGCGCGCGCGAACGCCCACACGGGCTGGTCGCCGTTCGCGCCCGAGATCGTCACTCGAATCCGCGAGCCCTTGCGGTAGGCGTGGCCCTGGTAATAGAGCGGGATCGTCACGCGGGCGAACCGCCCGCGCGGCATCGGCTTCATGTCGCGCGCCCGCCCGCTGAACACGGGCTCGAGCCTCGTCGAGTTCTTGCGGTCAAGCTGGCGCATGCTGGCCCGGATCCAGCCGTTCTGGACGAAGACCTCCTTCCCGTCCGGGCGCACCTCGCTGATCGTCGCCTGCAGGTCGACGTCCGGCTTCGCCGAGCGCACCCACACGCGCACGGCACCGCGACCGATCACGACGATGTCGCGCTCGAGCGGCTTCGTGATCCAGGACGCGGACGTCCCGGCGGGATGCTCCTTCCAGTCGTAGGTCGGCGCGGCCGTCCAGAGGTTGCCCGCGCCCGTGTCGCCCTCGAAGTTGGTCGGCCTGCCCGCGTGCGGTGCCGCCTTGAACGAGCGCTCGGCGGCACGGCCCGGCCTGCGGTCGGCGAGCCTGCCCTTCCCCGCGAGGAACCACGTGCGCGCCTTGGTGCGCGGCGGCGGGAAGCTGTCGAACGTCGCCTCCCAGCGCGGGTAGGGCAGGCCGGGCTGCGAGCCGCCGGCGCCGTTTTCGAACAGCACCCTGACCTGCGGGAGCGCCTCGAACGCCGACCGAGCGAGCCCCAGGGTCGGCAAAAGCTGGATCGTGTCGACGGGCAGCGTGACGCCCGAGATCCCCATGGCCTCGTCGTAGACGATCGGCGCCGCCGCCTGGATCACCGCGAAGCTCGTAAGCGGCGCCTGTTTGGCGACGTAGATCTTCAGGAAGTCGTAGAGGCGGTTGAAGATCCACGGGCTGAGCGCGTCGACGTGCGTGCCGTTCGTGAACGTGAACCATTTCTTGTCGGTACCCGTGAAGCGGCTGGCGAGGTTCGGGCACCAGCCGCCGGTCTGCTCGTCCGTCCACTGGCAGGCCATGAACGTCGGCACATCGATCCTGTGGACGAACTTGGCCGGCGTGAGCGGGTCGGCGATCCTGGGCTTGTAGGTGCGGTTGTTGCGGATCTTGCGGAGCAGGTCCACGGCCTCCCCGTGGAGCGCCTGGTTGCGCTTGCAGATCTGATCGCCCTGCTCGATCCGCTCCCACGCCCAGGGCTGGCCGCTGTTCGGGCCCGCGGGCTTCGCGTCCTCGACGCGGTCCTTGGCCCACTCGAGCGCGAAGCCGGTGTTGAGGATCCCGCCCGGATAAAGCGTGGTCTGAACCCCGTCGATCACCGAAAGCGGCGTGATCGCGGCGAGGCTGGGCGGCCGCGTGGCCGCCGTGAACAGCTGGCTGATGCCGCCGTAGGAGATGCCGAGCATCCCGACCTGGCCGTTCGCCGCCCACGGCTGGCGCGCGACGGTCTCGATGACGTCGTAGCCGTCGAGCGCCTGGAGGGGCTCGAAGAAGTCGAAGGCGCCTCCCGAGCAACCCGTGCCGCGCATGTTCACGTCGACGACCGTGAACCCCATGAGGTTCGCGAGCAGCGAGATGCCGCTCTCGGGCCCGTCCGGGTCAGCGTAGCCGTAACCGGCGTACTCGATCAGCACCGGCCGCTTCCCGCCCAAGGCCGGCAGCTCGATGCCGAACGCCTTCGTCACGTCCTCCGCCGGGTGCACGTAGGCGGCCAGCTTCGTGCCGTCGCGCGTCTCGATGTACGTGTACCCGGAGCTCGGCAGGCTCTGGTTGTAGATGCTCTCGTCGGGCGGCTTCGGGCGCTTGGTCAGCACGCGCAGCGGGCCGGACGCGCCCTCGCCCTTGACCCGCACCCGGTAGCCGCGCCCAGGCTTCACCCTGCGGAACAGCACGCCGCCCTCCGGCGTCGCGCGCTTGCGCTTGATGACCTTGCCGCGGCGATCGAGCAGCGCGACCTTGGCGCGGGGCGGCACGTCGACCGCGTAGACCTGCTGCACGCTGCCGCGCGCCTCGAACGAAGGCGCGCCGTACGCGGGCGCCGCCACGACGAGCGCCGCGGTCGCGACCGCGCCGAGCGCGAGGAAACGGACCGGATGGCACGCGCGCACGCTCACCCCTAACTCCCGTGCTCATTCCTACCACCGCGCCGGGCCCCGCGCGCCGGTAACGGCCGGCGCGAGCGCGTCAGGTCAGAGGTCGTCCAGCCAGGCGCCCCGCCGCATGATGCGCCGCACCTCGAGGTCCTGGCTCCAGACGACGAGGTCGGCGAGCGCCCCCTGGCGTACGCCCAGCTCGAGCCCGATGAGCCTCCCCGGGCGCACGGACGCCGCGTTGAACGCCTCCGGCAGCGGCGCCCCGGTGTGGCCGACCCACCGCCGCAGGCCCTCGGCCAGGTCGATGCAACTCCCGGCGAGGCGCGACTCGGCGTCGAGCGCGCGCTCTCCCTCCCTGCGGATCTCGACGCCGCCGAAGCTGTAGGTGCCCTCCGGCGCACCCGTCGCGGGGCTCGAGTCGGAGACCAAAAGGATGCGCGGCCCCGCCATCGCCCGGACGAGCCGCAGGCCCGTCGGCGAGACGTGCACGCCGTCGGGGATCACCCCCACCGCGACGCGCGGCTCCTCGAGCGCCCAGCCCACGAAGCCGGGCTCGCGGTGGTGCAGCCCGGGCATCGCGTTGAAGACGTGCGTGACCGCGCGCGCCCCGGCCTCGACCGCGCGCCGCGCCGCCTCCGGGCCCGCCCCCGTGTGCCCGAGCGACACCGCCACGCCGCGGCGGCTCAGCTCACGCACCGCCTCGAGCGCGCCGGGGAGCTCGGGGGCGAGCGTCACGAGCCTCACCTCAGGCCGCTCGTACCAGGCCGGCAGAGCCTCGACGGCTTCGCGTACGTGCTCGCGCCGGTGGATCCCGCGCCAGTCGGGGTTGAGGAACGGCCCCTCGAAGTGGACGCCGCACGCGCCCGCCTCGGGCGCGTGCACCGCCTCCGCGATCGCCTCAAGTCCCTCGGCAATCGCCTCGAACGGCCGCGAGATCACCGTCGCCAGGTAGTTGGTGACCCCGCTGCGCAGCTGGTGCGCGTCGATCGCGGCGAGCGCCTCCGGCCCCTCGACTACCTCGCGGCCGATGGCGCCGTTCACCTGCAGGTCGCACAGCCCGGGGGCGATCAGCCCGTCGACTGGCTCGGCCGCGCCGGGCGGCCTCCCCTCGCCGACCACGCCGATCCGCTCACCCTCGATCTCGACCCACCCGGCCGCAACCCGATCGGGAAAGACGACGGTGCCAGCGATCCTCACGGTGCTCCCTTGCTCCTTTGATCCCGCGGGTCAGTGTTTAGGGGCCTGGGTTAGACGTTTCCCCACCGGGAGGCGAGTACCCGCTGGTACAACGCGCTACGAGCCGCGGACCGGCAACGGCCGGCGGCGCCCGCCTCCAACGCGAAAGGAGCAACCATGGCTCAGGAACGGATGGCCGCGCCCCACACGACATCGACCGCGGGCGGGCCGACCGGATGGGCGGTGTTCGCGGGAATGCTGCTCGTGATCCTCGGCTTTCTGAACTTCTTCTGGGGCCTCGCGGCGATCCTCGAGGGCGAGAACGTGATCGTCGGCGGGGAAGGCGTGCTGATCGTCGACCTCACCGCTTGGGGCTGGGCCGCGCTGATTGTCGGCGCGATCCAGGTGATCGCCGGTGGCGGCCTGTTCGCCGCCCGCGAGTGGGCCCGCTGGCTTGGCGTCTTCTTCGCGGCCCTCGCGGCGATCGGCCAGATCGGCATCGTCACCGCGTTCCCGATCTGGTCGGTGATCGTGGTCCTGCTGTCCGTCCTCGTGATCTACCACCTGACCGCGCGCTGGGAGCCGGCCGCGTAAGGACCGTGGCCCCGAGGCGAGCGCGGCACGCCTCCGCCACGCTCGCCGGGCCCCATTTCGCTACTTGGGCTTCGCGGTGAACCGCGTCGTGCCCTGGCAGATGTAGATCTTCGGGTTGTAGAGGTCTGGCTGCACGAAGCTGTAGTTCAGGTCCAGCTTGCCCTTGACCTTCTTGCCCTTTCTGCTGAGCTTGACGGCGTAGTTCTTGGTCACGTCCCAGCCAGCGACAGCGCTCGGCTGGAGCTTCTTCTGCTTCGACTCGCGGCCGATCCGCACGCTCTTGGGCGGCTGGTAGAAGTCGATACCGCTGCGCGGCGTGGGCGTCTGCAGCGAGACGCACGTCACGAAGATCATCGTCTTGAGGTTCTTCACCTTCGCGCCGTCGCGCTTGAAGGTGATCTTGGTGCCGCCCGTGGTCTTGCCCGTGTACTTCTCAGCGCTGGCCTCAGCGGGGATCGCGGCCAGGGCGAGCGCGACGGCGCCCAGGGCGAATGCTCTCTTCACTTGCGGATGCTCCTTTCGATCGTGCTACGGCCGGGCGTTCGCGTCCCGGGCACCACGTACCGAGGAGCCGAGATCTTCCCCCCGATCTCTACCTGTCCGCGTCCCGTCGCCCGAATGCTGGATGCTTCGCGAGTGGCTAAGAAGGACGAGGCGGCATACGTCGAGGCCGACGGACGCGAAGTGCGCGTCTCGAACCCCGATCGCGTGATCTTCCCGGCGACGGACCGGACGGGCGATATTACCAAGCTGCAGATCGTCGAGTACTACCTCGCAGTCGGCGAGGGGATCATGCGCGCGCTGCGCGAGCGGCCGACGACGCTCGAGCGCTGGCCCAAGGGCGTGCGCGAGGGCATGACCCTCTCCACGCGTGACGGCCACAAGGGCGACGCCTTCTACCAGAAGCGGGTGCCCAAGGGAGCGCCCGAGTGGGTCGAGACCGCGCGCATCCAGTTCCCCTCCGGCCGCCATGCCGATGAGATCTGCCCGACCGAGCTCGCCGTCGTCGCCTGGTGCGCGCAGATGGGCACGCTCACGTTCCACCCCTGGCCGGTGCGCCGCGCGGACGTCGACCACCCCGACGAGCTGCGCATCGACCTCGACCCGCAGCCCGGCACCGACTTCGACGATGCGGTCGCGGTAGCCGGCGAGGCGCGCGCGCTGCTGGAGGAGGTCGGCCTGCGGGGCTTCCCCAAGACCTCGGGCGGCCGCGGCATCCACATCTACGTGCGGATCGAGCCGCGCTGGGATTTCACCGACGTGCGCCACGCCGCGATCGCCTTCGGCCGCGAGCTCGAGCGCCGGATGCCGGACCGGGTGACGACCAAGTGGTGGAAGGAGGAGCGCGGCCG
>DATCLC010000064.1:0-18405 GCA_036564135.1 Solirubrobacterales bacterium
GCGATCGAGACGCCGACCTTGCCGACCTCGCCGCGGGCGAGCACGTGGTCGGGGTCGTACCCGGTCTGCGTGGGGAGGTCGAAGGCGATCGAGAGGCCCGTCTGACCCTTCGCCAGGTTGCGGCGGTAGAGCTCGTTCGAGCGGCGAGCGTCAGAATGGCCGGCGTAGGTCCGGATCACCCAGGGACGATCCGGCTCCGGCAGGCGGTGCTCGGTCATGCCCCAGATGATTCTAGATTCAATGGGGCCGTGGCTACACCCATCGACACCCGGCACCTGGGCATCGACCGCGTGATCTGCGCATGGGAGGTCGAGCCCGGCGTGATCGTCGATCCCGGGCCGGCGTCCGCCGTGGAGACGCTGCTCGAGGGCGTGGAGGCCGAGCCGCGCGCCCTGCTGCTCACGCACATCCACCTCGACCACGCGGGTGCGGCGGGCGTGCTCGCGCGGCGCTTCCCAAAGCTCCGCGTGTACGTGCACGAGATCGGCGCGCCGCACGTGATCGACCCCAGCCGCCTGATCGCGAGCGCCTCGCGCCTGTACGGGGACGAGATGGATCGCCTGTGGGGGGAGATCGCGCCGGTGCCCGCCGAGCGGGTGACCGCGCTGCGGGGCGGGGAGGAGGTCGAGGGCTGCCGCGTCGAGTACGCGCCCGGCCACGCCTCGCATCACGTCGTCTACTTCGACGCCGACAGCCGCGACGCGTTCGTCGGCGACGTGGCGGGCATCCGCATCCCGCCCGGTGAGCTCGCGCTCGCGCCGACGCCGCCGCCCGACATCGACATCGAGGCCTGGTTCGAGAGCCTGCGGCGCGTCGCGGCCCTCGAGCCCAGGCGGCTCTGCCTCACGCACTTCGGCGCCGTGGACGAGCCCACCGAGCAGCTGGCGGCGGTCGAGCGCTGGCTCGAGGAGGCCGGGCGGCGTTCGGAAAACGGCGACCGGGAGGCGTTCGACGTGTGGGTGAGCGCCCAGCTCGAGGCGGTGGACGACGACATCGCGGCGCGCCTGCGGCAGGCGATGCCCCCGGATCATCTGTGGCTCGGGCTCGAGCGCTACTGGCGCAAGCGCCGCGAGCGGGAGGGCTGAGCGGCGGATCGCTTGCGGGACCGCACCTTGCGGCGGTTGGCCGTGTCTTTAGTGTCTAGGCTGGAACGCATGCGATCGAAGCGAAAGAGGACTGGCGCGCTGGCGGGAGCGCTGGCGATCGGCGCCGCACTGGCCGTCGTCGCCATGGCCTTCGCGAGCGTCACCGTGTACAAGGCGACGTTCGATCGCAAGGGCTCCGTTCGCGCGCAGACCCAGGCCTCTGGTGGCAAGCGCTGCGACAAGGCGCACCACAGCAAGTCGCACACGATGCGCGTCCGGGTCCTGCGCCGTGACGTGCTTTGCTCCTACCGCCCGCCGGTGGTCGCGGACAGCGCCGTGCCCGATCACGAGATCACCGTCGTGGCGCGCCTCGCCAAGAAGCAGACGCCGCGGTCGGTGCGCAAGCGCTCCTACATCGCGGTGATCCTGCGGCTCGGGAAGGGGTCCCGGTACGAGTTCCAGGTCTTCCCGCGCACCGGGCGCTACCGGCTGCTGCGCGTGCCGAGCGGCGGCGGCGGGGATTTCCCGGTGCAGGGGCACAGCGACGCCATCAAGGGCATCGGCAGGAAGAACAAGATTCGTCTGCGCGCGTACGGGGCGCGGATCCAGGCGCGTGTGAACGGCACCGAGCTCGTGGACGTCACCGACGGCCAGCCGGGCCAGGTGGACGGCCGCAGGATGGCGTTCGGGCTCGGCAGCACGAAGAACGCCAAGCCGGGGCCGCTGGCCGCGTTCCACAGCGTGGCCGTCCGCGTTCCCGATCCGTAAATCGGTAATCCGGAACGACGCGTCGGCTTTAGCCGGCGAGGAGTGTGAGGAAGGACCGTGTCGACGGAGACGATCGAACGCCCCCGCGTAGCCGGCCCCGGATCGGGCGTCGGGGGCAACTGGCAGGTCATCGTCCTGAACGACGATCACAACACCTTCGACCACGTCGCGAAGACGCTGGCGCGCGTGATCCCGGGCGTCGATCTCGCCCGCGGTTACGCGTTCGCGGACGAGATCCACAACACGGGGCAGGCGGTAGTGTGGTCGGGCCCCAAGGAGCCCGCTGAGCTCTACTGGGAGCAGCTCAAGGCCGCGGGGCTCACGATGGCGCCGCTGGAGCAGCACTAGCCCCCAACCCGCACGTTCAGCCCTGGTTGCCGCTTTCCGGCAACGTGGGCTGAACGGTTGGGTCAGGAGGGGCGTGCCGGCTGGGTGAGGAGCCCGCCGCCCGCGCCGGGTGAGCCCGGCAGGCGCGCCCGCGTCCGCCCCCGGCGGAAGAGCCGGGCGCGGCCGCGGGCGCTGGTTTCGCGGGCGAGGAGCTGCTCGGCCCGCAGCTCGAGCAGGGCTCGCAGCTCGCCCGTGCGGCTGAACGGGTCGGCGATCGTGCCGCCGCCGTTCAGCGAGGTCGCGGCGAGCAGCCTGCCCTCGACCTCGATGCCGAGCAGGGGACCCTCGGGCACGTGGGTGCTGTCGAGCTCGGCGAGGCGCTCGAGCGCCTGCCGGTCGGCTGGACCCAGGCGCCGGATCGTGACGCCCGCGAGAGGAGTGTCAGTGCTGATCGTCTTCGTCATCGGAACCTCCATCAAGTCAACGCTCGCGGGCCTGCGGGCGTGACATGGGTCAGCATCGCGGTGGGCTTGGATAAGCGCAACACAAATTCCTGGAGGTCCTGATAAGTTGGACTTATGCTCGATGTGAAGCGGCTGCGGATCCTGCGCGAGGTCGCGTCGCGCGGATCTTTCTCGGCCGCGGCCGAGGCGCTCTTTCTCTCGCAGTCCGCCGTCAGCCAGCACATCGCGACGCTCGAGCGCGAGGTCGGGATGACGCTGCTCGAGCGCACCCGCGAGGGGCCGAAGCTCACGCCGGCGGGGGAGGTGCTCGTCTTCCACGCCAACGCCGCGATCGCCCGGCTGGAGCAGGCCGAGCGCGAGCTTGCGGCGATCGCCGGCCTGGAGGGCGGGGAGCTGCGTCTGGCGAGCTTCCCGAGCGCGAGCGCGACCCTGCTCACCAAGGCCGTGTCGGAGTTCGTGAACCGCTACCCGCGCGTGCGGCTCAGCGTCGCCGAAGCGGAGCCGGAGGAGTCCGTGCCCCGGATCCGGGCGGGCGAGCTCGATCTGGCGCTCACGTTCGACTATCCGAGCGTGCCGTTCACCGACGACCGCGACGTCGAGAGCACCCTGCTGATGACCGAATCGATGTACGTCGCCCTGCCCAAGGACCACCCGCTCGCCACGGAGGAGAAGGTCGACCTGGCGGCGCTGCGCGACGAGGCGTGGTTGTGCGGTCAGTGCGCGAGCTCCTGCGGTGACGCGATCAAGGAGGCGTGCCGCGCGGCGGGGTTCGAGCCGCGGATCGCCTTCCAGTCGGACGACTATCACGTGCTGCAGGGCTTCGTCGCCGCGAACCTGGGCGTGACCCTGCTGCCCGATCTCGCGCTCCCCACCCTGCGCGACGACATCGTCGTGCGGCCCACTGACCCGCCCGCCGCGGTGCGGCGCGTCTGGGCGACCACGCGCCCGGAGGGCGCTCGCTCGGCCGCCACCGACGCGATGCGCGAGATCCTCGTCGCGGTGGGCGACGAGTTCGCCCGCGGCAAGGGCGATTTGGCCAGAGCGGCCTAGGCGCCGGGGTCAGTTTGAGAGCGCGGGGTGGGCGCTAGCCGCGAGGGCGGCGAAACGTTCAGCCCTGGTTGCCGCTTTCCGGCAACGTGGGCTGAAACTTCGTGGGCGTCGGGTGGACGGTGCGTGGGCGCGCGGCCCCGCTGCTTCCGCGGGTGCGCTCGGGTTCGCCGTGACCGCGCGCTAGGACCGCTCGAGGGCCGCCTCGGCCGCCAGCGAGTGCCAGCTCGGCAGGACGGGCTTGTGGAAGAGCGAGAAGGCCTTCTCGCGGAGCGCTGCGATCTCGTCCGACGCCCAGTACGCCTCGAAGTCCTCCTGGTTCTCCCAGACGGAGACCTGGCGAAAGTGCAGCGGGTCGTCGATGTCGCGCGTCATGTAGCAGGCGGTCGCGCCGGCGGCCAGGGCGCGGTCGAGCGCCGGGCGCCACGTCTCGAGGAACCGGTCGGCGCGGAACGGGATCACGTGCCAGTCGATGTAGTTGACGTGCATCGCGGGCGCATCCTATCCACTGGCGGGGCGAGGGCCGCTCACCGGGACCGGGCGCCGGCCGCTCGCCCGCGCAGCGCAGCGCTCAGGCGCCGACCTCGGCCCAGATCGCGCCCGGGCCGTCCTCGTGCTTGCCCTCGTCCTTGTCGGTCGCGCCGGCCATGATCGCGATCTTGCCCAGGTGCTTGTTCTCGTGCAGGAGCTGGTGGGCCTCCGGCACGCCGTCGAAGCCCATGGCCTTCCAGAGCACGGGCCGGATCTTCCCCTCGGCCATCAGCTGGTTGGCCTGCTGGCACTCGTACGCGTTCGCGAAGTGCGAGCCGAGGATCTCCTTCTGGCGCATCCACAGGTACCGCACGTCGAAGTCGAGCTCGTAGCCCGAGGTCGCGCCGCAGATCACGACCTTGCCGAACGGCTTGACGGTGAACACCGAGGTCGGGAACGTCGCCTTGCCGACGTGCTCGAAGACGATGTCGGGCGCGTCGCCGAGAATCTCCTTGACGCGCTTGGCGAAGGCGCGCGAGACCTTGAAGCGTTCCTTCTCCTCCTCGGGGGTTTCGTCGCCGCGGCGCATCATGCCCGCGAACTCGTTGCGGTCGATGTAGTCGACCGCGCCGAGCTGCTTGACGAGCTCGCCCTTCTCGGGGGAGGAGACCACGCCCACGGCGTTCGCCCCGGCCGCCTTGCAGAGCTGGGTGGCGAACACGCCGAGGCCGCCCGCCGCGCCCCAGATCAGCACGTTGTGCCCCGCCTGGAGCTTGGCCCGGTTCATGAGCATCCGGTACGCGGTGAAGTAGGTGAGGCCGTAGGCCGAGGACTCGACCCACGACAGGTTTCGCGGCTTGGGCAAAAGCTGCTGGGCCTGCACCTTGGTGAACTGCGCGAACGAGCCCCAGGTCGTCTCGTAGCCCCAGATGCGCTGGCTCGGCGCGGCGAGCGGGTCGAGCCCGTGCACCTCGACGTCCTCGTAGGACGCCTGGTTGCAATGGATCACCACCTCGTCGCCAGGCTGCCAGCGGGTGACGCCCTCGCCGACCTTCCACACGATGCCCGACGCGTCCGAGCCGCCGATGTGGTGGCCGTACTGGGGGTGATCGCCGTAGCCGAACACGGACACGGGTCTGCCGAGCGCGGCCCACACGTTGTTGAAGTTCACGCCCGCGGCCATCACGCGGACGATCACCTCGAAGGGGCCCGGCTCGGGCACCTCGATCTCCTCGAGCCGGAACGCGTCCTTTGGCTCCCCTTCGCGCTCCGGACGGATCACCCACGCCGGCATGGTCGCGGGCAGCGTGCCTGGCTCGACGTCGAGCGTCGAGATCTCGGACAGATCAGTTGCCACGGTGCTCCTCTCTCGTTCGTGGAAAGCCGATCGTAAACCGGCCCGGGCCGCGTCGTCTCCAGTTCCCGTCCGGAGCCGGGTCTACCTTCGAAGTTCGTCGTCGCGGGGCGCGCGCTGTGTCAGATCCGCGCCTCGCGCGCCGACCCAATCACCGATGGAAGCATCCGAACGCCCACAACTCACCTTCACCGAGACCGCCTCCGGCGGCACGGTCCGCGCGCTCGACGGCCGCATCGTCATCGAGTCGCTGACCGTCGAGGACGAGCGCGCCGCGCACCTGGTGCGCGAGCGCCAGCAGCTCGGCAAGCCCGCAGCCGACACCGTGCGCAAGGCGATCGAGATCGGCGCCCGGGTCCTCGACAGCGAGGAGACCGCGGCGAACGTCGACTACGTGCGCCGGGAGGTCGAGGCGAGCATCGGCGAGCTCGAGAAGCGCCTGAACAGCACGCTCGACGAGGGCGCCGAGGCGCTCGCCAAGCAGCTCGAATCCACGTTCGGCATCGAGCGCAGCGACTCGGTGCAGGCGCAGATCAAGGAGATCATCGCCGCCGAGACCCGCGAGCACCGCGAGCAGCTGCTGCGCACCCTCACCGCGGAGGACGGCTCCAACCCGCTGGTCGCGATCCAGGCGCGCCTGGGCAAGGCGATGCTCGAGGCCGAGGAGCGCCACCGGCGCGAGGTGGAGCGCTTGCGCGAGCACCACGCCAACGAGTCGCGCGCGATGCAGCAGCGCGTCGCCGAGCTCAACGAGAAGCTCGCGCGCGTGCTGGAGCGCCAGGAGGCAGACGAGCGCGTGGCCGAGGAGGCCGAGCGCGGCACCGCCAAGGGCCGCACGTTCGAGGAGCTCGTGCACACCACGGTCGAGGAGATCGCCGAGGGGCACGGCGACGCCGCGCACCACACCGGCGACGCCTCCAGCGAGGCCGGCGGCAAGAAGGGCGACACCGTCGTCGAGATCGGCGGCGCGGTCGGCACGCCGCTCGCCACGGTGGTCTTCGAGGCCAAGAACAAGCGGCTGTCGCGCAACGACGCCTGGTCCGAGCTCAACGCCTGCATGGCCGAGCGCGACGCCGCCTACGCGGTCCTCGTGGTCGCGGGCGAGGACAAGGTGCCCTCGGGGCTCGACGAGCTCACCGAGTACCAGGGCAACAAGATCATCGCGGTCCTCGACCGCGACGATCCCGATCCGCTCGCCCTGCGGCTGGTCTACCGCTACGTGCGCGCCCGCGTGCTGGCGGCCGCCGCCGAGAGCCTCGAGGTCGACGCCGCCGGCGTGCGCGACGCCGCCGAGGAGGCCGAGGCGACGCTCAAGCGCGCCAACCGCATCCGCAAGGCGCTCACCGGCGTCACGAAGAGCGCCGAGAACGCGCGCGACGAGCTTGACTCGATGGTCGCCGACGTCGAGCGCTGCCTGGCGCGCATCGAGTCGCTCGTAGCCGCCGCCGCGCAGGCCGAGAGCGCCGAGTAGCCCGGCAGGGCCTGCTCAGGGCAGGAGCAGCTCGCTCGAGGAGCTCGGCCGCGGCGGGCCGACCCGCAGGCGCGCCGTGCGCTGCGTCGCCGGTTCGGCCGAGACCGTGTAGCTGCCCCGCTCGAGGTTGGCCTTGAGGCTCCCGGTGCCGCCCGCCGGAACGTCGGCGGGGGGCGCCGAGGAGGGTCCCTCTAGCTGGACGCGGGCGTCCTCGCCGGTCTGGTTCGTGATCGTGATCTCGACCACCCCGGCGCCGACCCGGCTAGGGGAGACGAGCAGGCCGCGCTTGGTGATCGCAGCGCTCAGGTTGACCGGCGCGGCCGGCCGCGGCTCGTTCTCGAAGTCATCGTCGCCACCGCATGCGGCCAGCGTGAGGCAGGCCAACGTGGCCACCGCCGCGGCGCCGCGACGCCACGCGCCGATGACGTCCTCCCGGAACCTCATACCGAGCGCAAGCCTAAGCCGCTGCGTTTCCCGGCGCGCCGGTGAAGGGCACCTCGACGACGGTCGCCTCGGTGCCCTCGCCGACGGCGACGACGTCGCCGGGTTCCGCCTCGCGCCGCAGGATCGCGAGCGCGATGCGGCCGTGGGCGGGGGAGAGGGCGACCGTGCCGATCGTGCCGAGCTCGCGGTCGCCGAGCCGGACGGGGTCGCCCGCGGCGGCGGGGCCGCTCAGCTTGAGTCCCCGCAGGTGCCGGTTGGGCTTGCCCTTGTAGTGCAGGCGGGCGACGGTCTCCTGGCCGATGTAGCAGCCCTTCGTGAAGCTCACGGCGCGCTCGTTGATGCCCGCCTCTTGGGGGATCGTCTGGGTCGTCATCTCCCGTCCGAAGCGCGGCCGCCCCGACTCCACGCGCAGGATCTCAAGCGCCTCCTCGTCAGCGCGCTGCACGCCCAGATCGGCGAGCGCCGCGAGCAGCTCCTCGGCCTTGTCGGCGGCGCAGAGCAAATCGACGCCGAGGTCGGTGCGCACCGCGCGCACGTCCACCTCGCCGACGCGGGCGGGAGAATGGGCGTGCTCGCCTGGGAGCGGGGCGATCCCGGTGAGCTCGAAGGCGGCGGGGCCTGCGACCGAGACGAGCCCGTGCGCGTCGCTGCGGTCCTCGACCTCGACCTCGCGGCCGATCGAGTACATCCGCAGGTGCCCGAGCACAGCCTCGCGGCCGACCTCCTCGAGCAAAAGCAGGATCTCCGCGCCGCTGACGCGCAGCACGCGCATGTCCGAGCGCATGTGTCCCTTGCGGTCGAGCAGCGCCGCGTACGCGCCCTCGCCGTCGGCGAGCGCCTCGACGTCCTGGGTGAGCTGGCTCTGCAGGTAGTCGACCGCGTCCGGGCCCGTGACGGCGAGCGTCGATAGGCCCGCGCGCGGGACCGCGCCGGCCTCCTCGCGCAGCAGCCGGTACTGCCCGTCGAGCTCGATCGTGCTCGTACCGCTCACGAGGCCGATTCTAGGCACCCTTGCCTTCCGGGTTTTTGGTGTGCCAAAATCCGGTTTATGGAGGATCAAAATTCGCGCCACGACGCGCTCAAGGTGAGTCGCCGGCGGCTGCTGGCCGGGGGGCTCGCCGCCGGACCGGCGCTTGCCCTCCTGCACGAAGCCGTCCCGCACGAGGGGCTCCACGCCGCGCTCGGGGGCGCCCACGACGCCCGGGCGCAGGCCGCGCACGAGCACGCGGGCGGGGTCCCGAGCCACGCCGACGGCGCGGGCCACTCGGGCCCCACGTTCAAGGCCGGCCGCCAGGTCGACCACGCCGCGAACGGCTTCAACCCGACCGAGATCCTGCGCGACTTCGACTACGGCAAGACGCGGCGCCTGGCCAGCGGCCGGGTCCTGCGCGAGTGGGAGGTGATCGCGCTCGACAAGGAGATCGAGATCGCGCCGGGGGTCAAGTTCCCGGCGTGGACCTTCAACGGGCGGATCCCCGGCCCGACCCTACGCTGCCGCGAGGGCGAGCGGCTGCGGGTCCGCTTCCACAACAGCTCCGGGCACCCGCACACGATTCACTTCCACGGCATCCACCCGGCGGAGGTGGACGGGGTGCCGGGGATCGGTGCCGGGATCATCGAGCCCGGCAAGTCGGCGGTGTACGAGTTCGATGCCGAGCCGTTCGGCCTGCACCTGTACCACTGCCACGTCGCGCCGCTCGCCGAGCACATCGCGCGCGGCATGTACGGCACGTTCATCGTCGACCCGAAGCAAGGGCGCCCGGAAGCCGACGAGCTGGTCATGGTCCAGCACGGCTACAACACCACGCTCGACGGCGAGGGCAACCAGCTCTACGCCGTCAACGGCATTCCGTTCCACTACATGCACGAGCCGATCCGCGTGAAGCGGGACGAGCTGGTCCGGATCTACCTCGTCAACACGCTCGAGTACGACCCGATCAACTCGTTCCACATCCACGGGAACTTCTTCCACTACTACCCGACGGGCACCTCGCTGCAGCCAACCGAGTTCACCGACACGGTGATCCAGGGGCAGGCCCAGCGGGGGATCTGCGAGGTGCGCTTTCCGTACGCGGGCCCGTTCATGTTCCACGCGCACAAGACCGAGTTCGCCGACCTCGGCTGGATGGGCTTCTTCGAGGTGGAGGGCTGATGGAGGCGGGCGCGCAGAGCGCGGGCCGCTCGCCCTTCGCCCGGCTCCCCGTCTGGGCTCTGACCGTGGGCGTCGCGGCCCTGATCGCGACCGCGCTGGGCGTGATCGCGCTCGTGGGCGGCGACACGCTGCCCGAGCGCCTCGGGCCGCCCGCAGAGGAGCTCGCGGTGGAGCGCACCGAGTTCGAGCCCAACCGGATCGTCCTCGAGGTGCGCAACACCGGGCCCGACCCGGTGCGCGTCGCCCAGGTCTTCGTCAACGACGCCTTCGTCGACTTCACCGGGGGCGACCGGCCGATCGGGCGGCTCGGCGGCGAGACGCTCACGCTCACCTACCCGTGGCAGGAGGGTCAGCCGTACCTGGTTTCGATGATCACCGAGACCGGGGTCGTGATCGAGCACGAGATCGCGGCCGCGGTCGAGACGCCGCGCGCGGACGGCGACCTGCTCGCGCTGATGGCCCTGCTCGGCCTCTACGTCGGCGTGATCCCGGTGGCGCTCGGCATGCTGCTGTTGCCGGCGATGCGCCGCTTCCGCGAGCGCTGGATCCGGATCGTGCTCGCGGTCACGGTCGGCCTCTTGGCGTTCCTCGCGGTGGACGCCACGCTCGAGGGCCTCGACCTCGCCGCCGCCTCCGGCGGGGCGTTCGGCGGTGCCGAGCTGGTGGTGCTTGGCGCGATCCTCTCCTATCTCGTGCTCGCGGGCGTCGACGGGCACCTGCGCGCGCGCCGCGAGGCGGCGGGCCCGGAGTCGGGCGGCTTCCGCCTGGCGCTGTTGATCGCGATCGGCATCGGCCTGCACAACATGGGGGAGGGGCTCGCGATCGGCTCCGCGTACGCAGTCGGCGAGCTCGCCCTCGGTGCCGCGCTCGTCGTCGGCTTCGCGATCCACAACACCACCGAGGGCTTCGCGATCGTCGCGCCGCTTGTGCGGGCGCGGCCGTCGCTGGGGCGCCTCGCGGTCCTCGGGCTGATCGCGGGCGTCCCCGCGATCGCGGGGACGCTGATCGGCGTTTCGGTGACGAACGCCGAGCTGTCCGCAATGCTTTTGGGCGTGGGCGTCGGCGCGATCGTCCAGGTGATCGTGCAGATCGCGCCGTCGATGCGCGGCGCGGACGGCCGCGCTCTCGACGCGGCTACGGCCGCCGCGGTGGCCGCCGGCGCGCTCGTGTTCTACTTGACCGGCCTCTTGATCTCCGTCTAGGCGCATGGCTCATTCCGGATTCAGACGAGACCCCTCCGCCACCAACAGCGAGGCGGTCGAGGACTACGCGAAGGCGCTGCTCGCGCTCGAGGAGCGCGAGGACGGGCCGGTCTCGACCTCGGCGCTGGCCGAGCGCCTGGGCGTCTCGCCCGGTTCGGTGACCGCGATGCTCAAGCGCATGGCGGAGATGGGGCTCGTCGAGCACGTGCCGTACCGGGGGGCGCGCCTGACGAAGGCGGGGCGGCGCGTCGCGCTCGAGGTGACCCGCCACCACCGTTTGCTCGAGGCGTACCTCACCGAGGTGCTCGGCATGCCCTGGGACCGGGTGCACGATGAGGCCGAGGTGCTCGAGCATTACATCTCCGAGGAGCTCGAGGAGCGGATCGCCGCCGCCCTGGGGCACCCCGACCGCGACCCGCACGGCGACCCGATCCCCGACCGCGACCTGGCGGTCGCCACGCGGGTGGGCACGCCGCTCGCCGAGCTCGACGCGGGCCGGACGGGCGTGTTCGAGCGGGTCTCCGACTCCGATCCGGAGATGCTCCGCTACCTCGCCGAGCGAGGCATCCTGCCGGGGACGAGCCTCACCGTCGGCGAGCGCGAGCCGTTCGGCGGGTCGGTGTCGATCGAGGTCGAGGGCGAGGACCACACGATCGGCGCCGAGCTCGCGCAGCGGATGCTGATCGCCGTCAACTAGGCTCTCCGCCGATGAGCCTCGCCGAGCAGTTCGAAGAGATCGTCGAGTCCCTCCCCGACGACTGGACCGACATGGCGCTCGACGTCCGCCTGGCGGACGAGAGCCAGTTCAGGGACGCCGCCGTGCTGTTGGCCCAGATCAACGCGCAGCCGTATTCGAAGGCCGACTGGCACTTCCGTATCAACGTCGCCAACAAGTTCGGGAAGGCCGCGGCGGCGCCGGCCGTGCTCGGTACGCTGCGCCTCCTCGACGAGGAGAAGATCGACGGGGAGCTTGTGCTCCGCGACTTCCGCGAGGGCCGCGCCGAGATCCGCCAGTTCTGGGGGCGCCCCGAGTCGGTGCGCCAGGAGTTCCGGCGCAGCCGCCGCCTCTAACCCGCGATCGACTTTCCTAGTCCCTGAGACGAGAAAAGTCGATCAGCCCGCGGGCCCGCGGCCGGTGATCGAGGTTGCTGGTCCCACAGACGAGAAAGGTCGATCACCGGAAGGTGGCGTCCACGTCCGGGGGGTCCTCGACGATCCCGCGCTCGGCGGCCCAGCGCGCCCAGCGCTCAAGCGCGTCGCGGTCGAAGCTGCCGCCGAGCGCGTCGCGGACGACCTCGAGCTGCGCGCGCTGGGCGGCGCGGTCGAGGCCGGGGCTGGCGGCGAGCAGCGCGTCGAGCCCGGCCTCGGGATCGGCGCGCACGGCGTCCGCCGCCTCGGCGAGGGCCGCGGTCACGCCCTCGACCAGTCCGGGATCCTCGCGCGCGGTCTCGCCGCGGGTGACGAGCACGAGCTCCGGGTAGGGCGGGGCACCGAAGCGCTCGACGCCCAGCACGCGCAGCCGCACGCCGCGGCGCCGCAGCTCGACCGCCTCGGCGTTGCGGAACGCGGTGGCCGCGTCCACGCGACCCGCGGCGAGGGCGGCGACGCTCTGGAAGCCGATCGTGACCCGCTCCGGGGCGGCGGGGTCAACGCCGGCGCCGCGCAGGACGGTGTCGAGGACCGCATCGTCGGAGGGGAGGCCGGTCACGCCGATGCGCGCGTCGGCGAGCGCGCGCGGTGGCACGCTGCTGAGCACGGCCGCGAGCGGCTCGTTCACCAACGGCGCGACGGCGACCAGGTCGAGGCCGCGCTCGCGCGCGATCGCGAGGTCCTGGATGTCGAGGATCGCGAAGTCGGTCCGGCCGGCGGAGAGCAGCTTGGGCGCGTCGGTGGACGCTCCCGGCGCGCGGATCTCGACGTCCACGCCCCCGCGCTCGAACAGGCCGCGCTCGCGCGCCAGGTACAGGGGTGCGTGGACCGCGTTGGGCGCGAAATCGAGCACGAGGGTCGCCTCCCTCGAGGCGCCCGGTTCAGCACCGTCGTCGCCGCAGCCACCGGCCACCAGCGCGACGACGGCCGCCAGCAGCGCGACGACCCACGTCATCGCGGGCGAGCATAGCCCGGCCGGGCGCCAACCAGCGCGGGGGGCCGTGCGCCGCTGTACGTTCTCGGCGCGGGGAAATGGGGTTGTCCGCTCTCATCGGGTTCAGGCGCCGGGCGCGGGTCGTGACCGCGGTCGGGCTCGGCGCCTGCGCCCTCGCGCTCCCCGGCGCGGGCGAGGCGCGCGCCCAGATCGACGCGGTCTTCGGCGGGCGCGTGGCGTGCCAGACGCTGGACGACGGCACGCGTTGGTGCGGCGGCTCGGACACGTTCGTTCCGACCTGGGATGGCGTGCCGATCGACGTCAACGTGGCGCTGCCACCGGCGCCGCAGAACGGGTCCGACGGGCCGTACCCGCTGATCATGGCCTTCCACGGCTGGGGCGGCTCGGAGCTCGGGCTGGGGCAGCTGCGGCGCTGGACGGAGCAGGGCTACGCCGCGTTCTCGATGAGCGCGCGCGGGTTCGGCCGCTCGTGCGGCGGGATCGAGCAGCGGCTCACGGGCATCTGCGCCGAGCGCGGCTGGACGCACCTCATGGACACGCGCTTCGAGGTGCGCGACGCGCAGCTCATGGCCGGCAAGCTGGTCGACGAGGGGATCGCCGACCCCGAGGCGATCGGCGCGACCGGCGGCTCCTACGGCGGCGGCATGTCGATGGCACTCGCCGCTTTGCGCGACCGCACCATGCTGCCGGACGGCTCGCTCGTCCCCTGGGAGAGCCCGGAGGGCACGCCGATGCGGATCGCGGCTGCCGCGCCCGAGGTCCCCTGGACGGACCTCGCCTACGCCCTCGTGCCCACCGGCAGCACCCTCGACTACGTCGCCGACGCTCGCTACGCGGGGCGGGTGGGCGTGATGAAGCTCACCTTCGTGAGCGCGCTGTTCGCCTCGGGCGCGATCGCGGGCCATTACGCGCTGCCGCTCGTCGACCCCCAGGCCGACCTCGTCACCTGGTTCGCGGCGATCGCCGCGGGCGAGCCCTACGACGGCAACGCGCTCGTCGAGCACGTGCGCGCGGAGCTCTCGAGGTTCCACTCCTCCTACGGGATCGACGATTCCACGCCGCCCTCGCCGCTCTTGATCTCGAACGGCTGGACCGACGATGTCTTCCCGGCCGACGAGGCGCTGCGCTTCTACAACCGGACGCGCACGAAGCACCCCGATGCCGAGATCGCGCTGTTCTTCCTGGACTACGGCCACCAGCGCGGGCAGAGCAAGGACGCCGACGTCGCCCTTCTGGAGGAGGCGCAGGACCGCTGGTTCGCTCATCACCTGCTGGGCGAGCCGGTGGAGCCCCCGAGCGGCGTGACCGCGCTCACGCAGACGTGCCCGAAGGCGGCGTCCTCCGAGGGCCCGTACCACGCTTCGAGCTGGGCCGATCTCGCGCCGGGGGAAGTGCGCCTCGAGGAGCCCGGCGAGAAGACGATCCTGCCGGTCGTCGCTACCGACGCGCTCGTCGGCGCCGCGTTCGATCCGATCACCGGGCCCGGCGCCTGCGCGACCGCGAGCGGCGCGGATCAGCTCGGCGCCGCGACCTACCGCTTCCCGCCGGCGCCGCCGGGCGGCTACACGCTGATGGGCTCTGCAACCGTGATCGCCGACTTCACGACTCCCGGCCCCACCTCGCAGGTCGCTGCGCGCCTGCTCGACGTGGCGCCCGACGGTACGCAGACGCTCGTCGCCCGCGGGCTCTGGCGCCCCGCGGTCGGCACGGCTCCCCAGCGCCAGGTCTTCCAGCTTCACCCGAACGGCTGGCGGTTCGAGGCGGGGCACGTGGCCAAGCTCGAGCTTTTGCCGGCCGACCTGCCGTACGGGCGGGTCTCGAACCTCCAGCTCCCGGTCACCGTCGCCAATGCGGACGTGCGGCTGCCGGTGCTGGAGGAGCCGGGCGCGGGGGAGGGCGCCGTGCGCGAGCCCGCCCCCAAGTTCCTGCCATTCGGCCACCAGCTCGCGCGCGACTTTGCCGAAGCGGACACTGAGGAGCCGGACCCGCCAGGCCCGCAGCCGAAGGTGCGCTGCCGGGGTGCGGTGGCGACCGTCGTCGGCACGCGGCGGGGCGAGGTGATCCGCGGCACGCCCGGGCGGGACGTGATCGTCGCTCGTGGCGGTAACGACCGGATCCGCGCCCGCGGCGGTAACGATCTCGTCTGCGCGGGCCGGGGCCGGGACGTGGTCCGCGGCGGGCGCGGGAACGACCGGCTGTGGGGTGGGCCGGGGCGCGACCGCCTGGTCGGCGGGCCCGGCGTCGATCGCATCGACGGAAGGCGCGACCGCTGAGCCGCGGGTTGTGACTCGCCCTCCTGCCGTTCATGCCTATAGACTGCCCGCCGCGCAAGCGCCCGCGTTGGCGTGCGCTGATTGAGCAACCACCGAGGAGGTATGCACGTGCAGGATCGAGGCCTGGCGGCCTATGTGAGTGAGCTTCTGGGAACTCTTTTCCTGGTCTTCTTCATTGGCGCTGTCGTCACTTTGTATGTGCAGACGGCCCCCGATGCCCAGACCGGCTCCGACTTCGCCGTCGTCGGATTGGTCCACGCCTTCGTGCTCTTCGGGCTGATCATCACGTTCGGTGCCGTCAGCGGCGGGCACTTCAACCCGGCGGTCACGCTCGCGGCCGCGGCGCTGCGGCGGATCGACCCGGTCGACGCGATCGTGTACATCCTGGCCCAGCTCTCGGGCGGTGTGCTCGGCGCGCTGCTCGTCAAGGGCCTGCTGCTGGACGAGGGCCGCGCGTCCGACTACGGGACGCCCGCGGTCAGCTCGCTCCTTGGCGGCAACTTCCAGGGGTTCATCGTCGAGGCGCTCGGCACGTTCGTCCTCGTGCTGGTGATCCTCGCGGTCGCGCTGAACCCGCGCGCGCGTCAGGAGTGGGCGCCGCTCGCGATCGGCACGGCGCTCGGCCTGATCGTGATGGTCCTCGGCCCGCTCACCGGCGCGTCCGTCAACCCGGCCCGCTGGTTCGGCCCCGCGCTGATCGGCGACGCGATCGAGGGTTCGGCGCTCGTGCCGTACGTGCTCGGCCCGATCGTCGGCGCGCTGGTCGCGTTTTTGATCTACCGGTTCGTGATCGCCGGCCCGCAGTACGCCAGCGGTCCCGAGCCGCCGACCTCCGACACGCGCGCCGTCGCGCAGGCGGTCAACGAGGCGGAGGTCGAGGGGCGCCGCCAGGCGTAGCCCTCTCGGCGCGCCGGCCTCGGCCGGCCCAAGCCAACGCGCTTTCGGCGCCCGCCACCGCCAGGTGGCGGGCGCCGCTCGTCTTGCGGGCGGGCGGGCGCGGCGATGCGCCCGGCTCCGCAGCGCGCTGCTGTAGCTTTGCCCAGCGTGCGTCGAGTCACCTTCTCGCGGAACTACACGATCTCCCTGTCGCGCACCTGCCGCTGCGTCTGCAAGTACTGCGCGTTCGCGACTCGCAAGGCCCACCTGTACTCGCCCGATGAGGTGCTCGCCCGCCTCGACGACGCGCAGCGCCACCGGGCCAAGGAGCTCCTCGTCCTGACCGGCGAGCAGCCCGAGGTGAACGCCGAGGTCCGGGCGCGCCTCGCGGAGTATGGGCACGAGGACTTCGTCTCCTACGTCATCTGGGTGTGCGAGCGCGCGCTCGAGCGCGGCATCCTCCCGCACACGAACCTGGGCGCGCTGGAGCCGCGCGACCTCGAGCGCCTGCGGGAGGTCACCGCCTCGCAGGGCCTCATGCTGGAGTCGATCTCCGAGCGCCTCATGGAGACGGTGCACGCGGGCTCGCCGTCCAAGCACCCGGCGGTGCGCATGGCGACGATCGAGGCGGCGGGCCAGCTGCGGATCCCGTTCACGACCGGGATCCTGGTCGGCATCGGCGAGACGGCGGACGAGCGGATCGCCTCGCTCGAGGCGATCGCGCGCGTGCACGAGCGCTACGGGCACATCCAGGAGGTGATCATCCAGAACTTCGTGCCGCACCCGCGCTACTACGGCCAGGAGGTGGCCGACATCGCGGCGGAGGCGGCGGCGCGGCGCTGGAGCGGCGGGAACGGCAACGGGACGGTGGAGGCAGCGCCGCTGCCCGACTGGGCCGAGGAGATCACGCTCGACGACATGCGCCTGCTCGTGCGCGAGTGCCGCCGGCTCATGCCCGACGTCGGCATCCAGATCCCGCCGAACCTCTCGGACTGGTGGGTGGACCTGGTCGAGGAGGGAGCAACGGATCTGGGCGGGCTCTCCGCGAACGGCGACCACATCTCGCCCGAGCACGCGTTCCCGAGCCCGAACGAGGTGCGCAAGCGGCTGCGGCCGCGCGGGTACGCGCTGAGCGAGCGCCTGTGCGCCTACCCCCAGTACCTGAACCCGGACTGGATGGCGCAGGGCGTGCTCGACGTGGTCAAGCTCAAGTACTGGAGCTTCATCCCGCGCGGCAGCTCCGGGCGGCGGCGCGACGAGCGGATCGACCCGGATCTCGCGCCCCGGGCGATCGAGAAGGGGCGCGCCGGTGAGCCGCTCAGCGAGGACGAGCTCACCGCGCTCTTCGCCGAAACGCGGCCCGAGGTGATCGAGGACATGCGCCGGGCCGCCGATGAGCTGCGGGCGGAGCTGGTCGGCGACGTCGCGACGTTCGTCGTCAACCGCAACATCAACTTCACGAACATCTGCGTGGTGGGCTGCGCGTTCTGCGGGTTCGGGCAGAGCCGGCGCTCGCCGGACGCGTATCACCTCACGCCCGAGGACTTCCAGGAGCGGGTCGCGGAGGCCGTCGCGTTCGGCGCGACGGAGCTCTGCATGCAGGGCGGGATCCACCCCGACTACGAGCTCGAGGACTACGGGCGCTGGCTCCGGCTCGCCAAGGAGGTGGCGCCCCACCTGCACCTGCACGCGTACTCGCCGATGGAGATCCACTACATGTGCGAGCGCTCGGGCCGCTCGCCGGAGAGCGTGTTCGAGTACCTGCGCGAGTGCGGGCTCGGCTCGACCCCCGGCACCGCGGCCGAGGTCCTCGACGACGGGGTGCGCAAGCGCATCTCCCCGAACAAGCTGCCGGTCGCGCGCTGGGTCGAGATCATCGAGGCCTGTCACCGCACCGGTCTGCGCTCGACCTCGACCGTGATGTTCGGCCACATCGAGGAGCCGCGCGAGCTCGCGCGGCACATGCGCATCATCCGCGAGCTCCAGGAGCGCACCGGCGGGATCACCGAGTTCGTCCCGCTCAGCTTCATTCCGTACCAGACGCTGCTCGGGCGCACGCACGGGGTGGAGGAGCTGCCCGTAGCCGAGAACCTCAAGCACACGGCGGCCTTCCGGCTCGCCCTCGGTCGGACCGTGAAGAACCTCCAGGCGAGCTGGGTGAAGATGGGCCTCGACGCGGCCACCGAGGCGCTGCGGTGGGGCGTGAACGACCTCGGCGGCACGCTCATGGAGGAGAACATCTCGCGGATGGCGGGCTCGCGCCACGGGGTGCGCCTCACCCCGGAGCAGCTCATCGAGGCGGCGCGCCGCGCGGGCCGCACGCCTGCGCAGCGCACGACCCTCTACGAGATCATCGAGACCTACTGA
>DATCLC010000065.1:0-7975 GCA_036564135.1 Solirubrobacterales bacterium
GCCGTGATCACGGTCCCGGCGTACTTCAACGACGACCAGCGCCAGGCGACCAAGGACGCCGGCAAGATCGCCGGGCTCGAGGTCAAGCGGATCATCAACGAGCCGACCGCCGCGGCGCTCGCGTACGGCCTCGACAAGGAGGCCTCCGACCAGACGATTTTGGTCTTCGACCTCGGCGGCGGCACGTTCGACGTGTCGATCCTCGAGATCGGCGACGGCGTCTTCGAGGTCAAGGCGACCGCCGGCGACAACCACCTGGGCGGCGACAACTGGGACAAGGCGATCGTCGAGTGGATGATCGAGGAGTTCAAGCGCGACCAGGGCGTCGACCTCGGTCAGGACAAGAACTCCCTGCAGCGCCTCTACGAGGCCGCGGAGAAGGCCAAGATCGAGCTGTCGAGCGCCCAGGAGACGCAGATCAGCATCCCGTTCATCACGGCGATCGACAACCAGCCGAAGCACCTCGACATGCGGCTGACGCGGGCCAAGCTCAACGAGCTGACCGCGGACCTGCTCGACCGCGTTGTCTCGCCCGTCCAGCAGGCGATCTCCGACGCCGGTGCGCCGCAGATCGACCACGTCGTGCTCGTCGGCGGCATGACCCGCATGCCCGCGGTCCAGGAGAAGGTGAAGGAGCTCACCGGCAAGGACCCGCACCAGGGCGTGAACCCGGATGAGGTCGTCGCCGTGGGCGCCGCGATCCAGGCCGGCGTGCTGGCGGGCGACGTCAAGGACGTGCTGCTGCTCGACGTCACCCCGCTCACGCTCGGCATCGAGACCAAGGGCGGCGTGATGACCAAGCTGATCGAGCGCAACACGACCATCCCGACCCGCAAGTCGGAGATCTTCTCGACGGCCGAGGACAACCAGCCGTCCGTCGAGATCCACGTCCTGCAGGGCGAGCGCGAGATGGCCGCCTACAACAAGTCGCTCGGCAAGTTCCAGCTGACCGGCATCCCGCCGGCGCCGCGGGGCGTGCCGCAGATCGAGGTCACGTTCGACATCGACGCGAACGGCATCCTGAACGTGTCCGCGAAGGACCTGGGCACGGGCAAGGAGCAGAAGATCGAGATCAAGGGCGGCTCCGGCCTTGACGAGGCCGAGGTCGAGCGGATGATCAAGGAGGCCGAGGAGCACGCCGAGGAGGACCGCCGTCAGCGCGAGCTCGCCGAGGCGCGCAATGTCGCCGAGAACGCCGCCTACTCCGCGGAGAAGCAGCTCAAGGAGCTGGGCGACCAGGTCGACGCCTCCGCCAAGGAGGAGATCGAGAAGGCGATCAAGGACGTCCGCGACAACCTGAGCTCCGACGACGCCGCGACGATCAAGGCGAAGACCGACGCCCTGCAGGCCGCGTTCCACAGGGTCTCGCAGCAGATCTACGAGGCGGCGGCCCAGCAGCAGGCCGCGGGCGCCGGCGACGCAAGCGGTTCGCCGAACGGCAGCGGTGACGAGGAGGTCGTGGACGCCGAGGTCGTCGACGACGAGAGGTCGTAAGCGATGGCGTCCCGCGACGAGACCACCGAGGAGCGTGCGGCCGCGGCGTCCGAGGCCGCGGCCAAGCGCGACGAGCCCGAGCACGCCGCGGCCTCTCCGCAGGACGAGGCCGCGGCGCAGCCCGAGGGTGCCGAGAGCGACGCCGCGCAGCCGCACGTCGAGGCCTCGGATCCGGCTGAGGGCGCTGGCGAGGCCGACGAAGGCGCCGCGGTCGAGAAGGACCTGGACGAGCTGGTCGCCGACCTGCGTCGCGAGCGCGACGAGTACCTCGAGCTCGCAAAGCGCGCCCGCGCCGATTTCGAGAACTTCCGGCGCCGGGCCACCAAGGAGACGGCGGACGCCGAGCGGCGCGGCAAGGCCGACGTCGTGCGAGCGCTGCTGCCCGCGATCGACAGCCTCGAGCGGGCGCTGCTCGCGGCCGGCGTCACTGACGGAGAGCCCGCCGAGGACGGCGAGGAGCCGCAGAGCCGCGAGGTCTCGGCGCACGAGGCCCTGGCCGAGGGCGTCGCGCTCGTGCACCGCGAGCTCACGGCCGCGCTCGGCAGCGTCGGCGTGGAGGCGTTCGACCCGATCGGCGAGCGCTTCGACCCGAACTCGTGCGAGGCGCTCTCCACCCGCCCGGCCGCCGACGGCGAGGAGGCCGGCGTCGTCGTCGAGACCGTGCAGCGCGGCTACCGCATCGGCGAGACCCTGATCCGCCCGGCGCGCGTGGTGGTGAGCGGTTAGACCCGGAGGTCCCCCGATGGCACAGGACTTCTACGAGGTGCTCGGCGTCGACCGGAAGGCGTCGGCTGAGGAGATCAAGAAGGCCTACCGCAAGCTGGCCCGCGAGAACCATCCCGACGCCAACCCCGGCGACCCCGACGCCGAGGAGCGCTTCAAGCGGATCCAGGAGGCGTACGACACGCTCTCCGATCCCGAGAAGCGCAAGGCGTACGACGCCCGCGGCATGGGCGGCGGGTTCGACCCGCGCGCGTTCGCCGGCGGTTTCGCCTCGGACCTCGGTGACATCTTCTCGACGCTGTTCAACCGCGGGCGGCCGCGCGGCCAGCAGGCGCGGGGCGCGGACCTGCGAGCCGAGGTGAACCTCACGTTCGAGCAGGCGATGCGAGGCACCGAGGTCTCCGTGACCGTGCCCAAGCGCACGGCCTGCGGCACCTGCGGCGGCACGGGCGCGCGCCCGGGGACCTCGCCGGTGGTCTGCCCGCGCTGCGGCGGCCGGGGGATCGACGCGCAGAGCCAGGGCTTCTTCTCGATCAGCCAGCCGTGCCCGGAGTGCGGCGGCCGGGGCAGCGTCATCGAGGACCCCTGCCCGACCTGCGCGGGCTCGGGTACGACGCTGCAGCGCAAGCGCTACCGGGTCAAGGTGCCCGCGGGCGTGCACGACGGCAGCCGCATCCGCGTGGCCGGCAAGGGGGAGGACGGGCCGCTCGGCGGCACCCCGGGCGACCTCTACGTCGTCACCCGGGTCGCGCCCTCGCCGGTGTTCAAGCCGCGCGGCAAGCGCGACCTGGAGGTCACCGTGCCGATCACGGTACCCGAGGCGATCCGCGGCGCCACGGTCGAGGTGCCCACCCTGCGCGGCACCAAGCGCATTCGCGTGCCCGCCGGCACCGCCCATGGGACGGTCCAGCGCCTGCGCGGCGAGGGGCCACCCGACCCGGAGACCGGGCGCCGGGGCGACATCTACTACCGGCTGGAGATCGAGGTCCCGCGCGACCTGCCCCACGAAGCGGAGCGCGCGGTGGAGGAACTTGCGCGGGCGCTCAACGGCCGCGACCCGCGCGCCGATCTCCTACGAGCCGCGCGCGCCACGGCGGGAGGCGAGGGCCGATGAATCGATCCGCGCCACGAGTCAAGGTAGGTGAGCGATGAGCGAGTCGAAGCGCAGCACGGGGCGCCGCATCCGCACGCGGACCGACGCCGCCATCGACACGTCGAAGGGCGTGTTCATGATCTCCGTCGCCGCGGAGCTCGCCGACATGCACCCGCAGACGCTGCGGATGTACGAGGCGCGCGGGCTGATCACACCCAAGCGCTCGCCGAAGAACACGCGTCTCTACTCCTTCGAGGACGTCGAGCGGCTCAAGCGCATCCAGCGCATGACGGTCGAGGAGGGGCTCAACCTCGCCGGCGTCGAGGCCGTCCTGCAGATGGAGGAGGAGCTTGAGCGCGCGCGCGAGGAGCTCGAGCGCATGCGCAAGCGCGCCGCCGAGCTCGAGCGCCGGCTCGAGGAGGAGCTCGAGCGGATGAAGCGGTCGATGCGCGCCGAGATCGTGCCGTACGGCGCCTACGAGCCGGAGGGGTTCGCGTCCGAGCCGGGCCGGGGATCCGCCCAGCGGGTGCGGATCCCGATCGAGCGCGGCGACGGCGCCCGCGAGTCGCGCTGAGTCGGCCGTAGGCCCTTTTCCGGGTGACCGTGGCTGGGTGGAGCACCCGGGGCAACCGCCTGGCGCCCCGCTGGGCGCGGGCCTGCTTCCCTATAGGGCTCCCGTGACCAAGCTCGTCATGACGTACAAGGTCCGCGACGAAGCGGACGTGCTCGAGGAGAACCTGCGGTTCCACCGCGCCCTCGGTGTGGACTTCTTCATCGTCACGGACAACGGCTCCGTTGACGGCACCAGGGAGATCCTCGAGCGCTGGGCCGACGCCGGGCTGGCGCGGGTGATCGACGCGCCCGACGAGCCGATGAGCAGCGCGGGTCACCGCTGGCTCACCGAGATGGCGCGGCTCGCCGCCGAGGAGCACGGGGCCGATTGGGTACTGCACAACGACGCCGATGAGTTCTGGTGGCCGCTCGAGGGCACCCTGCGCGAAACGCTGGCCGCGATCCCCGAGGAGTTCGGGGCCGTGCTCGCGCCGCGCGTCGAGTTCGTCGGCCGGCCCGACGGGCCCGGGACCTTCGTCGAGCGGCTCACCTACCGTGAGGCGCACGGCCGGCTGCGGCCGAAGGTGGCGCACCGGGCTCGCGCCGACGCCGTCGTCCTCCACCGCGGCGGGCACGACGTCGTCGCCGCGCCGACGGGCAACCCGCGCGACTCGTTGCGCCCGCCCGGCCGCGCCGTGCTGCGGACCGTGCGCGGCGCCGACGCCGGCGACGATCGCGCCCTGGCCCTGGCGCCGATCTGGCCGATCCAGATCCTGCACTTCCCCGTCCGCTCGTTCGACCAGTACCGCCGCCGGGTCGAGCTCGGCCTCGCCGCGTTCCCCGACCAGAAGAGCTGGTCGCAGCTGAGGCGCGCTTACGAGAACGACAAGCTCGAGTGGCTCTACAAGGAGCTGACCTACGACGACGCGGCCGTGGCCGAGGGGCTGCGCGCGGGCGCGCTGGTCGAGGACACGCGGCTGCGCGACTTCCTGCCCACATGCCCCGACCCGTTCGCCGCCGACTTCCGCGAGCTGGCGCCGCCCGCGCCCCCGCCCGACGAGCTCGAGCGGATGCGCGCCGCGCTCGCCGCGGACGCGATGCGGGTGATCGGCCGCTACTCGCGGCTGTTCGAGGTGCGTCTGGGGGAGTCCCGCGAGCGCATTCGCGAGGTCCTTGGCGAGCTCGACGGGGCGCGCAAGGAGATGCGCGCCCAGCGGCGGAAGGCGAAGCGCCGCGGGCAGCGGATCCGCAAGCTGCGGCGCACCCAACGCAAGCTACGGGCCGAGCTGCGCGCCGAGCGGCGCCGTCCCTGGAGCAGGGCGCGGCGGCTCGCCCACCGCGCGGCCGCGCGCGTCGCGCGGCTCTTCGGCCGCGGCAACACCGCCGACGGCGACTAGCGGCGGACCGCGCGCGGCCGTTTTGGGGGCAGCGCTCCCCCACGCTTCATCGGCGAGGCGCGTACCGTGGGCGGAAGGCCTCGCTTTCGGCTCTGCGAGCCGCTTCCGGCCGTCCCTCCGCCTCGCGCTACCCTTGAGTGGAACCAACTTAGATTTCCTGTGATGTTGATTAGAAAGTCGCTAACCTAAGGGCCATGCAACAGGACCGCTTCACGATCAAGGCGCAGGAAGCCGTCGCGGCCGCGCAGCAGGCGGCGCGCGGCGCGGGCAACCCGGAGATCGCCCCGCTTCACCTCCTGCTCGCGCTGCTCGGCCAGCCCGACAGCTTCCCGGTGCCGATCCTCCAGCGGCTCGGCGTCGACCTCGACAACCTCCGCCGTCGCGTCCAGGAGGCGATCGGCGATCTGCCGCGGGTGAGCGGCAGCGAGCCCGCCGAGCCGCGCCCGTCGCAGGGCTTCGTCTCCGCGCTGCAGGCCGCCGAGCGCGAGGCGGCCGCCCAGGGCCGGCAGGTGATCTCCACCGAGCACCTGCTGCTCGGCCTCACCCATGACGCGCGGACCCGTGAGCTTCTCCCCGACCGCGACTCGCTTCTGAAGGCGATCGACGAGGTCGTCGGCCCGAACGTGGCGCCGGACTCCCTCAACCCCGAGGAGACCGCGCAGGCGCTCGAGAAGTTCGGGCGCGACCTCACCGCGGAGGCCGAGGCCGGCAAGCTCGACCCGGTCATCGGCCGCGACGACGAGATCCGCCGGGTCATCCAGGTGCTCTCGCGGCGCACGAAGAACAACCCGGTGCTGATCGGCGACCCGGGCGTCGGCAAGACGGCGATCGTCGAGGGCCTCGCGCAGCGAATCGTCGCTGGCGACGTGCCGGAGTCGCTGCGCGACCGGCGCGTGATCGCGCTCGACATCGGCGCGCTGCTCGCCGGCTCGAAGTACCGCGGCGAGTTCGAGGAGCGCCTCAAGGCCGTGCTCAAGGAGGTGCAGAGCGCCGAGGGGCGGATCGTCCTGTTCATCGACGAGCTGCACACGATCGTCGGCGCGGGCGCCGCCGAGGGCGCCGTGGACGCCGCCAACCTCCTTAAGCCGATGCTGGCGCGCGGCGAGCTGCGCGCGGTCGGCGCGACCACGCTCGACGAGTACCGCAAGCACATCGAGAAGGACGCCGCGCTCGAGCGCCGCTTCCAGCCCGTGATGGTCGACGAGCCGGACCTCTCCGACACGATCGCGATCCTGCGCGGGCTCAAGGAGCGCTACGAGGTGCACCACGGCGTGCGCATCTCCGACCCCGCGATCGTCGCGGCGGCGACCCTGTCCGAGCGCTACATCGCCGATCGCTTTCTGCCCGACAAGGCGATCGACCTGATCGACGAGGCCGCCTCGCGGCTCAAGATGGAGATCGAGTCGGCGCCGACCGAGATCGACGAGGTCGACCGGCGCATCCAGCAGCTCGAGATCGAGCGCCAGGCGCTCAGCAAGGAGGAGGACCCCGCCTCCAAGGAGCGGCTGGCCGCGCTCGAGTCCGAGCTCGCCGACCTGAACGAGAGCGCCGCCGAGCTCAAGGCGCGCTGGCAGAACGAGAAGGCCGCGATCGAGGCGATCAAGGAGGCCCGCGAGCGCCTCGAGGAGGCGCACCGCGAGGCCGAGCGCGCCGAGCGCGAGGCCGACCTGGAGCGCGCCGCGGAGCTGCGCTACGGCGAGATCCCCAAGCTCGAGCAGACGATGGCCGAGCAGGAGGCCCGCCTCGCCGAACTGCGCGAGGGCGGCGAGTCGATGCTCACCGAGGAGGTCACCGAGCAGGACGTCGCCGAGGTCGTCGCCAAGTGGACCGGCATCCCGGTCTCGCGCCTGCTCGAGGGCGAGGTCCAGAAGCTGATCCACATGGAGGACCGCCTGCACGAGCGGGTCATCGGCCAGGACGAGGCCGTCTCCGCGGTCTCCAACGCGCTGCGCCGCTCGCGCGCCGGGCTGGCCGATCCGAGCCGGCCGATCGGCACCTTCCTGTTTTTGGGGCCGACCGGCGTCGGCAAGACCGAGCTCGCCAAGGCGCTCGCCGAGTTCATGTTCGACTCCGAGCAGGCGATCATCCGGATCGACATGTCGGAATACATGGAGAAGCACGCCGTCGCGCGGCTGATCGGCGCGCCGCCCGGCTACGTGGGCTACGACGAGGGCGGCCAGCTCACCGAGGCGGTACGGCGACGCCCCTACGCGGTGATCCTGCTCGACGAGATCGAGAAGGCGCACCCGGACGCGTTCAACCTGCTGTTGCAGATCATGGACGACGGCCGGCTGACCGACGGCAAGGGCCGCACGGTCGACTTCACGAACACCGTGCTGATCATGACCTCGAACGTGGGCTCGCAGGAGATCGCCTCCGAGACGGTCGACGAGCGGATCCGCGAGCGGATCGAGGGCGTGCTCGCCTCGACGTTCAAGCCGGAGTTCCTGAACCGCCTCGACGAAACCGTGATCTTCCACCGCCTCTCGCGGGAGGACATCGGCAGGATCGTCGACCTGCAGGTCAAGCAGGTCAGCGAGCGGGTGGCGGAGCGCGGCGTCGAGATCGAGCTCAGCGACGACGCGCGCACGCTGCTCGGCAACCTGGGCTACGACCCGACCTACGGCGCCCGGCCGCTCAAGCGCGTGATCCAGCGCCAGCTCGTCGACAAGCTGGCGATGGCGCTGCTCGAAGGCCGCTTCTCCGAGGGCGACCG
>DATCLC010000066.1:0-40042 GCA_036564135.1 Solirubrobacterales bacterium
GCCCGAGACCGTGATCGACGCGGGCCCGAAGGGCAAGATCGTCGTCAAGAAGAAGAAGCGCGTACGCAAGCGGTTCCGCTTCTCCAGCGACGTCGATGGCGCGCGGTTCGAGTGCAGGCTCGACGGTGGGGCGTTCGCGCTGTGCACCTCGCCGCACCGCGTGACGCTCAAGCCCGGCCGGCACACGTTCTCGGTCCGCGCTGTTCAGGCCGACGGGAACTTCGACCCGACCCCGGCCCAGCGCGCCGTGAAGGTCGTCAAGAAGAAGCCGAAGAAAAAGAGGAAGCGCCGCTGAGCTCGGTGCGGCCGACGATGGGCGCGGCTGGGTTCGAACCAGCGACCTCTCGCGTGTGAGGCGAGCGCTCTCCCACTGAGCTACGCGCCCTGGGCAGCCCCCAGTTTATGGCCTCCGCGCGCGAGCGCGGCGTCGATCCCGGCGGGCGCCGCGGATTAGGCTGCGCGCCATGGACCACCTTGCTTTGGCCGTGAGCGACCAGGAGGGCTCGCGGCGCTTCTACGAAACCTATTGCGGATTCGGGGCGCGGCCAGCGCGCTCCTACGACGACGGCACGCTGATGCTCTTCCACGACTCCGGCTTCATGCTCGCGCTGGGGCGCAAGGAAGGCGGGTTCGAGCCGCATTTCGGCGTGATGCTGGAGAGCGCGGAGGCCGTCACCGAGATGGCCAATCGCCTCGCCGACGACGGCTACGAGGCGATCGAGCGCTGGGACGAGCCGGACTACGCGAGCGTCAAGGTGCGCGACCCCGAGGGACACATCGTCGAGTTCTTCTGGGAGGAGCTCTAGGCCATCCCGCGGGAGGCTCAGCCCGGCGGCTCGGGCGGGCCGATCAGCGGCGTCTTCACGGGGGCGGCGGCGCCGATGAACTCGACGAGGCCATCGCCGCCGATCGTGGGTGAGATCTGGGCCCAGTTGTTGGCCGCCCAGACGTTCCCCGACTGATCGACCTGCACGGCGGTGATGTGCTGCAGGCCGCCGTTCCCAAATCCGGTGAGCGGCGGCGAAATCGGATCGCCAGGCTCAAGCCCGCGCGGGCAGCGGGCGCTGGGGCCGCCGCAGAGCTTCGTGACCTTGCGGCCGACGAAGCTCGCCACCCAGACGTTGTCGTCGCCGTCGATCGCGATGCTCCACGGGCCCTCGATGCTGGGCACGCGGAACTGGTCCCTGACGTTGCCCTCGGGGTCGAGCCAGGTGACGTTGTCGTCCTCGAGGCTCGCGATCCACAGATCGCCGGCCGAGTCGAAGGCGATCCCCTGCGGCGAGCGCATCTCCGGCACCGGGTAGGTGTCGACGATCTGGCCGTCCGGGTCGATCTTCGTCACCGAGCCCTCGGCTGAGGGGTCGAGCGAGCCGTTGTCCACCCAGGCGTTGCCGTCCGCGTCGATCTCGATCGCAAAGGGGTTGTGCAGCCCACCGCCGCTGATCAGCTGGCTGTCGGCGTGGTCCCCGCCGCGGTAGCGGACCACGGTGTCGCTCGTGTGGTTCGCGAACCACACGTCGCCGTTTTGCGAGACGGCGATCCCCTGCGGCCCCAGGAACGGTCCCTCGGTGTAGCCGGCGTCCGTTGAGATCGGATCACCGTCCGGGCCCAGCAGCGCGACGTTGTCGCCGCCCTCGAAGCCGGGGTCGTTCCAGTCGTTGGGGTCGTTGCCCGTGAAGTTGCTGAGCCAGACGCGGTCGGCGGCGTCGACCGCGATCCCCCACCAGGCGCCGAGGATCCCGCCGCCCGAGAACGGGTTGCCGGGCCGCGGCGCACCCGTCGGGTCGAGCCCGATCACCGTCGGCCCTGAGGCCGTGCTGGGCGGCGGATAGAGGAAGTTGTTCGTGACCCAGATGTTCCCCTGGGAGTCGAACGCCATCCGCCCGGGCCCGTTGTACTCGCCGTCGGTGTGCTTGAGCGTGAGCACCCAGGAGCTCGGCGCCGCCTGCAGCCGCGGGCGGAAGACGGGCGGCTTGCGCAGCCGGAAGATCCGCCGCGCCTTGCTCGCGGGGTCGAGCGCGATGCGGTGCACCGCGGCGAGCGTGTCGCGCGGCCCGCGCTCGCCCGCCGGCCGCGCGGCCCGGAACAGCCTGCGGCAGCCGCGCGGCGTGCCGCGCACGCAGCCGCCGACGATGTTCGCCAGGGTGTTGAAGGTGGCGAGCGAGTCGGTTTCCGGCCCGTTGGGCGACGTGGTGATCGCCTGCGCCGCGGTGCCGCGCGCGGTCACGAGGTTGCGGACGGTGCCCGCGGCGTTCGGCAGGCCGGGCGACGGGCCGGCCACCCGTACGCCCCGCAGAAAACGCGCGAGCGAGTACGCGGCCGCGACCGTCGTGAGCTCGTTCACCCGCAGGCGCCGCGGCAGCTCGTCCGCGAGCCCGGCGACGGCGAGCAGGCGGATCTGCCGCGGGTTGGCCGGGGCGCTGCCGCCGGCGGCGACGAGATAGACCACCGCCGAGGCTCGCCGCGGCCGCTTGAAACGCAGCGCGAACGCGCCGCGCCGCCCCGCCACGTCGGCGGCAAGCATCCTGGACCGCGCCGGCCCGGACGCATACGCGGTGACCTTCGTGAACCCGAGCCCCCGCCCGCCCGCCTCGACCCGGCCCTCGAGCGTCGCCGCGCGGGCCTGTCCGCCCGCCACGCCGACGAGCGCTAACGCGAGCGCGCAAGCGCCGGCGAGCGCACTGGGTCCGGGTGATCGCACCGCGTCCTCCTTGACGGGAACCCGTTCCTTCTATCGGGGGTGCCGGGGGGGTGCCGGGGGAATAACCCCCCGTGCGGCTCCGGCTCGCCCGGCTCAGGCGCGCGCGAGCAGCATCCGCTCGGCGAGCGCCACCAGCGGTCCGTGCAGCTCGCGCACGCCCTGCGGATCGTCCGCGGCGAGCCTCGTCGTGACGAGCTGGACGACGGCGGCGAGGTACGCCTCGAGCGCGAAGCGCTCCTCGTCGGAGGCCAGGCCGAGGTACGCGGCGAGGCCCGCGACCAGATCGCCCATCAGCTCACGGCGGCGGGCGAGCGCCGGCCCCCCGGCCGCGTACACCTCGATCAGGAACACGCGCGCCGTCTGGGGCTCGGCGGCCAGCGCCTCGAGGTAGTCCCGCAGCACCTGATCGAGGAGCTCGCGCGCGTCCACCCGGACGAGGCCCTGGCCGCCGCCCGCGAGGCGATTGGCGGCCGCGTCGAAGACGTGCCTGTACGCCTCCTCGAAGGCGTGCATGAAGCAGTCCTCCTTCGAGCGGAACAGCGTGTAGAAGGTCTCGCGGGAGACGCGGGCACGGGAGATGATGTCGGCGACGGTCGTGCGCGCGTAGCCCTTCTCGGCCATCGCGTCGGCCATCGCCTTCGCGAGGCGGTAGCGCTGGGAGGCCTCGACCTCCTCGCGGCTTAAGCCGTGGCGGCCGTGCGGCAGCGGCTTGAGCTCGACCATCGGACGGCTCACGGTAGCGCCGCCTCGAGATCCGACTCGGGCAGCACGGGCACGAGCAGGCGCGAGCCCGAGCCGGGCCCGACGCGCACGGTGTTGAGCGCGGGCAAGCTGGGCATCGAAAGCGCCGAGGCGCCGGTGATCTGCAGGCGCAGGCGGTGCCCGGCCGCGAAGCGGTTGCCCACCGGCCAGATCTCGACCCGGTAGAGCCGTTCCTCCCCCACCCGCGCCGGCGCCTTGCGCGCGTAGACGCCGTACGGCTGGACGGCCTCGCCGTCGCGCACGAGCGAGCGCTTGCGGTTGATGCGCGGGTAGGCGGTCGAGAGCCGCCCCAGTCCGACCGGGTGCGCATCGCCGTTGGGCGCGACGTCGCTGATCACCGCCCAGATCGCGGTCTCCGGCGCGGTGCTCGCCAGGCGCAGCTCCAGGCTCGCCGGGCCCGCGACGAGCACGTCCTCGCGCAGCGGCGGCGTCGTGTAGGTGAGACTGAGGGGTTCGGTCAGCGCCATGCGGCTGAGCAGCGGCACGACCTCGGTGAGCGCGGAGATCCCGATCGTCGAGACGTTTGGCTGGTCGGTTGCGATCGGCAGCGAGGGCAGGTTCGGGTAGAGGTGGCGGCCGCCCGCGCGCGCCTCACCGAGGGTGAGCGAGCCGTCGTTCAGCGAGTGCGCCGAGCCGCTGCGGACGGCGTCGAGAGCGAGCGCCACCCAGCGCGTGCCCGGCACGGGCCAGTCGTCGGCCTCGTAGGGCACGACCTTGCCCTTCGCCATGTCCTCGCGCCGCCCGTCGGCGAGCCAGAGCTGCACGCGCGGGTGGCGCTCGACGCCGTTGCGCACGCCCCGCACGTAGCGGTCGAGCCAGGCGCGCGCCTCCCCCACCCCGCCGTCGGTGCCGCCCGCGTAGCCGTCGTGCGCGCCGGCCACGACGAGGTGGGCGCCCGCGCGCTTCAGCTTGCGGTAGCCCTCGAACGCGCCGCGCGACTCGACGTCGAAGAAGCCGCCCAAGACGAGCACCGGCACGCGGTTCGCGTCGCCCCGGAAGCGCCGCTCGCGCCACCAGTCGCCCAGGGTCGGCGTGAGCAGCCCAGCGAGCCCGGCTTCCGCGAGCCCGGCGATCACGTCGACGCCCGAGGCCGGATCGCGGATCAGCCGGTCCGGGCCCTGGATCAGCGCCGGAGCGCCGATCATCACCATCACGGCCGCCGCCGGGACGAGGTTGCTGACGCCGCCGGGCCAGATCAGGTCCCGGTAGAGGTCGATCGTCCCCGAGCGCAGCACCATGGCCCGCACGCAGGGCAGCCTGCGGTAAAGCGAGTTGTAGATCGTGATCGCGCTCGCCGAGAACCCGTTGATCGCGAGCCGCCCGTCGCTCCACGGCTGGCGGCACGCCCAGCGCAGCGTCTCGGCGACGTCGCGCTGGGTGCGCGGTCCGAGCGCGTCGAAGCGCCCGTCGCTGTCGCCGGTCCCGCGGATCTGGACGAGCAGGTGGTTGTAGTGCGGGCCGGCGTCGAGCGTCGCGCTGCCGCGCCCGTACGGGCTGAACTCGACGAGGGTCGGCCGTGGCGCGAGCGGCGCCTGGCCGGTCACGGTTGCCGCCAGCTCGACGCCGTCGGACATCGCGACGCGCTCGGTGCGTGACTCCTCCGCCGCGGCGGCGCCCGCCGGGAAGGGCAGCGCGAGCGCGAGCAGCGCCACCGGGACCGCGCACCGCCCCCTCAACCGCGCTCCCTCGCTCGCTGGGGTTGCTCGGTCGTAAGCGGCGGCCGCTCGGAGCGCGCGATCTCCATGACGCGGCCGATGCGGCGGCGGACGTGGAGCTCCACAACGCGCTGTGCGATCTCGCGCGCCGGCAGGAGCGGCCCCACCCACCACGGGGAGACGATCCGCCGCGAACGCCGCGCGATCCCGCGCTCGAGCGCGTCGATCGCGGGCCCAAGCGGCGCGACCGGCAGAAGCCCGTGCCCGCCGATCGGCATCTTCGACGCCGCCTTCGTGTCGAAGCCGCGCGCGGTCATGTCGGTGTCGAGCTCGGCGTAGTAGGCGACACCGACGCGCGCTCCGGTCGGGTGCAGCTCGATGCGCAGCGAGTCGCCCAGCGACTCGACCGCCGCCTTCGAGGCGCAGTACGGCGCCATCAGCGGCAGGTGCAGGGCGGCTGCGGCCGAGGCGGTCAACAGGAAGTAGCCGTGCGGGTGCGAGACGTGCGGGCCCGCCGCTCGCACGAAGTTGTACGTGCCCTCGAGGTTCACCGCGAGCGTCAGGTCCCAGACGCTCTCGTCGCCGTCGACGAGCGTCATCTGCCCGCCCACGCCAGCGTTGGCCACGGCGACGTCGAGCCCGCCCAGCGCGCCGACGAGCTCCTCGGTGCGTGCGACCAGCGCGGCGCGGTCGGTCACGTCGCACTCGGCCCACGGCGCGCCGCCGCAGTCGGCGGCCACCCGCTCGAGCAGCTCGGGCTCGAGGCCGACCAGCGCCACCCGCGCCCCGCGCTCGTGCAGGCGCCGAGCGAGCGCCGCGCCGATGCCGCGCGCCGCGCCCGTGATCAGCACGCGGCGGCCCGCGAGGCTCGGGGACCGGCGGCGGATCACGAACCCGCCCCCCTCGCCGCGAGGAAGCGGTGCGCGGCGCGGATCAGCCTCGGCGGCTCGCGGCCCGGCGCGTCCGGCTGCACGCGCAGCGCGTTCAGCGTCATCGCGAGCATCTCGTAATGCCCGACGAGCATCAGGAACTCGATCAGCTCGCGCTCGCCGAGGTGGCCGGCGAGCTCGGCCCAGCGCTCGTCGGAGAGGTCGCGCTCTGCGTGCAGCTCGTCGGCGGCGGCGAGCAGGACGCGCTGCCGCGGGCTCCAGCCGTCCGCGCCCGGGCCCTCGTGCACGCGGTCGATGTCAGCCTCGCTGAGGCCGGCGAGCCGCGCGAGGCGGCGATGGTGCTCCCACTCGTAGTCCGAGCCCGCGTTGTGCGCGACGCGCAGGATCACGAGCTCGGTGTCGGCCCGCGGCAAGCGCCCACCGGGCATGAGCGCGGCGGCGAACCATAGCCAGCGCCGGAACAGCTTGCGGTGCCGGGCGAGGGTCGTGAACACGCTCGCCCTCCCGCCCGCGGGGACCCCGATCAGGGTCACGATCGCGTCGTTTATGACGCCGATCTCGGCGCGCCCGCCGGGCGCGATGCGCGGCGCCCCGCTTGCCCCTTCCCCTTGCACGAGCGCGGAGCCTACCATTTTGCGAACATTTTCGTTCATAGAATGCCTCCCCCTCACTCGCATGGCTTGCGGGGCGTCGCGCGGGAGGGCACGCGGCAGGGGACGATCCGCGGGTAGGGCCCGGAGAACGGCTGCGGGTCGAGCGCGTTGTCGGGCTCCGGGTAGGCGTTGCGGCAGGCGCGGTTGCCGGGCTCGTTCGGGTCGCACGCCCCCAGCGGGAGGTCGAGCGTTTCCTCGAGCTCGAGCAGGCGCGCCCCCGAGCGCACGTAGTGCCCCACCGAGTCGCGGCCGCTCGCCACGTCGGCGAGCAGCGCGAAGCCGCTCGCGATCGCCCGCGCGCGCGGCGCCAGGTATTCGACCGCGGGCGCCAGGTTCCGCGCCGCGGGCGCGATCGACTGCACGAGCGGGCGCAGGTCGAGCAGCACGGCGTGCGCGCGCCCGAGGGTGGGCTTGCCCTGCCGCGCGAGCGGCCCGAGGCCGCGGCCGATGCGCTCGAGCTCGGCGAGGACGGCGGCGAGCGAGCTCGGCCCCTGGCCGCGCAGCGCCGCGTGCAGGTCGGGGGCGAGCGCGCGCACCTCCCCGAGCAGCGGCTCCGTCTCCGCGAGCAGAGGCTCGCTCGCGGCGAGCGCCTCGCGCCCGGCTCGCAGCGCGGCGGGCAGCTCGCGGATCGCCCTGGTGAGCGCCTCCTGGTTGCCGCCGAGCGCGGCGAGCGTGCGCCGGCCGCCCGAGACGATCTCGCGGACCGCGGCCTCGCGCTCGGCGAGCACGTCGAGGACGGTGGCCGAGCCCTCGACGAGCCGGGTGATGTGGCGCTCCTGGCCCCGCAGCGCCCGCGTGAGCCCATACAGCTCATCCAGCGACCGCTCGAGGCCGCCGACGGTGGCGTTCAGGCCCGCGGCCGCGCCGGGCGCCGCGGTGCCGCGCGCCAGCTCGCGCAAGAGCCCCTGCACGCTGCGCCGACCCTCGCGGTCGAGGAAGGCGAGCGCCTCGTCGAAGTTCACGCTCGGGCGCGCGTCGGCGATCTCGTCGCCCGGGCCGAGCGCGGGCCGGTCGGGGCTGCCGCGGCTTACGAGGTTCAGGTACGGGTCGCCGAGCAGGCTGCGCTCGCCGATCCGGATGACCGCGTCCTCGTGCACCCGGAAGCCCTCGTCGAGCACAAAGCGCACGCGCGCGACCCGCTTGCGGGCGTCCCACTCGACCTTCGTGACGCGCCCGATCGGGATCCCCCGGTAGAGCACGGGCTGCTTCGTCGGCAGCTTCTTGGAGTTGGGGAACTCGGCGGTGAGCTCGTACGGCGAGCGCAGCGCGTCGAGCGGATCGGGCCCCTCGAACCTGCTGTTCAAAAACAGGAAGGTGGCGAGCGCGATCACCGCGAGCGCGATGCCGACGCCGAGGCCGTTGCTCGGGATCCTGTGGTCCACCTAACCCCTCCCCCCCTCGAGCAGCGGCCGCCGCGGGAGCCCGGGCACCGCGAAGCGCATCAGGCAGGCGAGCTCGCTGCCCTCGCGGCAACTCCCCTCGAACGCGCGCGCGAGCATGAGGCCGAGGCGGTTGATGCGGCCCCCGAGCGCCGGGCGGCGCGCCTGGTCCGGGCTCAGCCCGAAGCCCTCCGGATGGAGCTCGGAGTCGACGATCACGTACGGCACGTAGGCGCCGCCGTTTCGGTTCGCCGAGATCAGCGCGCTCATGTTCTCGGCGAACTGGACGATCCCGTTCCGGTAGTCGTAGAGGAGTTCGACCAGGTCGGCGAGCTCCTCGAGCGCGGGCGTCTGGTCGTTCGCGATCCGCCGGCCGAGCCCCCGCATGCCACTCGCGAGCTGGGCCGCGGGCCGGGCGCCCTCCTCGATGAGGCGGTCGGCCAGCTCCGCGGTGCCCTCCAGGTGCGGCGCGAGCTCGCGCAGCTCGCGCGCGGCCGGGCCCACGGATGCGCTCGCCGGGATGAGCTCATCCAAAGCCGCCGAGAGGGGTCCGGCCAGCGCTCGCGTCGACGCGAGCGAGGCGCCCGCCTCGCGCAGCGCCGGGGCGAGCTCGCGCGTCGCCGCGGCGAGCTCGGGCTCGCGCGCGCCGGTGACGGCCAGCGTGCGCCGCCCAGCGCGGATCGCCGCGGCAAGCTGGTCGCCGCGCTGGCCGAGCAGCTCGAACAGCTCGTCGACGTGGCCGACCATGCGCGTCACAAGGCGCCTGCGCTCGGCCAGCGCGCGCGCCAGCGGCTGCGCCGTGTCCGTGAGCTCGGCGAGCTCGCCGAGCATCGCGCGCACCTCCGGGGCGCGGCCGCGCAGCGCGCGCTGCGCCTCCGCGACGAGCACGGCCACCTGCGCCCGCGTGTCGACGTCGAGCATGCTGGTCAGCTCGTCGATGTGGACGAAGGTGTCGGTTCGGGCCGCGTCGATCACCCCGCCGTCGGGTAGCTGGCCCGCCCCGGGCGTCCCGGGATGGATGTTCACCATGAGCGTCTGCAGCACGCTCGTGGGACGCACCGAGGCGCTCGCGTCGGCGAAGACCTTGCCGCGCATCTCGGGGTCGAGGCGCAGCGTCACGCGCGCCTTCCCGTCGGGCTCGAGCCGCGCCTCGACCACCTTGCCGGCGACCACGCCCGCGACCCCGGCGGCCGGGTCCTTCGACGGGTTCAGGCCCTTCGCGTCCGGCAGGATCACGTCGACGTAGTAGGGCTCGGGCGAAAACGGCAGCCGCACCTCCTTCTTGACCAGCGTGTAGCCGAGGAACAGCAGCGCCGCGGCGAGCTGGATCGCCAGGATCGTGCGCGCGTACGGGACCTGTGCGACGCCCCGTACGCGCGGGCCGTGGAACTCGCGGGCTCGCGCGGCCAGGGATCCGTGCGGCGCGCGCCCGCTCACCGGCACACCCCCAGTCCCCGCAGGGCGCGGGCCGCGTCCGCCGAGACGCGCTCGATCGCCCGGCAGGGCGGCTCGCCGGCCGCCGCCTGCGCGGCGTTCGCGCTGATGCCGAGCTGGTCGAGGATCCCGGTGAGCGCGTCGGGCGAGAACGTCACGGCCGCGCGCTGCACGTGCCCCGGGCGCTCGGGGTTGTTGGCGCGCGTCTGGAATCCTGCGTGCGCGGCCGCGAACCCGGAGAAGCCGCCGCCAACGAGCTGCTCGGTGGTCTCCGCGCCGAAGGCCGACGTCGTGTTGAAGGAGTCGAGCGCGCCGCCGAACTCCACGAGCGGGTCCTCGATCAGGCCGAGCATGCGGCTGAACTCGGGTGCCGCCAGCCCGAGCCGCCGGGCGATCAGGCGGGCGTCGTGGACGAGGTCGACGCCGCGCTCCAGAACCGGGCGCGCGGAGGCGAGCGCCGGGGTGAGCGCGTCGAGCGCGGCCGGCAACTCGGTGAGCTGCGGGTTGAGCTCGCCGGCCAGGCGGTCGAGTCGGTCGACGAGGTCCGTGAGCGCGGGCGCGCCCGTCTCGATCTCCGCCAGCGCGCCTGGCAGCTCGCGCACCGCCTCATCCAGCGGCGCGCCGCCGTCCACGGTGAGGCCCGCGGACGTCCGGGCGGCCCCGCGCACGAGCGGCGCCAGATCCTCCTCGGCACCGGCGACCGCGTCGACGGTGCGGGCGAGGCCCGCGATCGCGCCCTCGAGCTCGTCGCGATCGGCTCCCTGCAGCGCGCGCGCCGCCGGGCCGGCGGGCCGCATCAGGTCCGGCACCTCGCGCAGCAGCCGCCGCAAGTGAGCGGCGCTCTCGCCGGCGAGCGCCTCGGCCGCGGCGGCGGACAGCTTGCGCAGGTTCACCCGGTTGCGCCGCTGCAGCACGCGCAACGCCTCGTCGAGCGTGACGTAGTTCGAGGTTCGCTCGATGGGGATCTCGCCGCCGGGATCCAGCTTTGGCGCGCTCGGGCTGCCTGGCTCGAGATCTACGAAGCTCGAGCCCTCGAACAGCGTGTGGGGGCGCAGCGCAGCGCGCGCGTCGTCGTGGAGCTCGACGCCCGCGGGGACCACGAGCTCCGCGCGCACGTCGTCGCCCACGCGCTCGATCTCCCCCACCGTCCCTACCTTCACGCCGGCGATCCGGATGTCGCGGTCGATCTTGCCGAGCCCGTGGGCGCTGTCAAACACCGCCCAGTACGACTCGGTGTCGGCGAACGGGTTCGGGCGCGCGACGCCGATCACGATCGCGACCAAAAGCAGCGCGAGCGCGGCGAACCCAGCCCTTCTTCGCGCTCGCCCGGTCAATGGTCGCAGTGGTCGCCCTGCGCCTCGCCGGGCGCGGGGATCGGGTTCTGGCAGGGGAAGGTCCCGAGGACGGGCAAGAACCGGGCCGCCGGGGCGCCGGAGGCGAGGCCGCCGGGACTGTCGTGGCTCGTCGCGTCGGCGAGCCAGCGACCCGCCTGCGCGATCTCGGGCTTGTAGGGGCGGGTGCCGGCGAGTAGGACCCGCAGGTCGCGGTTGATCGGCCCGAGCGTGGTCATCGTCGGGAAGAGCCCCCAGGCCACCGGGCGGCCCGCGACGATCACCGGGTCGGCAGCGTCGGCCACGTCCTCGATCCCCGACCGCATCTCGTCGCCGAGCGCGAGTACCCGGTTGAGCGCCGGCAGGCGAGCGGCCAGGTCCGCGGCGACGGGCCGCAGCTCGCCCGCGAGCAGCGCGGCCTCCGCCAGCACGGGCTCCGCGAGGTCGGCGGCCGACAAAAGCTGGAGCTCGAAGCCGGGCAGCTCGCGCAGGGCCTCCCGGAGCGCCGCGTCGTTCGCGCCGGTCGCGCCCAGGGCCGCGGCGCCGCCCTCGATGAGCGCGGTCACATCGTCGGCGCGCTCGCCGCGCAGACCGCGGGCGGTGCCCGCCGCCCCGCGGACGAGCGCGCCCAGCGTCCCCGGCTCCACCCGCGCCGCACGCAGCTGCGGGCCGAGGTCGGCGGCGAGCTCGCGCAGGTTCGCGAACGCCGCGTTCAGCCCGGCGCCGCGGCCCGCGACGCCCGCCCCCAGGCTCGTCGCCGCGTCGCTGAGCGCGGCGCGGGTGCGCTCGTCGAAAAGCTGCACCGCCTCGACCAGATCGACGCCCGAGGTCGCGCGCCCGGCGAGCTCGTCGCCGCTCTCAAGCTCCTCGTCCGCGTCGCCGGGGCGCAGCTCCAGATAAGTCTCGTAGACGATCGAGTGCACCCGCACGTAGGCCTCGGTGTCGGCCGGCAGCGGGCGGAACTCGGGTTTCGTGATGTTGGCGGTGACGATCGTCCCGCCCCGCTCGCGGTCGGGGTCGACCCCGGCGATCAGCCCCGCGAGGCGCCCGCCGACGCGCACCGCCTGGCCCTCGCGCAACGCCGGCGCGTTCGCGGGGACGGACACCTTCACCTGGTAGCGCGACTGGAAGGGCGGGCCGGTGGTCGAGATGAACGCGACGTAGGCGAGGAACGCCGCCACGGTCAGCACGAGTAGGCCGAGGAGGGTCCGCCGCCGCGCCGCGCGCTCGGCCGCGCCCCCGATCCGGGCTGCGATCTTGTGTCTTGTCCTCGGCGCGCTCATGGCCCCAGCAGGAAGTCGAGGAGCGATTTCACGGCGCCGCCGAGGCCGCTCGGCTTGGGCGGCTGCGGCTCAGGCGCTTGCTCGCCGCGGCCGCTGCCGCGCTTGCCGCGATCGCCGGCGGGGGCGGGCGCGGACGGCTTCGGGAGCACCAGGCCGTCGGCCGGGGACTCGGTTGCGGCCCGCTGCCGGGCCTGCGCGGGCGCGGAGCTCGGTTCGCCGCCCGCCCGCGCGCGGGTGCGGCCCCTGAACGAGTCGAGCACGTCGGCTAGGCAGCCGGGCTTCACCTCGACGCTGAAGACCTCGCAGTTCAGCACGACCGAGAGGCGCGCCATCCGGCGCAGCGCGTGGTCGCCCGGGTAGAGGAGCTGGTTCGCGGGCTCGACCGTGACGGCGCCGAACCCCCAGTTGTCGAGCGTCCCCTCGCCGACGCCCCCGGAGTCGTCTCCGAACAGGGCCTTGATCAGGTTCTCGTCGCCGAGCACGCCGGTGAGCAGGTTCGAGAGCGCGGGCACGAGGTCGAAGGGGCCGGTGAGCACGCGGTTGGGGTCGGCGGCGATCGTCGGCGCCGCCGCGCGCACCAGGCGCCGGGTCGCCTTGAGCGTGGGCCGCAGGCGCTCAAGCCCCGCGTCCGCGTCGCGCGTGAACGCGGGCAGGGCGCGCAGGCTGGTGGCTAGGTCCGGTGCGCTGCTCGCGAGCTCGCGCGCGAGCGGTGCGCCCGCGTCGGCCGCCCGGCGCAGCGCGGCGAACACGTCGCGCGCCCGCGCGGTGGTCGCGGGCAGGCGGGCGAGCGCGGCGTCGAGCGGCTCGGCCTCGGCCGCGGTCGCCGCGAGCGTGCGCTCGAGGCCGCTGATCAGGCTGCCCAGGTGCGCCCTGCGCGCGGCGCCCTGCCCGGTCACCGCCTCGGCGTCCTCGATGAAGGAGCGCAACGCGGCGTTCTGCTCGCTCACCTCGGCGAGCGCCAGGTTGGCCTCCTCCAGCGCCGGGCGCAGCTCCAAGGCCGCGGCGTTCACGTCATCGCCGCGCCGCTCGAGCGCGGCGGCGAGCTCGCCCAGGATCAGCCTGATCCCGGCGCGCTCGCGCGGGCCGAACGTGTCGAGCAGGTGCTCGAAGCGCGGGGCGACGAGGCTCGCCGCGCAGGGGCCGCCCGGACGCTCCGGCGCGCAGCGCAGGATCGGCACGCCGTCCTCGCTGGGCAGCTCTTCGGGCGCGGAGCCGGGGTCGAAGTCGACGTAGCTGTCGCCGGTCGTGTCCTGCTGGCGGATCGCGGCCTTGGCGTCCGCGCGCGGCGCTTCGATCGACTCGTGCAGCGCGAGAGTCACCCGGGCGAGGCCCTCGTCGGAGACCTCGACGCTGCCGACCGAGCCCGCGATCGCACCGTCGACGCGCACGTGCATGCCCTCGATCAGCGGGAAGGCGTCGCGGAACTCCACCACGACCTCGCGCCCGCCGCTCGGCTTGGATGTGACCACCAGCGCGGCCACGGCCGCCGCGAACAGGGTCACGGTGAGCGCGAGCACGACCTTCGCGAGGCGCGGGGCGATCACGGCGCCTCCTCGCCCGGCGGGAAGATGAAGCTGTCGCGGTAGTCGAGCCAGGGCTCGCACTCGAGCGCACCCGGCGCGCGGATGAACGGCACCTCGAGCAGCCCGGGGCCGCAGTCGGTGGGCCCGAGCGATCCGCCCTGGGCGGTCGAGGGCGGCGGGCCGAGCTGGGCGAGCGTCACCGGGTTGTTCCACAGGTGCCCGACCGCGTCGTAGCCGCCCTGCATCGCGCCGAAGTTCTGCATCGCCGCGATCGCCTCCGGCGCGTAGACGCGGAGCACCTGCGCGAAGGGCAGCGCGTCGCGGATCAGCGGATCGAGGCGCGGCGCGATCGGGGCGGCGGCGTCGACGAGGGGCGCGATCCGCCGCAGGTCGCGCGGCCCGCCCTCGACGAGCAGGCGCGTCTCGCGCAGAAGCGGCGCCGCCGCCTTGACCGACGGCGGCAGCTCGCGCGCGAGTGGCCCGAGCTCGGCGACGACGGGGTCCGCGCGCCGCACGAGCTCGCGCAGGCGCGGTGCGGCCGCGGCGAGGCGCTCGAAGGCGTCGCGCGCCCCGCCCAGCGCCGGCGCCAGGCGCTGCACGGACTCGGCGAGCTCGGCCTGCCGTTCGCCGGTCGTGCGCAGCAGGTCGGCGAGCCGTCCCGCCCCCTCGGCGAGGCCCCCGCGGTCCTCAGCGAGCGCCCCGAGCACGCGCCCGCCCTGGCGGACGAGCGTGCGCAGCGCCTCGCCGTCGGCGTTGACGTCGGCGAGCAGGTCGGCGAGCTCGTTCGTGGCTCGGGCGCTCGGACCCAGCCCCCTCGCGAGGTCGCGGCCGCGGCCCGCGAGCGCGGCGTCGAGGCCCCCCAGGATGTCCTTCAGGCGCGCGCGCGTGCGCGGGCGGAAGAGCTCGACGGCCTCGTCGAAGTTCACGGGCTGGTCGGTGGCGGCACCGGCGAGCGTGGCGCCGTCCTCGAGCTCGGGGGCGGTGGGATCGCCTTCGGTGAGCTCGACGACCCGGTTCACGGCGCCCACGTTCGAGCCGAGCCGGATGTTGGCGCGCGCCCCCTCGTGTACGCGGAAGTCGTCGTCGACCGCGAGCGTCGCCACGGGCATGTCGCCCTCGCCCAGGCTCACGTCGGTGACGGTCCCGACCCGCACGCCGCCCGCGACCACCTCGCCGCCCGGGATGAGGCCGCGTACGTCGCTGAAGACGGCCCGCAGCTCGTAGGTGCCCGCGGTCGAGCGCGCGGCGATGTAGAGGGCGAGGAGCGCGGTGAGCGCGAGCGCCGCGGCGACGACCACCCGCGTCCCCTGGCCGCCCAGCCTCCTCCGCAGCGCCGCGAGCGGGCTCATGCCACCGGCAGCCTCGGGTCGAAGCCCCAGAAGAGGAACGTCATCAGCATGTTGAGGACCGTGACCAGGATCAGGTTCACGGCCATCGACTGGGCGGTCGCCGTGCCCACCTCCACCGGGCCGCCGCGCACGCGGTAGCCGAAGTAGAGGGCGACCATCACGACAGCGGTCGTGATCACCATCCCCTTGACGAACGAGAGCACGATGTCGCTCACGCTCGTCACCGCGTAGAAGGCGAACTCCCAGGTGCCCTGGGAGAGCGCGCCGGTCCGCACGTACGAGCCGATCCAGGCAGCCCCCTCCGCGGCGCCGAGGGAGACGAGGTAGCAGATGGGCATCACCACCATCGCGGCGACCATGCGCGTCGAGACGAGGTAGGCGACCGAGGGGATGCCCATCACCTCGAGGGCGTCGACCTCCTCGTTGACGCGCATCGCGCCGAGCTGGCTGACGATGCCGCCGCCGACCTTGGCGGCGACGATGAACCCGAAGATGAACGGGACGATCTCCCGGTTCACGCAGAACGAGCTGAAGAGCGGGCCGACCGTGCTCGCGCCCACTGCCTGGCCGATCGCCTCGCCGGCGATCCCGCAGCTCGCGCCGGCGACGAACGAGATGAAGACGATGACGAGCACGCTGCCGGCGACGAGCAGGCCGATCTGGCGGAGGACCTCGCCGACGAAGCCGCCGAGCTTGCGCATGCCGCGCACGCCCTGGGCGGCGAAGGCGGCGAACTCGCCCGTCGAGTCGACGAGCGGCAGCCGCGAGAACGCCTTGGGGACGGCCGCCTGGCCGCTCGGCCGCTCCGGCCCGCGCTCCCGCTCCTTGGCTGGCGGCCGCCCGGTCATCCGCCGAAGTTCGCCTCGGGGAAGAAGGCCTGGAAAAGCTGCGTGTAGACGACCGTGACGACCCCGATCAGGACCAGGTTCGAGACCACGGACTCGTTCACCGCGCGTCCCACCCCCTCGGCGCCGCCGCCGACCTCAAGGCCCTTGTACGCGGCGACGATGCCGATCAGCCCGCCGAGCAGGATCAGCTTCACCACGCTGCCCCAGAGGTCGACGAAGTTGGTCAGCACAAGCAGCTGCGAGAAGAACGCCTTCACGGTCGCGCCGTAGAGGAAGACGGCGGCCGCGAAGGTGCCTGCGATCCCCGCCCAGAAGGTGAGCAGGGAGAGCACGGGCATCCACAGCATGAGCGCGGCGACGCGCGGCAGTACCAGGTTGCGCACCGGGTTGATGCCGAGCGTCTCGAGCGCGATCAGCTCCTCGCGGATCTTGCGGGCGCCCAGCTCGGCGGTGATCGTCGAGCCGAGCGTGCCGGCGACGATGGCGGCGGTGAGCAGCGGGCCCAGTTCGCGCAGGAAAGCGACCGGCGCCGCGGCGGAGATGCGGTCGATCGCACCGAACGAGGAGGCGATCGAGCCGCCCTGGATGCCGATCGTCGAGAAGCCGACGACGAACGAGACGATCGCCGCCGGGATCAGGGTGACCTGGAACGCGAAGGCGTACTGGCGGATCAGCTCCCGCCGCCAGGGCAGCCCCGGGGAGAACGCCTGCACGGCGGTCCTGATGCCGAGCGCGGCGGCGCCGCCCGCGTTCTGGATCCACGATCCGGGCGGCGCGTCGTCGCGCTCCAGGAACTCGCGGGCGCCTGTCAGGATGCCCTGCAGAGCCGTCACCGCGACCGCCTTCGCACGCGCGCACCGATGACCCGCAACCCGTACGAGCCGCCGACAGAGCGCACCCTCGGGCTCGCCGCGCTCGGCACGATCGCGCTCTGCGCGGCGACGGGCGCGGGCGTCGGCGTGTTCCTCCGCGAGCCCGAGCTGGGGGCGATCGCGGGCGGGGTGGCGGGCATCGTCCTGAGCGTGCTCGTCGTCCCGCGCCTGCTGCGCGACTGGCGCGAGTAAGGGCGCGGCGCCGGGGTCCGGTCGCGCGCAGCGCAACCCGTTCGCGCACGGCGGACCGTGCAGGCACGCAAGCGCGCCCGGGCGCTCGCCCTCTCCCTAACCACGGCGCGAGCCTAGCACTGCGAACACGAGTGTTCGCAGGTTCCCCCCGCATCGCGAATCCGCGATTCCTACGCCCCGATCGTCACTATCCCGGAGTCGCGACGGGGGTGCTCGCGAGTCCGCGATCCCTACGAGTAGCGGGCTACGCTGGTGTCACGATGCGCATCTTTCTGGCCGGCGCGACCGGCGTGATCGGACGGCAACTCGTACCCCTGCTGCGCGGCGCCGGCCATGAGGTCGTCGGCACCACGCGCAAGCCCGCACGCGCGGAGGCACTTGCTGCGGCGGGCGCGGAGCCGGTGGTCGTGGACGTCTACGACCGCGACGCGATTCGGGACGCCGTCACCGCCGCGCGCCCCGACGTCGTCATCCACCAGCTCACCGACCTGGCCGACCAGGACTTCGCCGCGAACGCGCGCCTGCGTACCGAGGGGACCCGCAACCTCGTCGACGCGGCGCTGGCGGCCGGCGTGAAGCGGATCGTCGCCCAGTCGATCGCCTGGATCTACGCGCCCGGCGAGGGCCCGGCGGACGAGGACGCGCCGCTCGACATGGAGCTGCCCGCGATCAAGGGCGTCATGGCCCTCGAGGGCGCGGTGGCCGAGCTCCCCGAGTGGGTCGTGCTGCGGTTCGGCCGGCTCTACGGCCCGGGCACCTGGCACGCCCCAGACGGCGAGCACGCGCGGCTCGCGCGCGCCGGGGAGTTCCCGGCGACGGACGAGTGGGACGCGCTGGTGCATGTCGCCGACGCCGCGGCCGCATCGCTGCTGGCGCTCGACTGGCCGGCGGGCCCGGTCAACGTCGTGGACGACGAGCCCGCGCGCGGCACTCAATGGATCCCCGTCTTCTGCGAGTCGGTCGGCGCCCCGCCCCCGCCCGTCGCCGACGCGGCGCGCGTGGGGCGCGGCGTCTCCAACGCGCTGGCCCGCGCGCGCGGCTGGGAGCCGCGCTACCCCAGCTGGCGGGAGGGGCTCAGGGAAGCGAACGGGCCCGGCTGAGCACCGGGCCCGTCAGCACCCGTCCTTGGGGAGAGAGGAGATGCGCGGGTCCGCCGTGCGCACCCGCCCGGCCGCCCGCCGGGGGTGAGCGGACGGCCGGGCGATGGGCGGGCCTAGGACGCGATGCGGCTGCGCAGGAGCTCCTTGCCCTGCTCTGCGCCCTTGCGGCTCTCGCCCTGCGCTCGGCGGAAGAAGTCCGCGAGTTGCTGGTCCCCGTCGCGCTCGGCGTCCTGGATGTACTGCTCGAGGCGCAGGACGTTGTCGAGGCACTGCTCGGTGAACCAGATGATGTTGTAGTCCTTGTCCTTGGTGCCGGTGATCTGGCCGGTTTCCTGTGCCGCCACTATGCCTCCTCGGGTCGCTCCCTCCGCGCGTACCCTCGGCGCAACGGCGCTAACGGGGACGGCTAGGCACGGTCGGTGAGCGCTGTCACGCCCTCGTGCTCGGCGCAGTCAGCGCAGCAGAAGATCGCCCCGTCGGCCTCCACCCCGTGCCCCACGATCCGCACGCCGCAGTGCTCGCACTGCGGAGCAAGCGCGTGGATGGCGCACTCGAACGAATCGAAGGTGTGGGTTTCGCCGGCCTTCGTGACCTCGAACGCCTTGTCGTAGTCGTTGCCGCATACCTCGCAGACGGCCATCGTTCCTCCAGTCCTCGCGTACGCCGAGCGCGTACCCCCCGCCCCGGGCGGATAACGACCGCTCCGTGAGCGCTCGCCAACGTGAGGCGGCCCGGGGAGGGCCGGACCGGCCGCGGATCCAGACGCCCGCGTCTCGCGGCCTACTCGACCGAGATCAGGTCGACGACGAAGACGAGCGTTGCGTTGCGCCCGATGCTGGGCGGCGCGCCCCGCTTGCCGTAGGCCATGTCGGGCGGGATGACGAGCTGGCGGCGGCCGCCCTCCTTCATCCCGATCAGGCCCTCCTCCCAGCCCTGGATCACGCTGCCCGCGCCGACCTGGAAGGTGAAGGGCTCGCCACGGTCGTAGGAGTTGTCGAACTCCTCGCCGCTCTCGAAATCGACGCCGACGTAGTGCACGGAGACCGTGTCGCCAGACTGGACCTCGTCGCCGTCGCCCTCCTCCAGATCCTCGATCTGAAGCTCGGTGGGCGGGTCGCCCTCGGGCAACTCGACCTCGGGCTTGGTGGGCGTCTCGGCGGTGGCCTCGCTACCGCCGCCCTCGTCGTCGCCGCCCCCGCCCGCCAGCACGACGACGAGCACCATGATGGCGAGCACCGCGGCGGCGCCGATCAGCGTGAGGACGCGACGATCCATGCGGGCGCGCATCCTAGACGGTCGCGCGCCCGCCCGGCGCCCGGGTTACTTCGCGGGCTGCTCGGCGACCCGGGCGCGCCGCGGGGCCTTGCCGCTGCCCGCGAGGCGTTGGGCCTGGCGCTCGGGGCTGATCCGGACCACGTTCCAGGCGAGCCCGAGCTTCTCCAGCAGCCAGATCACGCCGGCGGAGATGTCGATCTCGTACCAGCGCATCCCCTGGACCGCGGCGCGCGGGAAGGCGTGGTGGTTGTGGTGCCACGACTCGCCCAGCGAGGGGATCGCGAGCCAGAAGACGTTCGTGGACTGATCGTCGGTCTCGAAGCGCCGGCGGCCGTAGAAGTGGCAGACGGAGTTGATCGACCACGTCACGTGGTGGATCAGGAAGATGCGCACGAGGCCGCCCCAGAGGAACCCTGTGAGGGCCCCGGAGAGCGTGCCGGTGAGCGCGAAGCCGAGCCCGAACGGGATCGCGAGGCCGAGGAGCACGATCGGGATGAACAGGCGGTTGATGCGCATCATCCCCGGGTCCTCGAGCAGGTCGGGCGCGTACTGGCGCTTGGTGGCCTGGCCCTGCGTCTCGAAGAGCCAGCCCATGTGCGCGTACCAGAGGCCCTTCAGCGTGCCGCGTAGGCCCGGCCCGTGGCCGTGCGGGGAATGCGGGTCCCCCTCGTCGTCGGCGAACGCGTGGTGCTTGCGGTGGTCGGCGACCCAGTCGATCACCGAGCCCTCGACGGCCATCGACCCGAGCACGGCGAACAGGTAGCGCACCCACTTCTTGGCCTGGAAGGCCCGGTGGGTGAAGAGGCGGTGATAGCCGACCGTGATGCCGAGCGCCGTCGGCACGTACATCACGACGAGGATCGCGATGTCGGTCCAGCTCACGAGCGAGTTCCAGAGCAGGACGATCGCCGCGATGAAGGCGAGGAACGGGATGATCACGGCGGCGAGGGTGACGTTGCGCTGAAGCCTGGTCATACCCGGATACTGCCCCGCCCGGGCGCCGCGCAGATCGTCACGCCGACTACTTTCGCGCGCGCCGTTTTTGTAGGTTCCCTACGAAATGGCGCGCGCCGAAAGGCCCTACCAGGCGTCGCTCGCCCTGGTAAATCGAAGCCTCGCTACACCTCTGCGCGAGGCGCTGCCCCCGCTGACCGAGGAGATCATCGCCGCGATCCGCGCCTCGGTCCCCGAGTACGCGCAACCGCTCGAGGGCAGCTTCGGGCGGGGCGTGCGCACCGGCGTGTCCGAGGCGCTCACCCGCTTCGTGGACATGGTCGCCGACCCGCCGGGGCCAGACCCGACGGCGTGGGAGCGCGTCTACTTCAACCTCGGCGCGGGCGAGGTCCGCGCTGGGCGCACGCTCGAGTCGCTGCTCGCCGCCTACCGGGTGGGCGCGCGCGTCGCATGGCGGCGCGTCGCGGAAGCCGCGGCGCGCGCGGGCGCCACCGCTGACGAGCTCATCGCGCTCGCCGAGGCGATCTTCGCCTACATCGACGAGATCTCGGCGATCTCCGCCGAGGGGTACGCGGCCGAGCAGGCGAGCGCCGCCGGCGAGACCCAGCGGCGCCGCGAGCGCCTCGTGCGCCTGCTGATCGAGGCCGGCACCCCGCCCGAGGCGATCGAGGCGGCTGCGGCGCAGGCGGGCTGGGCGCAGCCGGCGAGGGCCGCGGCGCTCGTCGTCGCCACCGACGAGGCCGCACCGCTGGCCCTGCGCCTCGGCGGCGGCACGATCGCGCGCCCGCTGCCGGGTGGGCTCGCGTGCGCGATCGTGCCCGACCCCGACGCGCCCGGGCGTCCCCGGCAGCTCGCATCGGCGCTCGCGGAGACCCCCGCCGCGCAGGGCCCGACCGTCCCGACCGGCGAGCTGGCGCGCAGCTACGAGCGCGCGCGGCTCGCCTTCGACCTGCTCCGCGCCGGGGTGATCGGCGGCCCGAGTCCCGTCCGCGCCGAGGAGCACCTCGCCGCGCTCACCGTCCACCGCGACCCTGAGCTCGCCGGCGAGCACGCCGCCCGCGAACTGGCGCCGGTCGAGGCGCTCCCCGAGCGCGCTCGCGAGCGCATGCTGGAGACGCTCGCGGCCTGGCTCGACCACCCCGGGCGACCCACGGAGGTCGCCCGCGCGGTGCACGTGCACCCACAGACCGCCCGCTACCGCCTCGCCCAGCTCCGTGAGCTGCTCGGCGACATCGACGATCCCGAGCGGCGCTTCGCGCTCGCGCTCGCGCTGCGCGCCCGCGCCCGGTTCAGCGCGGCTCCAGCGCGATGACCGGGATCCGCCGCGAGCCCGCCCGCCCCTGGTAGGTCTCGTAGCCGGCGTAGAGGTCGTTGACCTTCTCCCACGCGGCCTCGCGCTCAGCCCCCTCGAGCTGCCGTGCGCGGTAGGGACGCCGCGGCCCGCGGCGGGGCAGGAACTCGACGTCGGGGTTGGCGGTCACGTTGTGGTACCAGGCCGGGTGGCGAGTGGAGCCCGCGTTCGAGGCCACGAGCAGGATGCGCTCACCGTCCGCGCAGTACAGCAGCGGCGTCTCGCGCACCGCACCGCTCTTCGCCCCGCGCGCGTACAGCAGCCCAACGGGCTGGCCGATGAACATGCCCACGCGGCCGTTCGTCCACCGCAGCAGCCGCCGGTCGATCGGGCTGGCGACGTGGACGGCGAACCAGCCCCCCGGGCGCGACTTTGCGGCGTTCTCCATGATCCGCTCCCACCAGGCGAGCTGTCGCCGCCGCTTTTCCATAGCCCAACGCTACCCCGAGCCGGGAGGGGCGCTCAAGCCCCAGCCCGCGGCGCGCCGATATAACCCGGGAATGGAGCTGCGCCGCCACCGCATCGTCGTCGAGACCTCGCGCTACCGGATCACGGGCGACCTCACGCTGCCGCGCGAGGGCTACCGCTCGCGGCTATCCGAGTACCTGAACCACGGCGACGTCGCGTTTTTGGCGCTCACCGACGCCGAGATCGTCCCGCTCGAGGGCCTCGGCGCCGCGCCCGAGCGCCGTCCGTTCATCGCCGTGGCGGTCCGGCACGTCGAGGTCGCGTACGACGCGGAGGGCGACTGAGCCCGCGCCGCGCAGGGGCCGCGCCGCGCTCAGGCGATCCGCGAGCCCAGCTCCGCCTCGCCGTCGGGCTGCAGCAGCACCACCCCGCGCTGCTCGTCCAGCGCTCCCAGGACCAGCACCTCGGAGCGGAACGGCCCGATCTGCTTGGGCGGGAAGTTGACGACGGCGACGACCAAGCGGCCAAGCAGCTCCTCGCGCGAGTAGTGCGTGATCTGCGCGGACGAACGCTTCTCCCCGATCTCGGGGCCGAAGTCGATCCGCAGCTTCCAGGCCGGCCGCCTGGCCTCGGGGAAATCCTCGACTTCAACGATGCGGCCGACCCGCATGTCGACCGCGGCGAACTGCTCCCAGGTGATCGTCTCGCTCATCGCCGCCCCAGCCTAGAGCGCGACGGTTTCCCAAGCGACTGTTCGCGGTATTAGGGTTTGCGGAGCCGCCCGGGGGTGGGCGAGAGAGAGGATCTTTGGAGAGTTCCGTCCAGGATCAGACGCCGACCAGCATCCCTGGAAGTGGGGATCTGGTGGCCGAACCACAAGAACAGAATCCGTGGCGACTGCTCTGGCAGCGCTTTCGCGAGGACCGGCTGGCCCTGGTCGCGCTGGGCTTTGTCGTTTTTCTGATCCTGGTTGCGATCGCGGCGCCCGTCGTCGTGGACCTGGCGGGCGCGCCCGGCCCCGAGGAGCGCGACACCGCCGCCCTTGACCCGGTCTTCGCCACGCCGACCGGCCCCTCGTCCGAGCATTGGTTCGGCGTCGATCAGATCGGCCGCGACATCTTCAGCCGCGTCATCTACGGCGCCCGCGTGTCGTTGATCGTCGCCTTCTCGGCCACGCTGATCGCCGCTGTCGCCGGCGTCATCGCGGGCCTGCTCGCCGGGTACTTCCGCGGCTGGGTCGACACGGTGATCTCGCGCAGCGTCGACGTGCTGCTCGCCGTCCCCTACCTGCTCCTCGCCACGGGCCTCGCCGCGGCGTGCACGGTCGCGGCCGCGGGCTCGGAGGGCGGCGGATGCTTCGGCGGCCTGCTCAAACCCGGCCTGGGAGTCGTGATCTTCGTGATCGCGTTCACGAGCTGGACCTACATGGCGAGGATCGTGCGCGGCCAGACGCTGTCGTTGCGCGAGAAGGAGTTCGTCGAGGCGGCGCGCTCGCTCGGCGCCTCCAACACGCGGATCATCTTCCGCGAGATCCTCCCCAACCTCGCCGCGCCGATCATCGTCTACTCCTCGATCCTGATCCCGCAGGTGATCCTGTACGAGGCGGCGCTCTCGTTCCTCGGCGTCGGCGTCACCGGCGAGCCCAGCTGGGGCCAGATGATCGACGACGCCAGCGACAACTTCCAGGACCAGTGGTGGTACATGACCTTCCCGGGGCTCGCCCTGGTCCTCACGGTCCTCGCTTTCAACTTGATCGGCGACGCGCTGCAAGACGCGTTGAATCCAAGGACGCGGAAGTCGTGATCGGCATCACGCTCTTCCGAGAACCCCCGAAACCGGCAACCGAACCGAAAGGACGCAACATGCGAAGGCACCCCTGGCTGCTCGCGCTTCTGGCGCTCGCCATCGCCATCGCGATCCCCGCCTGCGGGGGCGATGACGATGACGAGGGTGGGAACGGCGCCAGCGCCGCCGGCGAGACCGGCATCCCAGAGGAGTTCGCCGCTCCCACGGCTCCCCCCGAGAACGCTCAGGAGGGCGGCGACCTCACCGTGCTGGCGACCGACGACGTCGATTACATGGACCCAGGGCCGGCGTACTACCAGTTCACGTACATGGTGACCTCGGCGGCCCATCGCACGCTGATGGGCTGGCAGCCCGACGACACCACCGAGCCCAGCCCCGATCTCGCCGCCGAGGAGCCCGAGATCTCGGAGGACAACAAGACGATCACGTTCACGATCCGGGACGGCGTGAAGTTCAGCCCGCCGGTCGACCGCGAGGTCACCTCCGCCGACGTGAAGTACGCGATCGAGCGCGGGCTGCTGCCCGGCGTGGCGACGGCGTATTTGCCCTCGTACCTGGGCGACGTGGTCGGCTTCAAACAGGCCCAGAAGCAGGCCCAGCAGAACCCGACCGGCGGCGCCCCGGACATCGAGGGTATCAAGACCCCGGACGACAAGACGCTCGTGATCGAGCTCGAGCGTCCGACCGCGGCGACCGTGATCCAGGCGCTCTCGCTGCCGATCAGCGCCCCGGTCCCCGAGGAGTACGCGCAGGAGTTCGACGCCCAGAACCCGTCGACTTACGGCGAGCACGTGGTGTTCACCGGTCCGTACATGGTCGAGAACAACGCGGAGGGCGAGCTGGTCGGCTACAAGCCGGGCCGCGAGATCAGGCTGGTCCGCAACCCCAACTGGGACCCGGAGACCGACTGGCGGCCCGCCTACCTCGACTCGATCACGATCCGCGAGGGCTTCGCCGACACCGCCTCGGCGTCGCGCCGCATCCTCGACGGCTCGGCGCAGATCAACGGCGATCTGACGCCGCCGCCGAACGTGATCCAGGAGGCGGCGCAGAACGCCGAGCCGGGGCAGCTGACGGCGACGCCGAGCGGCGGCAACCGCTACATCGCGCTCAACACACAGGCGCCGCCGTTCGACGACATCAACGTCCGCAAGGCGGTCGTGGCCGCGTCGGACCGCGTCGCGATGCGCAACACGCGCGGCGGCGAGCTGGTCGGCTCGGTGGCCACGCACTTCATCCCGCCGAACTTCCCCGGCTTCGAGGAAGCGGGCGGTGTTGAGGGCACGGGCGTCGACTTCCTCGCCAAGCCCGAGGGCGACATCGAGCTCGCCAAGGAGTACATGCGCGAGGCCGGTTACGAGTCCGGCATGTGCGAGGGCGACTGCACCGTCACCATCGTGGGCGACGGCGCCTCTCCCGACAAGGAGACCACGGCGGTCTTCGAGGACGCCCTCCGGGCGCTCGGCTTCGAGCCGCAGACGCGCGGCGTCGCGCGGGACATCATGTACACCCGCTTCTGCGGGAACCCGAAGGCCGCGCCGAACGTCTGCCCGAGCGTGGGTTGGTTGAAGGACTTCAACGACCCGCAGTCGATGCTGCAGCCGACGTTCTCCGGCGACCAGATCCAGCCGTCGAATAACGTCAACTGGCCGCAGCTCGACGTCCCGGAGATCAACGAGGCGATCGACGAGGCGACGCTCATCGCCGACGAGGAGGAGCGTGCCCAGGCCTGGGGCGAGATCGACAAGATGATCACCGAGCAGGCCGCGGCCGTGCCCTACATCTGGGACAACCAGGTGAACATCCAGTCGGCTGATGTCGCCGGCGTGATCAACCTGTTCAACGCGAACTGGGACCTGTCGTTCACGTCGCTGAAGGCCGAGTGAGGTAGAGGAAGAGACACCGCGATGAGGGGCCCGCCGGCCGCGGCGGGCCCCTCACGCACCCACCGCCACCGACCACCGCACGATGCTCCGCTACATCGCAAGACGCCTGCTCTGGGCGGTCGCGCTGCTGTTCATCGTGATGGCGGTCATCTTCGTGATCTTCAACGTCCTGCCGACCGCCGATCCGGCGCAGCTGCGCGCGGGCCGCGGCGCCTCGGTGGAACAGATCGAGGCGATCCGCCAGAGCTACGGCCTCGACGACCCGATCTATGTGCGCTTCGCCCGCTACGTCGAGGGGGTCGTCACCGAGTTCGACCTCGGCACGAGCATCTTCCAGAACAACGCCCCGGTGCGCGACATCATCTTCGACCGCCTGCCGGCGACGCTCATGCTCACGCTCGGGGCGGTGATCCTGTGGCTCGCGATCGCGATCCCGGTCGGGGTGATCTCGGCGATCCGAAGGCGCTCGCTTTTGGATCGCACGACCATGATCGCGACGCTCACGCTGATCTCCGCTCCGGTCTTCTGGCTCGGGCTGGTGGCGCTGTATCTGTTCGCCCAGGACGTCGGCTTGATCTCGATCTTCCCGGGGATCGGCGCCTATTCGGAGGCGACCACGTTCATGGGCAAGGTCAGCGCGATGATCCTGCCGTGGATCGTGCTTGCGAGCGCGACGGCGGCGATCTACGCCCGCTACATCCGCTCGCAGATGATCGAGGTGATGTCCGAGGACTACATCCGCACGGCGCGCGCCAAGGGCGTGCCCGAGGGCCTGGTCGTCCGCCGCCACGGCCTGCGCAGCGCGCTCACGCCGGTGGTCACGCTGCTCGGCATCGACATCGGCGTTCTGCTCGCCGGCAACGCGATCCTCACCGAGACCGTCTTCAATATCCCCGGCATCGGCGGGGAGCTGGCCTCGGCGATCGGCCAATCCGACTACGAGCTGATCCAGGGGATCGTGCTCTTCGGGGCGTTCTTCATCGTGATCCTCTCGCTGATCGTCGACATCCTCTACGCGTACCTGGATCCGAGGGTCCGCTACACGTGAGCGCGGCGCAGCGGCAACACCTGCTCTCCGTCAGCGGGCTGACGGTGACCTTCCAGACCGACGCCGGCGAGCTGCGCGCGGTCGACGGGCTGTCGTTCGACCTGCGCCCTGGGGAGATCCTCGGCATCGTCGGCGAGTCGGGGTCGGGCAAGAGCGTCGCCAACCTCTCGATCCTCGGGCTCACGCGGGGGCCGGACACGACGATCTCGGGACGCGCCGACTTCGACGGGCGCGACCTGATCACCCTCGACGAGGAGGAGCTCCGCGAGCTGCGCGGCAACCGGATCTCGATGATCTTCCAGGACCCCCTCTCCTCGCTGCACCCCTTCTACACGGTCGGCAAGCAGCTCATCGAGGCGATCCAGGTCCACCGCGACGTGCGCAAGGAGGAGGCGGCCGAGCGGGCCGCGCAGCTGCTCGAGATGGTCGGCATCCCCGACGCCCGCCGGCGGCTCGACGAGTACCCGCACGAGTTCTCCGGCGGGATGCGCCAGCGCGCGATGATCGCGATGGCGCTCGCCAACGAGCCCGACGTCCTGATCGCCGACGAGCCGACGACGGCGCTCGACGTGACCACGCAGGCGCAGATCCTCGGGCTGATCAAGGAGCTGCGTGACCGGCTCGGGATGGCGGTGATCATGATCACCCACGATTTGGGCGTGATCGCCGAGGTGGCCGACCGGGTGCTCGTGATGTACGCGGGGCGCGCCGTGGAGTCGGCGCCGCTGGACGCGCTCTTCTACGACCCGCAGCACCCCTACACGTGGGGGCTTTTGGGGTCGATCACGCGCATGGACCGCCCGCGCGCCGCGAAGCTGGCGCAGATCAAGGGGCAGCCGCCGTCGCCGCTCGCGCTGCCGACGGGCTGCAAGTTCCGCCCGCGCTGCCCGCACGCGTTCGACCGCTGCGCGATCGAGCCGCCACTCGAGCCGCGCGCGGGCGACCCGGCGCACGCGGACCGCTGCTGGCTCTCGCCCGACGAAAAGCGCGCGAAGCGGGTGGTCGAGGGCGGCGAGATCGGCTTGGAGGCGGCGTGAGCACGGCGCCGCGCACCGAGGGGCGCACCGAAGCGGGCGAGACCCCGCTGGTCGAGGTCGTCGACCTCAAGAAGCACTTCCCGATCAAGGCCGGGGTGATCTTCGACCGCGAGATCGGCCGCGTGCGCGCGGTCGATGGCGTCAGCTTCTCGATCCGGCGCGGCGAGACGCTCGGGCTCGTCGGCGAGTCGGGTTGCGGCAAGTCGACGCTCTCGCGCACGATCATGCGCCTGCTCGACCCGACCGCGGGGAAGATCCTGTTCGAGGGGCGCGAGATCCAGGACCTGCGGGGTCGCGAGCTCACCGCGCTGCGCCGCGAGATGCAGATCATCTTCCAGGACCCCTACGCCTCGCTCAACCCGCGCAAGCGCGTGAGCCAGATCGTCGGCGAGCCGCTCGCGCTGCACAAGGTCGCCCGCGGTGCGGAGCTGCGCAAGCGGGTCGACGAGCTGCTCGAGCTCGTCGGGTTGAGCGCGAAGGACGCGAACCGGTTCCCGCACGAGTTCTCCGGCGGCCAGCGCCAGCGCATCGGCATCGCGCGCGCCCTCGCCCTGCGCCCGAAGCTGATCATCGCCGACGAGCCGGTCTCTGCGCTCGACGTGTCGATCCAGGCGCAGATCATCAATCTGCTCGAGGACCTGCAGGACGAGTTCAACCTCACCTACCTGTTCGTCGCCCACGACCTGGGCGTGGTGAGGCACATCGCCGACCGGATCGCGGTCATGTACCTCGGCAAGATCGTCGAGCTCGGGCCCTCCGAGGAGGTCTGCTCGCGCCCCGTCCATCCCTACACCGAGACGCTGCTCTCGGCGGTCCCGATTCCCGATCCGCGCGCGAACGCAAACCGCAAGCGGCAGGTGCTCGAGGGCGACGTGCCCTCCCCCGCCAACCCGCCCGAGGCATGCCGCTTCCACACCCGCTGCCCCTACGCCACCGAGATCTGCTCGGAGGTCGAGCCTCAGCTCGAGGAGCACCGCCCCCGCCAAGAGGCCGCCTGCCACCACCCCCTGAACGTGGGCGCGGGCAAGCGCACGGAGGGCGAGACGACCTTCGAAAGCGGCGCTCGGTAACGCCCCCGAAATCCCACCTGGGGCTCCCGGGGCGCCCCAGCCGCGAACTCGCGATGCGGAGCGGCCTAGCCCCGCGCGCGGAGCGTCACCCGGATCGAGTCCGGGTCGCGGAACGTGACCGCGCCGTTCTCGCGCACCACCTCGATGCCGGCCGCCTCGAGCCGCTCGGCGGCCGCCGCTACGCGCTCGGGCGAGCGCAGCCGCAGCTCGTAGCCGTCCAGGCCCGGCGCGGCCTCGGGCGGCGCCGAGGCGCCCCGGCTGTGCCAGGTGTTCGCGCCGACGTGGTGGTGGTAGAGGCCCTCGGCGAGGAACCCGGCCGCGGGCCCGAAGCGTTGGCGCTCGTCGAGGCCCACCACCTGCGTGTAGAAGTCCATGGTCCGCTCGATGTCGGAGACCATCAGGTGGATGTGCCCGATGTCGCAGCGGGCGACCTCCGGGGTGTCCGCCGAGTCGCGAACGAGCGCCGCGATGTCCAGCGGCGCCGTGAACATCCCGACCTTGCCCGGCTCGCCCGGCGGCCACTCCTCGTAGGGGCGGTCGCGGTAGATCTCGATCCCGTTGCCCTCCGCGTCCTGCAGGTACACGGCCTCCGAGACGCCGTGGTCCGAGGCGCCCTGGAAGACCGCGCGCGCCTCGTACGCGCGCTTGGTCGCCGCCCCGAGCGCGGCGCGGTCGGCGAAGCGGAAGGCCGTGTGGTAGAGCCCGGTGCGCGGGAAGGGCGCGGGCGCGGCGCCCGCCGAGCGGGTCGCGTCGAGCCGCATGAGCACACGGCCCTCGGCGTCGGCGAGCTCCACGACGCCGTCGCCGGCCTCGCTTGCCCTCAGCCCCAGCGCTTGCTCGTAGAGGCGCCGCTGCGTCTCCAGGTCGCCGACCCGCAGCACGACGGCGCCGACGACCGTGTCGAACAGGTGGGCGAGCTCCTCCTCGGTGGGCGCGGGCGCTTCGGAGGCCACACCCGCATCCTAGGCCAGCGCGCTACTCGGCCGAAGCGACGCGCTTGCGCGCGTGCGGACAGCCGGGGCAATAGCTGTCCGGCTCCGCCCGGTAGCTCAGGCAACAGGTGCGCCGCTGGTGCGCGCCGTCCTCACCGCATACGAGCGGCACCGACCAGGGCTCGCCGGGCCCGAGCAGCCGCGCGCCGACATCCTCGCGACGCGCCTCCCCCGCGCCCAGCGCCTCCGCGCACCAAAGCAGCGCGTCGGCCACGCTGTCGCCGACGTGTCCCCACAGCAGCCGCCGGCGCCCGGGACGCGCGGCATCGACAAGCGGCGCGCAGGCGCGGCGCACGGCGGCTCGTGCCGCCCCGACGCCCGGGACGCACCGCGCGTCGGAGCGCACAGCGAGCCCTGCGGCTCGCCCCCATTCCCCCACGTGCGCCCAGGTCTCCTCGGGGCGGAGCTCGGGAACAGGCACTCCGCGCAAGAGGCACCCGGCCGCCACCACGCCCGCGTACCAGGCGACGGCCTCGAGCTCCCAGAGCTCGGGGATCGTGCGGGGCGCGCCCTCGCCCATCGAGCGCGCGATCAGCGCGTGGTTCGCGCGTCGGTGGTTCGGATCGGCGAGCTCGGCGAGCGCGAGCCAGCCGTCCTCGGGCTCCTCGAACACCCGCAGGTCGGGCGCGAAGTCCTTGGCGCTCGCCGACGCCAGCGCGTCGAGGGCGTCGCGCGCCGGGCTCTGCGCGACGGCGGCGCCGCTCACACCGCGCTCCTGGCCGGGGCGTGTCGGCCGCGCGGCACGACCATCGGCGTGCCGGTGAGCGGGTCGGGGATCACCTCGCACTCGAGGCCGAACACCTCGCGCACGTTCTCCGGCGTGACCACCTCGTCCGGCTCGCCCTCCGCGTAGATTCGCCCGTCCTTCATCGCGACGACCCGGTGCGCGTACCGGCAGGCGAGGTTCAGGTCGTGCAGGACGGCGACGATGGTCTTGCCGCGCTCGCGGTTGAGGTCGGCGAGCAGGTCGAGCAGCTCGATCTGGTGGCTGATGTCCAGGTAGGAGGTCGGCTCGTCGAGCAGGAGCAGGTCGGTGTCCTGCGCGAGCGCCATCGCGACCCACACCCGCTGGCGCTGGCCGCCGGAGAGGTCCTGCACGCGCCGGTCGGCGAGCGCCGCCGTGTCGGTCGCTCCGAGTGCCGCCTCCACGGCCTCCTCGTCCGCGCGCGTCCACTGGCGGAAGAGGCCCTGGTGCGGGTAGCGCCCGCGAGCTACCAGGTCACGGACCGTGATCCCGTCCGGGGCGCCCGGCGACTGCGGCAGCATGCCGAGCTCGCGCGCCACCTGCTGGGTGCGCATCGTGTGGATCGCCTTGCCGTCGAGGTAGGCGACCCCGCGGCGAGGCGCCAAGAGGCGCGCCAGCCCGCGCAGCAGCGTGGACTTGCCGCACGCGTTCGCGCCGATGATCGCCGTCACCTTGCCATCCGGGATCACGAGGTCGACCGCGTGCACGACCTCGCCGTCGGCGTAGCCGAGCGTGAGCCCGTCGGCCCACAGCCGCGGCCCGGCTTCGTTGCGGCGCCCGTTCCCGTTGGTGAAGCTCACCCGCGGATCCCTCCTCGGTTCATCGTCGCCAGAAGCCAGAGCAGATACGGAGCGCCCACGGCACCCGTGACCACACCGGTGGGCAGCGCCACTGGCAAAAGCTGCTGGGAGATCAGGTCGGCGGTCAGCACGATGATCGCGCCGACGAACGACACCGCCAGCACCCCGCCCTCGCCCGACCCGAGCAGCCGGCGCGCCACCGGCCACGCGACCAGGCCCACGAACGAGAGCGGCCCAGCCACGGCCGTGGCCAGCGCCACGAGCGTCACGCCGACTGCGATCAGCCCCAGCCGCACCGTCTCGACGCGCGCGCCGAGCGCACGGGCCGCGTCGTCCCCGAGCTCCAGGGCCCGCAGCGAGCGCATCAGCGCCCAGGCGACCGGCACGAGCAGGCAGAGCCCGCCGGCCAGCACGTACATCTCGGTCCAGTCGGCACGACCAGCCGACCCCACGAGCCAATGCATCGCCTCGCGCGCGTCGTGGAGCTCGGCGCGCGCGGTCAAGTAGAGCACCACACCCAGCAGGAACTGCGAAACGCCGATCCCGATCAGAATCAGCCGGTAGCCGCTGATCCCGCCCCGCCAGGCGAGCGCGTAGATCAGGCCGGCCCCCGCCAGCGCGCCGATCAGTGCGGCGCCCGAGATCGCGAGCCCGGTGAGGTTCAGGATCAGGATCGCGAACACCGCGGCCGCGCTCGCGCCGTACGAGATGCCGATCAGATCGGGCGCGGCGAGCGGGTTCTGGAGCAGGCGCTGGAAGATCGCCCCCGCCAGGCCGAACGCTCCGCCCGCGAGCACTGCCGACAGCGCGACCGGGAGCTGCAGGTCGAGCACGAGGAAGTCGAGGCCCGGGTTCGAGCCGACCCCCGACAGCGAGCGCAGCACGTCGGGGAGCGGGATGTACGCGCTGCCGACCGACAGGGTCGCCAAGAACAGCGCCGCGGTCACCGCTCCCAAGGCCCCCGTCACCAGGGCGGCGCGCCGCAGGCGGGGCCGGGCGATCGCGAAGGCCGGACGCGGCAGCGCGAGCGCCCGGGCTCCGGAGGTACGGATCTCGTCCATCTCGCTCACAGCTCGGCCAAGTCGCGGTAGCGGACGAGCGCCACGAAGAACGGGGCGCCCACGACGCCCAAAACCACGCCGACCTCGAGCTCGCCCGGGGACATCACGAAGCGCCCGATCACGTCAGCGGCGAGCAGCACGATCGGCGCCAGCACGACCGAGTACGGGAGGATCCAGCGGTAGTCGGGGCCGCAGATCGCCCGCGCCATGTGCGGGACCAGCAGGCCCAGAAACACGATCGGCCCGCACGCCGCGGTCGCCGCCCCGCAGAGGATCGTGACCGCGGCCAGGATGCCGACGCGGGTGAGCGTGACGCGCTGCCCAAGGGCGCGAGCGCTCTCGTCGCCGAGCGCGAGCGCGTTCAGCGAGCGCCCGCAGGCGAGCGCGAGCGCCACGCCGACGAGGATGAACGGGGCGACCTGCTCGAGCACGGGAAAGTTGCGCCCGGCGAGCGAGCCCACCTGCCAGAACCGCATCTCGTTGAGCGCGTCGAGGTCGCTCATCACCACCCCGGTCGTGAGCGACCACATCCCGGCCGCCACGGCAGCGCCGGCGAGCGCGAGTTTCACCGGGGTCGGCCCGTCCCGGCCCATCGACGCGATCGCGTAGACGAGCACGGCCGCCGCGGCCGTGCCCGCGAACGCGAGCCACACGTACGCGGTGAGCTGACGGATGTCGAGGAGCGCGACGCCGAGCACCACGAACGCCGACGCGCCTGCGCTCAGGCCCATGATCCCCGGGTCGGCGAGCGGGTTGCGCGTGACGCCCTGAAGCAGCGTGCCCGCGAGCCCGAGCGCCGCGCCCACCAAGAGCCCGAGCAGCGTGCGCGGGACGCGGATGTCGTTGATGACCGCGGTCTCGGTGTCCGTGCCGCCGCCCTCGCCGGTGAGCGTGGAAACGACGGTGGCGAAGTCGATCGAGCGCGAGCCGACGGCGATGCTGGCGACGCAGAGCAGGGCGAGCAGCGCGGCGAGAGCGACCAACCCGGCCGCGAGCCCCCTGCCCCTGAGTGTCGCCGCGAACGCCACCGCCCTAGCTCACTCGTCGCCCAGGCTCGGGTCGAGCTTCTCGATCTCCTTCGCCATCCGCTCGAGCTGCTCGGCGAGGTCCGCGTAGGTGTGGAGCCAGTAGCCCGGCCAGGGCACGATCGCGCCCTCCTTGGCGGCGCGGATCGACTCCCAGGTCGGCTGCTTCTCGGCGTCGCGCAGGTTGTCCGGGTAGTTGCGGTCGTCGATCAGCAGCAGGTCGGGCTGGTACTTGTCGGCGTTCTCCCAACTCAGGTTCTCCCAGTAGGGGAGCTTCTGGTCGGGATCGTCCGGGACGATCACCTCAAGCCCCCAGCGGGTGAAGTCGAGGAGCTCGGGGGCGTGCTCCGGGACCGCGACGTAGAGCAGGTCGGGCGTCGGGGAGACCGCGAGGGCGGTGATGCCCCTCTTCTCCGCGGTCACCTTCTCGAAGTTCTCCACTGCCTTTTCGAAGCGCTCCTTCTCCGCGGCGATCTCGGGGCTGTCGGTGTCGGCGCCCAGGCTCTCGGCCAGCCTCTCGTAGGTCTCGATCAGCTTCACGACCGACTCGCCCTGGGCAGCGCCCACGACAGGGGCAAGCTCGGCCAGCTTCTTGCTCTTCTCCTTGACGCCCTCCTCGAAGCCGCTGTAGGCGTCCTCGGGCGGCCAGTAGTCGGCGACGATCAGGTCGGGCTGCAGCTCGGCCGCCTTCGCGACGTCGATCTCGCCCCAGGTCTCGCCGAGGATCTCGATGCCCTCGAGGTCGAACCGCTCAAGGCCGGGATCGTCCTCGATCGGCGTGTCCGCGTAGATGCCGACCGGGCGGATGCCGAACGAGAGCAGCGATGCCGCGGCGGTCGCGTGCGCGATGATGCGCTGCGGCCGCGCGTCGAGCTCAACGGTCTTACCCGAGCCGTCGGTGAACGACCAAGCGGCGTCGCCGTCCGCCTCGCTGACGCCGCCGGCCTCAGAGCCGCAGGCAACCAGGGCGAGCGCGGCCAGGGCGGCGATCGCGAGCACGGGGAGGGAGATGCGATTCGGTCGCAAGCTTCGTCCTTTCTGAGGGTGGGAGGAGAGGCCTCGCCCCATTAGGGAGGCCTAATAATCCCGAGCAAAGTAGCAGGGATTAAACGGGGATGCCGCGCAGGGCCGGCTACCCGCCCCGACTGGTGGGCGATCGCGACGGCGACGGAGCGTTAGGCGCGCTCCATGCGCCGCACGCCCTGCCCCGGCTTCCAGAGCTCGATCACGAGCTTGGTGCGCTCGGGGTTCAGACTGACCGTGGAGACCTCGGCGAGGTCGGCGCGGAAGAGGTGCGACTGGGGCGAGGGCGGGTCGGATCCCCGCGTGCGGAACAGGCGGATGCGCTCCTCTGGGTCGGTGATCTCGACGGCGCGGCCGCTGAGCTTGGTGTCCCCCTCCCACTCCGGCGGGTCGATCGAGCCGCTGTGTAGGGCGAAACGCGGGTCGCGCTGCAGGTCGATCGCCTTGCGCGCGTTGGGCATCGAGCCGAAAAGCAGCTCGCCGCCCGCCCAGAAGGCCTCGATCCCGCTGATCCGCGGTGAGCCGTCGACGCGCAGCGTCGCGATCGTCTTGTGTACGCGCGCCTCGAGGAACCCGCGGGCCTTGGCCGCGAGCTCAGGCGCCTCCTCTTCGAACCGCTGCCAGGAGGCCACGCGGCAATGCTAGAGGCGCAGGCGCACGGCGCGGCGGCGCGCTGCTACCTTCGACCCAGGGTATGACCGAGGACAGCGATCCCGCCCGCCTGCGTAGGCTCCTCGCCGAGCAGGCGGCCCTGCGGCGCGTCGCGACGATGGTCGCGCAGGACACGCCGGCGAGCACGCTCTTCCACCGCGTCTGCGTTGAGCTGGGGCGACTCCTCGACGTCCTGAGCACCGACGTGATCCGCTACGACGACGACGGCATGGCGACCGTGGTCGGCGTCTGGTCGGCGCGTGACGAGCCCACCTTCCCGGTGGGCGAGCGCATCCCGATCGACCCCAACACCGTCACCGGCAAGATCCACCGGACCGGGAAGCCCCAGCGCGTCGACGACTACTCCAAGGTCGAGGGCGAGCTCGCCCAGCGGCTGCGCGAGCGCAGCATGCTCTCGGTGGTCGGCGCCCCGATCGTCGTCTCCGGTCGGATCTGGGGCGGGATCATGGTCGTGAGCTCGACGCCCAACGGCTTCGAGCCCGGCGTCGAGGACCGGGTGGCGGGGTTCGCGGAGCTGGTGACCGCGGCGCTCGCCAACGCGGACGCGCGCGAGAAGCTCGCCGCGTCGAGGGCGCGCATCGTCGCCGCCGCCGACGCCGCTCGCCGGCGCATCGAGCGCGACCTCCACGACGGCGCGCAGCAGCGGCTGATCTCGCTCGCCCTGCGGCTCGAGCTGCTCCAGCGGCGCGTCGAGCCCGAGACCGAGCTCGCCCGCGAGCTCGCCGAGGTTCGCGCGGAGCTCAGCGACACGCTCACCGAGCTGCGCGAGCTCGCCCGCGGCATCCACCCGAGCGTGCTCAGCGAGCGCGGCCTGCGCGCGGCCCTGGAGGCACTCGCGGGGAACGCGCCGATGGCCGTCGACCTCGCCGTGGCGAACGAGGCGACCGAGGCGCCTTCCGCGCTGCAGATGACCGCGTACTTCATCGTGGCCGAGGCGCTCACGAACGCCACGAAGCACGCCCAGGCAGAGCGCGCCAGCGTGAACGTCACGCTCGCCGACGACGTGCTCGCGGTCGAGGTGGCCGACGATGGGCGCGGTGGCGCCGACGCGAACAGCGGCACCGGCCTGCGCGGCCTCGCCGACCGCGTGAACGCGCTCGACGGCGAGTTCGAGATCGAGAGCCGCCCCGGGAACGGGACCACGGTGCGCGCGCGGATGCCGCTCGAAGCCTGCGAGGGGCTCGAGGACGAGGTCCCGGTCGCGGCTGGCCAAGCCTGAGGCCCCACGCGCGACCGCGACATTCAAACGGTTGATCCCGCGAAAGGTCGATGTCGCGAAGGTCGCGTTCGAGGTCGACACCTCGACGGTTGATCCCACCAAGCGTTGAAGTCGCGGGCGCGGCGCTCAGTGCGGGACGAGCCGGGTCGCGGTCGCCTTCCAGGTCGCGACGACCCGGGCGCCGGGCCGCAGCCGAAGCCGCTCGACCGACCCGGCCGTGACCTCGGCGGCGAGCGGCTGCGGCCCGGCCAGCCCCAGGCGCACCCGGTTGCCGACCTCGGTCACGGTCAGGACCTCGGCCTCGACCCAGTTGAGCGCCGAGCCGTGCGGCTTCTCGCCGGCGGGCTCGACCGTGATCTCCCACGGATACACGCTCGCCCACACCGGCCCCTCCCCCGCATCGGTGCTCGCGACCTCGCCACCGCCCTCGAGCTCGACGCGGGTGAGCCCGTCGGGCCCGGGGCGCGCCGTGCCGGCGAGCACCACCGCGCCGGTGAAGTCGGCGACGAACGCCGAGCGCGGCGCCGCGGCGAGCTCGCTCGGGCTGCCCTGCTGGACGATGCGCCCCCGGTCGATCACCGCGACGCGGTCGCCGAGCTGCGCCGCTTCGGTGAAGTCGTGGGTGACGAGGATCGCCGGCACCGGGGTCTCGCGCAGGACGGCGGCGAGCTCGCGCGCGGCGCTCGCGCGGGTGCGGGCGTCGAGCGCGGCGAGCGGCTCGTCCAGCAGGATCAGCTGCGGCTCGAGCGCGAGCGCCCGCGCCAGGGCGACGCGCTGGCGCTCGCCGCCGCTGAGCGTCGCGGGGTGGGCGTCGGCGCGCGCGGCGAGCCCGAAGCGATCGAGCAGCTCCAGCGCCCGCCAGCGGCGCTCGGCGCGCGGCAGGCGGCGCAGCGGGTAGGCGACGTTCCGCCACGCGCTCAGGTGCGGGAAGAGCGCGTAGTCCTGGAACACGTAGCCACAGCGCCGCTCCTCGGGCGGCACGTCCACCCCGCGCTCGGTGTCGAGCCAGACCCGCGCGCCCACCGCGACCCGCCCTGCGCGCGGGCGCAGCAGCCCGGCGGCGACGCGCAGCACGCTCGTCTTGCCCGCGCCCGAGGGGCCGGCGAGCGCCAGGCACTCCCCCGGCTCGACCTCGAGCTCGACGTCGAGCTCCGTGTCGCCCAGGGTCGTGCGCGCGGCGAGGCTCAACACCGCGGGCTCACCTCGTGCCCCAGCCGCCGAGCGGCTCACCGCGCACGAGCAGCTTCACCGCGAGCAGGATCGCCGCCGAGACCGCGACCAGCACCGCAGACAGCGCGAGCGCCGAGTCGAAGTCGGTCGCGAAGCGGTCGTAGATCGCCAGCGGGACCGTTTGGGTGATCCCCTGGAACGAGCCGGCGAACATCAATGTCGCGCCGAACTCGCCGAGCGCGCGCCCGAGCGCGAGCGCCGTGCCGGCGGCGAGACCGGGAGCGGCCGCCGGGATCATCACGCGCGCGAAGCTGCGTGCCTCGGAGACGCCGAGCGTGCGCGAGGCGTCGAGCAGCGTGCGGTCCACGGCGCCGAAGGCCGCGATCGCCTGGCGCACGTAGAAGGGCGCGGAGACGAAGACGAGGGCAACCACCACTCCCGCCGTGGCCAGCGAGAGCCGGATGCCCGCGGATTCGATCGCCCCGCCCAGGATCCCCGACGGCCCGAGCGAGGCGAGCAGCGCGATCCCGGCCACCGCGGGCGGCAGCACGAGTGGCAGCTCGATCGCGGTGATCACGGCCGCCCTGCCCCGGAACGAGCGCGTCGCGATCAGGTACGCGGCCGGAGTGCCGGCGACGAGGACGATCGCGATCGCGATCGCCGTGCAGCGCAGGCTCAGCCAGAGCGCGTCGAGGGCGCCCTCCTCGCCGAGGCTCTCAAGCAGGGCGCCGGGGCTCGAGTCGACGAAGATCGCCACCACGGGCAGCGCGAGGAAGAGCACGACGAGGCCGGCGCACACGCCGAGCGCGAGGGCGAACGCGCGCCGCGAGCTCATGGCGGCCCGAAGCCCGCGTCCGCGAGCGCGTCAGCGCAGGGACCGTCGGTGAGCCCCTCCACATAGCGGTGGGCCAGCTCCGGCTCGCGCGCCGCGCTCACCGCGCCGGCGGCCAGCGTCACGACCGGCCGCGCGCGCGGGGGCAGCGGGATCCGCCGGAGCGCCTCCCCGGCAGCGCGCACGTCGGTGGCGTACACGAAGCCCGCGTCCGCCGCACCCTGGGTGAGCTTGCCAACGATGCCTTTTACGTCGGGCTCGCGCGAGCGCACGTTCGCGCGGATCGCGTCCGCCTGCGCCTCGGGCAGCCGGCCGAGCGCCGCCTCGGTGTAGGCGCCGACCGGGACCGACTCCGAGCCAATGACGAGCACGACCCCGGGCTCCGCCGCCTGGTCGAACGACTTGATCCCCGCATCCGGCGCCGCGGCGAGCACGAGCTCGTTCGTCGCGAACTCCACGGGCTCCTCGAGCAGGCCCTCCTCCCGGAGCTCCGCAGGCAGCTGCGCGTTGGCGGCGGCGAAGACGTCGATCCTGGCGCCCTGGCGGATCTGGGCAGCGAGCTCGTCCGAGCCCGCGAACGAGAAGCGCAGCTCCGCGCCCAGCTCCGCGCCCGTCTCGTCGGCGCAGGCCTCGAGCGCCTCGGTGAGCGACGCCGCCGCCGCGATCACGAGCGCCGGGCGATCGTCGCCGTTCCCGCCGCAGCCGACCGCCAGCGATGTCAACGCGGCCAGCGCGCACGCCCCAAGCCGGATCACCCCCCGGCCCTCTGGACCATCACGGACGTGGCCTTCACGGTGGCCGTCGCGGGCACGCCGGGCGCAAGCCCGAGCTCCTCGACGGAGTCGCGCGTGACCGCGGCGGTGACGAGGAACGGCCCCGCCTCGATCTCGACCAGCGCCATCACGCCGTCGACCTCAACCGAGCGCACGACCCCCGGGAAGCGGTTGCGCGCCGAGAACGAGTCGCCGACGCGGTGGCGCTCCGGGTGCCGAGAGAGCCGCTCGATCTCGCTGCGCGGCACCCGCCGGCGGTTCGCCGAGTCGCGCACGGTGCGCAGCTTCCCCTCGCGGTCCCAACGCCGCAACGTGTCGGCGCTGACCCCGATCGCCCGCGCCGCTTCGCCTAGGAGCAACCCCTGGTCCTCGCTCATGGCGCCTATGTATCACATAGGCACCGATCCGCGCACCGCGAATCCGCGATAACGACGACCCCATCGTCGCAATCGCGGACTCACTCCGCGATTCATACGACCCCCTCGTCGAAACCGCGGACTCGCGGAACCGGACGCGCGCGAGCCGGTGGGCCCCAGTCGAGCAGGCCGAGCCCGGCGGCGATCAGCACGATCGGCACCGGGATCCCCATCAAGACGCGGCCCGGCTGAGTCGAGCGCCACCCGTCGCGAGTTACCGGGCCCCGGCCGCGGGGCAAACCGTCCGTGTGGCAACCGACGTTCGCATCAAGCGCGCCTATGACCCACCTGCGGCAAGCGATGGCTATCGGGTGCTGATCGACCGCGTCTGGCCTCGCGGCGTCAAGCGGGAAGAGCTGCGGATTGACGATTGGGCTCGCGACCTCGCGCCGAGCGCGGAGCTGCGCCGGTGGTTCGGCCACGACCCCGCGCGCTTCGACGAGTTCCGAGCGCGCTACCGCGCGGAACTCGAGGGCCACCCCGAAAAGCTCGCCGAGCTACGCCGGC
>DATCLC010000067.1:0-21598 GCA_036564135.1 Solirubrobacterales bacterium
TTGCCGTTGGCGTGCAGGTCGCCGTCGATCGAGTCCTTCCAGCCCGAGAAGGGGAACCACGCGACCGGCGCGGCGACGCCGACGTTCACGCCGATCATCCCCGCCTCGACGCCGAAACGGTAGCGGCGCGCCGCCTCGCCCGAGGTCGTGAAGATCGAGCCCGCGTTCCCGTAACGCGAGCCGTTCACGAACTCGAGCGCCTCGTCGAGGTCGCTCGCCCGCACGACCGCGAGCAGCGGCCCGAAGAGCTCCTCGCGAGCGACCTCCGACTCGCGGTCGGAGACCTCGACGATCGTCGGGCCGAGCAGCGTGCCCGCCTCGTTGGCCGTGTCGCGTCCGTCGAGCACCAGCTCTGCGGTGCCGTCCCCGAGCGCGCGCTCGAGCGCCCCGGTCACGCGTTCGCGGGCCTCGGGCCCGACCAGCGGACAGACCTCGACGCCCTCCTTGTCGCCGGCGCCCGCCTCGAGCTCGGCGGCGGCGTCGCGAAGCGCGGCGAGCACCTCGTCCTGGCGCGCGCGATCGCCGACGAGGACGGCGACCGACCCGGCGAGGCAGCGCTGCCCCGCGGCGCCGAACGACGAGCTCATGATCGCCGGGATCGTGACCTCGAGGTCGGCGTCGGGCATGACGACCAGCGAGTTCTTCGCCCCGCCGAGCGCCTGGCAGCGCTTGCCGTTCGCGGCGGAGCGCTCCGCGACGTAGCGCGCGGTCGAGGCCTGGCCGACGAACGAGATCGCCTCGATCCCGGGGTGGTCGAGGATGCCGTTGACCGCGTCGCGGGCCCCGTGCACGAGATTGCATACGCCCGCGGGGATCTGATCGATCGCGTCGATCAGCTCGAAGATCAACTCCGCCGGCCGCGGGTCGCGCTCCGACGGCTTGAGGATGAACGTGTTCCCGCACGCGATCGCGAACGGCAGGAACCACAAGGGGATCATCGCCGGGAAGTTGAACGGCGTGATCGCGGCGACCACGCCCACCGGCTGGCGGACCAGCTCGACGTCCACGCCGTTGGCGACCCCCTCGAGGTTCTCGCCCTTGAGCAGGTGCGGGATCGCGGTCGCCGCCTCGGTCGACTCGATGCCGCGCAGCACCTCGCCGCGGGCGTCGGCGAGCGTCTTGCCCATGTCCTCGGTGACCAGCCGGGCGATCTCCTCCTGCCGCTCCCAGAGCGCCTCGCGCAGCGCCATCACGGCGCGGGCGCGCTTCTGCGGCGGCGTCGCTCGCCAGGCCGGGAACGCCTCCTGCGCGGCTCGCACGGCGGCGTCCACGTCGGACGCCGCGCTCAGGGGCACCCGGGCGACGACCTCCCCGGTCGCGGGGTTGATGTCGTCGAGCAGCTCGACGCCGCCTGCGTCGACCCACTCACCCCCGATGTAGTTCCGGAGGACGCGGGCACCGCCCTCCTGCGACTGGCGACTGGCGACTGGCGACTCGGCCACGGGCTTCATGCTCCACCTCCGTCACGCGACTGCTGCGCCGCGTTGTATTGCGAGTACGGGTACCACCACTCCTTGGGCGCGATCTCCGTCTCGATGTGAACGTGTTTGGTCTCCTGGAAAGCCTCGAGCCCCTCGCGGCCCAGCTCGCGGCCGAGCCCCGACTGCTTGAACCCGCCGAACGGCCCCGCGTCGTTGTCGGTGAGCGGATCGTTGAACCACACGGTGCCGGCGCGCAGCTCGCGCATGCAGCGGAGCATCGTCGCGAGGTCGCGCGTGTAGACGTTCGCGCCGAGCCCGTAAGGCGTCGAGTTCGCGTACGCGATCGCCTCGTCCAGCGTCCTCACCGGCTGGAGCGGCGCGACCGGGCCGAACGTCTCGTCCCGCCAGATGGCCGCCTTGGCGGGGGCGCCGACGACCACCGCGGGCGCCAGGAAGTGCCCGCGCTCATGGCCGGCGCGGTCGCCGCCGACCAGCACCTCGGCCCCGGCGTCGACGGCTTCGGCGAGCTGGCGTTCCACCTTCGCGCGCTGCGCGGCTGACACCATCGGCCCGATGTCGGTCGAGGGGTCCATCGGGTCGCCGACCACGAGCCTGCGCGTGGTGTCGACGAAGGCGTTCAGGTAGTCGTCGTAGATGTCGCTCATCACGTAGAAGCGCTCGGCCGACGTGCAGACCTGGCCGGCGTTCAAAAAGGCGGCCCACACGCCGCCGCGGGCGGCGACGTCGAGCTCGTCGGCGACGTCGGAGCAGACGATGAACGCGTCCTTGCCGCCCATCTCCAGGTTCATGCGCGCCATGCGCGCGGTGCAGGCGGCGGCGACCTTCTTGCCGGTCTCCACCGAGCCCGTGAAGGCCACCCCGTCGACGCGCTCGTCGGCCGCGATCGCGGCGCCCACTTCGCCGTCGCCCGCGACCAGGTTCACGACGCCCGGGGGCAGGTGGTCGAAGCACGGGGCAAGCGCGAGGGTCGATAGCGGCGTGAGCTCGGACGGCTTGCAGACGGTCGTGTTGCCCGCGGCGAGCGCCGGCGCGAGCTTCCACGCCAACAACAGCAGTGGGTAGTTCCAGGGCACGATGCAGCCGACGACGCCCAGCGGGTCCTTGACGACCATCGCGAGCTGGGTGGACTCGATCGGCGGGATCACCCTGCCCGCGGAGTCCCGGCCGATCTCCGCGTAGTAGTCGAACGCGGCGGCGGTCCAACCGACCTCGTCGGAGTTCTCGATGAGCGGCTTGCCGCCCTCGGCGGTCATGATCCTGGCGAGCTCGTCGGTGCGCGCGCGGATCCGCGTGGCGACCTCGTGCAGCATCTCCGCGCGCTCGACCGCGGGGGTCGCGGCCCAGCCCGGATGGGCCTCGCGGGCTGCGGCGATCGCCGCGTCGAGCTCCTCCGCGGAGGCGCTCCCCACGGTGGTGATCGTCTCCTCCGTGAAGGGGTTCTCGACGTCGAGCGGTGCGCCCGTGCCGGCCACGAGCTCGCCCCCGATCAGCAAACGCGTCTCGTAGCTAGCCATTCCCAAGGAGCGATGCTACCTACGGCCCCGACCCGCGCCCGTACAAGGAGTCCGCGGGCCTTTGGCCTATTTGTCGAGATTCAGGCTGGGGCGGGTCGCCGCCGGGCTGGCCAGGGTTAGTTGCCGGGCCGTGTCGGGTAGGGAGTCGTCGTGATAGGCGGTTTGTTGCGACGCCTTCGCTCTTTGACGGAGGCGAGGGCCGATCCTGGCTATGCTCGCGTCGTGGAGATCGCGGGAGAGGTACAGGTCTCGAGCCCAGCCGAGGGCGTCGGCGTCGTCGCCCTCGTCGGCGAGCACGATCTCGGCACGGTCAATCAGGTCCGCGACGCGCTTGAGCGCGTCCAAAACGAGCAAGGGGCGGTCGTGGTTGACCTTTGCAAAGCCACGTTCATTGATTCCTCGATCCTCGGCGCGATTCTCGAGGGCCGCCGCCAGGCGAGCGAGAAGCGGACGGGCTATGGCGTCGCCTGTGACGGTTCCTCGGAGCCGGTCAATCGCGTGCTCGACGTGACTGGCCTGCGGCGCGAGTTGCCCGTGCACGAAAGCGTGGACGCGGCGCTCGAGGCCATTCGCCAGAGGACGGGATCAGCGTGAGCGGTACGGCGACCGAGCTCCGGCTCGCGGTCGCCGCCCGAGCCGAGAACCTAGCCCTGGTCCGCCAGGCGCTCGCCGGGCTGGGGGACGCTACCGGGATGGACGAGGCCACCCTGTCCGACCTGAAGCAGATCGCGACCGAGGCCTGCATGAACTCGATCGTCCACGCCTACCCGGACGACGGCGAGGGCCGCATCGAGGTCCGCGCGCGCGTCGCCGCCGGCGAGGTGACCCTCTCGGTGCGCGACTGGGGCGTCGGTTTCAGGCCGCGCCCGGCGGAGGCCCACGGCCAGTCGCTGCGCCTCGGCCTGCCGCTGATCGCCTCGCTCGCCGACCGCTTCGAGGTCTTCGCGCCCCTCGACGGCGGCACCGAGGTCCGCGTGCGCCTCAGCCTCGAGGGCGGCCTCGGCGAGCCCGTGCAGCAGGAGAGCCCCGCGGCTCCTCGCGAGGCGGAGGTCGCCGTCACCGGCGACGCCGCCCGCCAGGTGATCGCCCGCGTCATGGCGATCGCCGCGACGCGCGTCGGCTTCTCGCTCGACCGCATGTCCGACGGCGTCCTGATCGGCGACGTCATCTCCTCGCACGACGCCGGTGACTTCGCGGGGAACCGCGTGGGCGTCGAGCTCGACGAGTCCGAGCCCGGCACCCTGTGGATGCGCGTCGGCCCGTTCGTGGACGGCGGTGCGCGCCGGCTCATGGAGCACATGGAGGTCCCGGGAATGGACTTCTCGCTCGCCAAGCTCGCCGACCGCGTCGACGTGGAGAGCGACCAGGAGGGCGACTTCGTCGTGATCGAGCTCTCGCGCGACCAGCGCCCGGCGAAGGTCGGGGAGGACGGCGAGTAGGGCGGTCGTCTTCCTCGGCGGGCTAGCGCCGCCGCGCGGCCGTAGTGGATAGGCGCCCTACTCGCCGTCCTCCGCCCGGGGCACCTGGCGGCGCACCTGGTCGAGGGCGCGGCGCAAAAGGCGCGAGACGTGCATCTGGGAGATGCCGACGCGCTTGGCGATCTCCGACTGCGTGAGGTCCTCGACGAAGCGCAGGTGCAGGATCATCCGCTCGCGCTCGCTCAATGACGCGATCGTCCGCGAGATCGCCTCGCCGAACTCGACGGTCGAGTAGCCGGGGTCGATCTCGCCGATCGTGTCCCCGAGGCGGGCGCCCTCCTCGTCGTCGGCGCTCACGCTCGCCTCCAGCGAGTAGGTGTGACGGGCGCTCGAGGCCTCCATCGCCTCCAGCACCTCTTCGACCGAGAGGCCCACGCGCTCGGCGACCTGGGCGGCCGAGGGCTGGTAGCCGAGCTCGGTCGGCAGCTCGTCGATCGCGCGCTCGATCAGCGCGATGCGCTCCTGCAGGCCGCGCGGCATGTGGACCTGGCGGCTGCGGTCGCGGAAGTGGCGCTTGAGCTCGCCGAGGATCGTGGGCGCCGCGTAGCTCGCGAAGCTGTGGCCGAGGGTCGGGTCGAATCCGTCGATGGCTTTGACCAGCCCGAGGCTCGCGACCTGGTGCAGGTCCTCGGTCGGCTCACTGCCCCCCGCGTAGCGGTTGGCGAGGCTGCGAGCGAGCGGCATGAAGCGAGCGACGAGCTCCTCGCGCACCGCCGGGTCGCGCGTACGGTGGTAGCGCTTAAGGAGCTCCTCCTCGTCCGCGAGCCGCTCGTTACGGCGAGGGGCGGAACCATCGACCATCACCCCCTGAGTATCACGACTTCGCGGCGCAGCGTTGTGAGGTCGCGCCGAAACCGGCCGCGCTCACCGGCGCTCAGCTCGCGCTCAGCCGCCGAGGACGCCGGGCGCCGGCGGGCCCGGACGGGCCTCGAGCCGCGCGTCGACCTCTTCCTCGGGCAGCATCGAGGCCATCTTCTCGGCGCGCCGTTGCTGCCAGACCGTGAACGCCATCGCCGCGGCCGTGGCGATGAACAGCATCGTGGCGATCACGTAGACCTCGACCGGGATGCCGCGCTGCGCGGCGCCGTAGATCCAGAGCGGGAACGTGACGGTGTCGCCCGCGTTGAACTGCGAGATCACGAAGTCGTCGATCGAGAGGGCGAAGGCGAGCAGCGCGGCGCCGACGATGCCCGGCATGAGCAGGGGCAGGGTCACCAGGCGGAACGTGTCGAAAGCGTTCGCGCCCAGATCGCGTGCCGCCTCCTCCAGGCTGCGGTCGAAGCCGATCAGCCGCGAGCGCACGACGACCACGACGAAGCTGATCGAGAACATCACGTGCGCGATGAAGAGCGTCGTGAAGCCCAGCTCGATGCCGTAGATCAGGAACATCGAGAGCAGGGCCGCGCCGATCACGACCTCGGGCGTCGCCATCGGGATCACGATCAGGAAGTTCGCGGTCCGGCGGCCGAAGAACTCGTACCGCACCAGCCCCATCGCGATGAGCGTGCCGAGCAGCGTCGAGACCACGGTCGAGAGCGCGGCGAGCTGCAGGCTGGTCAGGAACGCGTCGGTGAGGTCGGGGATCCCGAACGCGTTCTTCCAGTGGTCGAGCGTGAAGCCCTCCCACGTGTAGTTGAACCTGCCCGACGGGTCGTTGAACGAGAAGACCGCGATCAGAAACAGCGGCAGCAGCAGGTAGATGACCGCGATCACGCCGTAGATGACGATCGCGTTGCGGCGGAGCCACTTCCAGGCGCTGCGGATCATGCTCGCTGCTCCGCCTCCTCGCCCATGAGCGCCTCAGCGCCCGCGAACCGGATGTAGATCACGACGACCGCGAGGATCGCCGCCATCAGGATGAACGAGAGCGCCGCCGCCGTCGGGTAGTCCAGCTCCAAGAGGTAGAGGGACTGGATGCGGTTCCCGATCATCGACTGGTTGATCGAGCCCAAAAAGAAGGCGTTGATGTAGTCGCCGGCCGCGGGGATGAAGGTGAGCAGCGTACCCGCGACGACGCCGGGCATCGACAGCGGCAAGGTGACGCGCCAGAACGCCTCCCGGGACGACGCGTAGAGGTCCTTCGCGGCCTCGATCAGGCGGACGTCGACGCGCTCCAGGCTCGCGTAGATCGGGAGCACCATGAAGGGCAGGAAGTTGTAGACGAGGCCCGCGATCACGGCTGTCGGCGTCGCCAGCAGGCGCCCCTCCTCGCCGAGGATCCCGACCGCCTGGAGCACGTCCACGACGAGGCTGTCGTCGCTCAAGATCGTCGTCCACGCGATCGTGCGGATCAGGTAGGTCGTGAAGAACGGCGCCACCACCGCCAGCAGCAGGGCGTTCTTCCAGCGCCCGCCCCGGAAGGCGATCGCGTAGGCGAGCGGGTACGCGATCAGCAGCGCGATCACCGTCGCGACGCCCGCGTAGACGAACGAGCGCAGGAACTGCTCGTCGAAGCGGTCGAAGGAGTCGGTGAAGTTCGAGAACTCCCAGGTGAACTCGAAGCCGGTGGCGAGCGTGCCCGACTCGAGCGCGAGCCGCCCCATGAAGTACAGGGGGACGACGAAGAAGAGGATCAGCCAGACGAGGCCCGGCCCCATCAAGAGATAGGGCGCGAGACGGCGACGGACCGTGCTCACCGGCTCCCCTCCGTGCGGTCCGTCGCCGTCTTCATCCCCTGCGTTGCCTCCCTGAGTGCGCTGTGATCACGCGCCAGTTATCACGTCCTGCCAGGCCTGCTCCACGCGGCGGACGACCTCGGGCCCGCCCGGCGGCTCGTCCTGGGTCGAACAGTTCGCCGTGAACTCCTCGGTCGGGAACACGAGCTCGCTCTCGGCGGCGTCCGAGCCCATGCGCTCGAGCACCTCCTTCGTGCCCTTGACCGGCGTGAAGTAGTAGTTGTAGTTCGCGATCTGGGCCTGGTTCTCCGGGTCGTAGACGTAGTTCATCCACTCGTAGGCCGCCGTCGGGTTCGGCGCGCCGATGGGGATGACCATGTTGTCCGACCAGAGCGTGCAGCCCTCGTCCGGCATCACGAACTCGATGTTCGGGTTGTCCGCCTGGAGCTGGACCGCGTCGCCGGACCAGCCGATGACCGCGACCGCGTCGCCGTTCGCGAGGTCACGCGTGTAGTCGTTGCCGGTGAACTTGCGGATCTGCCCGGACTCGGCGGCCTCGCGGATCTTCTCGATCGCGTTCATCCAGTCTTCCTCGGTCGCCTCCTCAGGCCGGATGCCGTCGGCCATCATCACGAGCGGCACGGTGTCGCGCATCTCGTTGAGCATCTCGACCTTGCCCTTGTACTTCGGGTCGAAGAGGTCGTTGATCGAGGTGACGTCGGGCGCCTCGGCCTTGTTCACGACGAGCCCGGTCATGCCGCTCTGCCACGGCAGCGAGTACTGGCGCTCCGGATCGAACGCCGGGTTCGCGAGCTGCGGCACCAGGTTCTCCTTCGCCGGCGCGACCGCCTCCTCGTCGAAGTGCTGAAGGTAGCCAAGGTCGTACATGCGCTTGGCCATCCAGTCGGTGACGATCATGATGTCGCGGCCGCCCGACTCGCCGCGCTCGAGCTGCGGCTGGACCTTGGCGAGGAAGTCGTTGTTGTCGTTGACCTCCTCGACGTAGGTCACTTTGATCCCGGTCTCGCGCTCGAACTCGGGGACGGTCTTCCGGTCGATGTAGAAGGGCCAGTTGGCGATCTTGAGCTGGCCCGAGGGCTGGCCCTCGGCCTCGGCCACCGGGACCTCGGTCTCCTCGCCGCCGCCCTCGATCCCGCCGTCGCCCCCGCACGCGGCGATGACGAGCGCGGCGGCGAAGGTCGCGACGCCGAACAGCAGTTTCCTCAAACCCCCCACGGGGCCCGCCTCTCTCATGGTCACTGGGTTGCCTCCTGGGCGACTTCGGTTTCGGTTTCGGGCTGCGTCGGTGCCGCGGGCGCGGTCCCCGACTCGCGGACGAGGTGGATGTGCTCGGGCGCCCAGCTCAGGCGCACGTCGGCGCCGCCCCCGGGCAGCCGGTTGCGCTCGCGCTCGTCCGAGTTGGGGACGAGCACGGTCATCGGCACGTCACCGGCGAGGCGCACGACGATCTGGGTCGAGGTCCCGAGGTAGACGGACGACTCGACGACGCCGTCCACCCGCGGCCAGCCGTCGGGAGGAATGCCCTCGCGTGAGTCGATACGCAGCTTCTCGGGCCGGACCACCGCGTGGCAGCGGTCGCCCGCCCGGAGGCCGTTGTTTTCGGCCTCGATCTCGACGCCGGCGTCGAGCCGCACCCACGCGCGGTTGCCGTTGGTCCGCTCGACGACGGCCGGCATCAGGTTGGAGACGCCGATGAACCCGGCCACGAACGTGGTCGCGGGCTTCTCGTAGACGGTCACCGGCGCATCGCACTGCTCGATGCGCCCCTCGTTCATGACCGCGATGCGGTCGGACATCGTGAGCGCCTCCTCCTGGTCGTGCGTCACGTAGATGAACGTGATGCCGACCTCGCGCTGGATGCGCTTGAGCTCGATCTGCAGGCCCTTGCGAAGCTTGAGGTCCAGGGCGCCGAGCGGCTCGTCGAGAAGCAGCACCTTCGGGAGGTTGACCAGCGCCCGGGCGAGCGCGACGCGCTGCTGCATGCCGCCCGACAGCTGGGCGGGCTTGCGGTTGATGTGCTGGGCGAGGCCGACGCGCTCGAGCTCCTCGCGGACGCGGCGCTGAATCTCGTCCTTCGGCACGCCCTTGCGCTTGAGGCCGAAGGCGACGTTCTCGCCGACGCTCAGGTGCGGGAACAGCGCGTAGCTTTGGAAGACGGTGTTGGTCGGGCGCTTGTGGGCCGGCAGATCCTCGACGCTCTGGCCGTCGATGTAGATATGGCCGGTGGTGGGTTCCTCGAAGCCGGCGATCATCCGCAGGGTCGTCGTCTTCCCGCATCCCGAGGGACCGAGCAGCGTGAAGAACTCGCCTTGCGCGATGTCCAAGTCCATCTCCTGGACGGCGAGCAGGTCGCCGAACGCCTTGCTCACCCCGCGCAGCGAGACGCTCGGTGTGCTCCCGGCGCCGTTCGAGGCCCTCGGATCAGCCGCCGTTCCGTCCAAACCGCCTCCTCCGTTGCTCATTCTTCTCCCGCTCGACCGTGGGCCCGCTTGCTACGGCTCGTCTAGCGTTCGCGCGCCTCACTTTCCGCTGAGGCTAGGGGCAGGGTCCCGGACACGCAAGGGGCGAAACTCCCAAAACGTCCAAACGCGCTTATACAAGACGTACAAAGCGGCGCCGCGAAGTTGAACCGTAAATCGCTTGTACGCGGTGCTTTCTCTGGCTACGGTTGTACGGAACGTCGGATTCCAACTCGACACGGAGGCGGAGGAAATGGCCACCAGTACTGCATCCACCGAGACGAGGAGCGCCCAGCTGCAGGAGTTGGCGCGAAAGCACCTGTGGATGCACTTCACGCGCATGGGGGGGTATGACGACGAGCATCCCATCCCCATCTTGGAGCGCGGCGAGGGGCCCTACGTCTGGGACGTCGAGGGCAACCGCTACCTGGACGGCCTCTCAGGGCTGTTCTGCTCGAACATCGGCCACGGGCGCACGGAGATCGGCGAGGCGATGGCCCGCCAGGTGGCCGAGCTGGACTTCACCACGAACTGGAGCTACGCGCACCCGCGCGCGATCGAGCTCGCGGCGCGCATCGCGGAGCTCGCGCCCGGCGACCTCAACCACGTCTTCTTCACCTCCGGCGGCAGCGAGGCCGTCGAGTCCGCGCTGAAGCTGGCCCGCCAGTACTTCCGCCTCCAGGGCAAGGGCCAAAAGCACAAGGTCATCGCGCGGGAGATCGCCTACCACGGCACCAGCATGGGCGCCCTCTCGGCGACCGGCCTCACCCCGCTGCGCGCGCCGTTCGAGCCGTTTGCGCCCGGCGGCTGCCACGTGCCGAACACCAACGAGTACCGCTGGCCGGAGAACCGCGACCCGCTCTGGGCGGCGGACAAGATCGCCGAGCGGATCGAGTTCGAGGGCCCGGAGACGGTCGCCGCCGTGATCCTTGAGCCCGTGCAGAACGCGGGCGGGTGCTTCACGCCGCAGGAGGGCTACTTCCAGCGCGTGCGGGAGATCTGCGACGAGTACGACGTGCTGCTGATCTCCGACGAGGTGATCTGCGCCTGGGGCCGTATCGGCTACTACTTCGGCTGCGAGCGCTACGGCTACCAGCCGGACATGATCACGACGGCGAAGGGGATCACCTCCGCCTACGCCCCGATGGGCGCTCTGATCGCCTCCGAGAAGATCTTCGAGCCGTTCTCGAAGGGCACGACCTCGTTCATCCACGGCTTCACGTTCGCGGGGCACCCCGTGGCGGCCGCCGCGGCGCTGGCAAACCTCGACATCTTCGAGCGCGAGAACATCTGCGGCCACGTCCGCGAGCGCGAGGGCGAGTTCCGCAAGATGCTCGAGAGCCTGCGGGACATCCCGATCGTCGGCGACGTCCGCGGCGCCGGGTTCTTCCACGCGATCGAGCTGGTCAAGGACCAGGAGACGAAGGAGACCTTCAACGACGAGGAGTCGGAGTGGCTGTTGCGCGGCTTCCTCTCCGGGGAGCTCTACCGCCGCGGCCTGATCTGCCGCGCGGACGATCGCGGCGACCCCGTGATCCAGCTCTCGCCGCCGCTGATCTGCGACACGGAGCAGTTCGAGGAGATCGAGGGGGTCCTGCGACCCGTGCTCGAGGAGGCCTGGGAGAAGGTGAAGGCGCGGGGCTGATCGCCCCGCGCGACGGCTCCGACCCGCCGGAGCGATGCTGACGGTCTCGTCGCTCGTATCGGATTGCGGCCTCGAGCTGGCCGCCGGCGCCGAGAACGGCGACCGCCGCCTCCGGTGGGTGCACTCGACCGAGCACCCGGACCCGACACCGTGGCTGCTCGGCGGCGAGCTCGTGCTGACCACCGGGTACCGGCTCGGGACCGCCGCCGCGCAGCGCCGCTTCGTCGAGTTGCTCGACGAGGCCGGTGTCGCCGGCCTCGGCTTCGGTACCGGGTTCGACCACAAGCGGCTGCCGAAGGCGCTGCTCGCGGCCGCCGAGGAGCGCGGGATGCCGCTCTTCGAGGTCCCCTACGAGATGCCGTTCATCGCGATTACGGAGCGGGCGGCGCGGACCCTGGTCAACGAGCAGTACGACCTGCTCGAACGCAGCGCCCAGATCCACGAGCGCCTCGAGCGCCTCGTGATCGAGGACGCCGGCCTGCGCGGGATCACGGCCTCGATCGCGACCTCCGTCGGCGGCGCGGCGCTCGTGTTCGACGGCGCGGGCGAGGAGGTCGCGCGCCATCCGCAGCGCGGCGTGCTCACCCCGGCGACGGCCAAGGCGCTCGGCGCGGAGCTCGCCGAGCGCAACGCGCAGGGGCGGCCGACGGTCACCTTTGAGCCCGACCAGTCCGCGCTGCGCGACCGCGCGCTGGCCGTCCCGGTGCCCGGCAGGCGTGGGACGCCGGCGGCTGGCTGGCTCGTGGTGGTGAGCGAGAAGGCCCCGCTCGGGGACTTCGAGCGGCTGATCGCGCGGCAGGCGTCGATCGTGGTTGGGCTCGAGCTCATGCGCGAGCGCGTCGTCCGGGAGACGGAGCGCCGCCTAGCCGGCGATCTGCTCGCCGACGCCCTGAGCGGCCGCTTCACGCCCGAGGAGCTGAGCGGGCGCCTGCGCCCCTTCGGGATCCACGACGAGGGCGCGGTGCTCGTGTTCGAGCTCGACGACCCGACCGGCGCTGAGTCCCTGCTCGAGGCCGCGCTCGACGAGCAGGGCGTCGCCGCCCTGGTCGCGACCACGGCGGCGGCGGGGAGCCCGCTTTTGTGCGCGATCGTGCCGGGCGACCGCGACCCGATCGAGATCGCCCGCCACGCCCGCAAGGCGCTGCTGCCGACCGCGCCCGAGGTGCGCGCGGCTGCCAGCCGCCCGGTCGGGGTCGGTTCGCTGCGGCGCGGCTTCCACGAGGCGCGGTGCGCGCTCGAAGCCACGTCCTTCAACGAGAACGGCGACGCGCCCGACGTGGCGTCGCATCGCGACCTCGGCGCGTTCACGCTGCTGCTCGCCCTCCAGGACGACGAGGCCCTGCGGCTGTATGCGGACGGCCTGCTCGAGCCGATCGAGCGCGGCGAGGGAGAGTACGGGGGTGAGCTGCTGCGCTCGCTCGAGGCCTTCATCGAGAACAACGGGAACTGGGAGCGCGCGGCCCGGCAGCTCTACTGCCACCGGCACACGCTCCGGTACCGGATCCGCAAGATCGAGGAGCTCACCGGTCGCGACCTTGGGCGCGCCACTGACCGGATCGAGCTTTGGCTGGCACTGCAGGCGCGCGAGTTGGTCAAGTGAGTCAGCTAGCGAGGTGACGCTGTGAAGGTTGGAGTTCCCACCGAGATCAAGGCCGACGAGTACCGCGTCGCGCTGACCCCGATCGGGGTCCGCGAGCTCGTCGAGCACGGCCACGAGGTGCTCGTTCAGGCAGGGGCCGGAGAGGGCAGTGCGATCAGCGACGCGGACTACGAGGCGCAGGGCGCGCGCGTGGTGCCGACCGCCGAGGACGTCTTCGGCGAGGCCGAGATGATCCTCAAGGTCAAGGAGCCGCAGATGCCCGAGGTCGCGATGCTGCGCCCCGAGCACGTCCTGTTCACGTACCTGCACCTGGCGCCGGCCCCAGAGCTCACCAAGGCACTGTGCGAGAGCGGCGCGACCTGCATCGCGTACGAGACCGTCGAGGACCGCAACGGGCGCCTGCCCCTGCTCGCCCCGATGTCGGAGATCGCGGGCAGGATCGCGACCCAAGCGGGCGCGTTCATGCTGGAGAAGCCGCTGGGCGGCCGCGGGATCCTGCTCGGCGGGGTCCCCGGCGTCGCGCCGGCCAACGTGATGATCATCGGCGGCGGCGCGGTCGGCATGAACGCCGCCTTCATCGCGATCGGCATGGAGGCGGACGTGTTCGTCTACGACAAGAACATCGACCGCCTGCGCGAGCTCGACATCGCGTTCGCGGGCCGCGCGTCGACCATCTTCAGCTCGACGCTGTCGATCGAGGAGCGGCTGCCGACCGTCGACCTCGTGATCGGCGCCGTGCTGGTGCCCGGCGCCGCGGCGCCGAAGGTGATCACCCGCGACCAGCTCAAGCTGCTCAAGCCGAGCGCGGTGCTCGTCGACGTCGCGATCGATCAGGGCGGGTGCTTCGAGACGTCGCGGCCGACGACCCACTCCGACCCGACGTACGAGGTCGACGGGATCATCCACTACTGCGTCACGAACATGCCGGGCGCGGTGCCGATCACCTCGACCTACGCGCTCACGAACGCGACCCTGCCGTACGCGCTGGCGCTCGCCGACCTGGGCGTCGCCGAGGCCGTGCGGCGCGACCCCGGGCTGCGGCCGGGCATCAACGTCGCGAACGGCTCGGTCACGCACCCGGCCGTCGCGCGGGACACGGGCTTCGACTACGTGCCGCCCGAGGAGGCGCTCGGGTTTGAGAACCCCGCCGTCACCGTCGACGGCAACGCGGGCGCGACGGCCGCGCAAGCGGCGGCGGGCTCGGGTTGAGGAGCCCGGGTCCCAACCGGACCACGACAACAACCCCGAACACGAGGAGAGCGAACAAGATGACCACCACCGCCGGTCCAGTCACCAAGCTGCAGAACTTCATCAACGGCGAGTTCGTCGATCCCTCCAGCGGCGAGACCGAGGACGTCATCAACCCGGCGACGGGCGAGGTGATCGCGCAGGCGCCGCTCTCGACCGAGGAGGACGTGAACCGCGCGGTAGCCGCCGCGAAGAAGGCGTTCGAGAAGTGGCAGAAGACCACGCCGCGCGAGCGCTCGGAGATGCTCCTGAAGCTCGCCGACGCGATCGAGGAGCACGGCGATGAGTTCGCCGACCTGGAGTCGGCTGACGCGGGCAAGCCGCGCCAGTCCTTCATCGACGACGAGCTCGGCATGTGCGCCGACAACCTGCGCTTCTTCGCGGGCGCGGCGCGCAACCTCGAGGGCAAGGCCGCGGGCGAGTACGTGGAGAACCACACCTCGTTCATCCGCCGCGAGCCGGTCGGCGTCTGCGCGCAGATCACGCCCTGGAACTACCCGCTGATGATGGCGATCTGGAAGATCGGGCCCGCGTTCGCGGCGGGCTGCACGTCCGTGCTGAAGCCCGCGGAGAACACGCCGCTCTCGACCTTCAAGCTCGCCGAGATCGCGGCCGAGATCTTCCCGCCCGGTGTCTTCAACGTGATCGGAGGCCACGGCGACAAGGCCGGGGCGGCGCTCGTGCGCCACAAGGACGTCGACTTCGTCTCGCTCACCGGCTCGCCGGAGACCGGCAAGTGGATCGCGCGCGAGGCGGCGGACACGCTCAAGCGCGTGCACCTCGAGCTCGGCGGCAAGGCGCCGGTGATCGTCTTCGACGACGTCGACCTCGATGCGACGCTCGAGTTCATCGCGGCGACGGCGCTGTTCAACGCCGGCCAGGACTGCACGGCGGCGTGCCGCATCCTCGCCTCGTCGAAGGTCTACGACGATGTGGTGTCCGGGCTCGCCGAGGAGGCCAAGGGCTACAAGATGGGCGACCTCAGCGACCCCGAGACGAACCTCGGCCCGGTGATCTCCGAGCGCCAGCGCGAGCGCGTCAGCGGGTTCATCGAGCGTAAGCCTGAGCATGCCGAGGTCGTCACCGGCGGCAAGGCGCCCGATCTGCCCGGCTTCTTCTACGAGCCCACGGTGGTCGCCAACCTCGAGCAGGACGACGAGATGGTCCAGAACGAGATCTTCGGGCCGGTCATGACCGTCCAGCGCTTCGACGACGAGGAGAAGGCGATCGAGTGGGCCAACGGCACCCGCTACGGCCTGGCGGCGTCGGTGTGGACCCGCGACATCGGCCGCGCGCTGCGCGTCACCAACGCGCTGCGGTTCGGCGCAGTGTGGGTGAACAACCACATCACGATGGCCTCGGAGATGCCCCACGGCGGGTACAAGCAGTCCGGCTACGGTAAGGACATGTCGATGTACTCGGTGGAGGACTACACCGAGGTCAAGCACGTGATGATCAACATCGAGTAGCCCGCCACTCATCGGGGAGCACCCAAGCCTCGCGGGGGAGACTCGCGGGATCGAAACGGGCGAGGAGCTCAACGGGGGTCGGCTCCTCGCCCGGCTCCGCGAGCCCGAGCGAGCGCGCGAGCCGGGCGGCCACCTGCGCCGGTGAGAGGCCCTTGGCGGCGAGGTCGCGCAGCGTGACCGCGCCGTGGCGCTTGGCGAGGCGCTGGCCGTCGGGGCCAATCACGAGCGGCACGTGCGCCCACGTCGGGCGCTCGTAGCCGAGCAGGTCGTAGAGAAGCGCCTGTCGCGGCGTGGAGGAGAGCAGATCGTCGCCGCGCACGATCTCGCCGATGCCCTGCGCGGCGTCGTCGACGACGACCGCGAGGTTGTAGGCGAAGGCGCCGTCGCGGCGCACGAGGACGATGTCGTCCACCGTGCGGGTTACCTCGCCGTGGAGCCGGTCCGAGGCGGTGACCACGGCGCCCTCGGCGCGCAGCCGCAGCGCGTGCTGCTCACCCGCCTCGACCCGCCGGCGCGCTTCGCTAGGCGCAAGGCGCGCGCAGGTGCCGGGGTAGACGAGCTCGGCGTCCTCGCCGTGCTGGGCAGAGGCTGCCTCGCGGATCTCGCGGCGCGAGCAGAAGCAGGGGTAGGTGAGCCCGTCGCGCTCGAGCCGCTCGAGCGCCTCGGCGTAGAGCTGCTTGCGCTCCGACTGGCGGACGGGCGGCTCGTCCCAGTCGAGCCCGATCGCGCGCAGGTCTTCGAGCTGCTGGGTGACGTAGCGCTCTCGCACGCGGCCCTCGTCGAGGTCCTCGACGCGCACCAGAAAGCGCGCGCCCTGGGAGCGCGCGAACAACCAGGCGAGCAGCGCGGTGCGCAGGTTCCCGAGGTGGAGCTCGCCCGTGGGCGAGGGCGCGAAGCGGCCGTCGGCGTTCATAGCGCGCGCACCAGGGCAGCGACGACCGACCCGACGACGACGGCGCCGAGCAGCGCCGTGCGGCGGACGACGAGCAGCGCGCCGGCGGCGGCCACGCCGGCGGCGCGCGCGTCGACGACGATCTCCCCATCCGCGCTTGTGAACGTCTGCACCACGACGAGCGCGGCGAGCAGCGCGGGCGCCATCAGCGCGATGGTTCGCATGGCGGGCGCGGGGAGCGGGCGGCCCCCGATCAGCACCGGGCCGGACGCCTTGATCGCGACCGTGATCACGATCAGCGCGAGGATGGTGGTCCAGGTGTCGCTCACGCGTGGCCCCCTTCGGTTTCCGACGGGTCCCAGCGTTTCGCCCACGTGGTGAGGCCGAGCAGGGCCGCGAGGCAGGCGGCGATGATGGGCACGCCCGGGGGCGCGACCGGGGTCAGGGCGAGGGCGATCGCCACCGCCGCGACCACGGCAGCCACCGCGAGCGGCCCGCGCCGCACCTCCCCGAAGAGCAGCGCGAGGAAGAAGGCGGGGAAGGCGGCGTCGAGCCCGAGGGCGTCAGGGTCGCCGATCAGCTCGCCGGCGAAGACGCCGACCGCGGTGCCCACGACCCAGGCGACGTAGGTGGGGAGGGTCGCGGCCATCATGAAGTCCGTGTCGAAGCGGCCGCCGCCGCGGTTCGCGAGAGCCCAGGTCGCGTCGACCATCGTCTGGCCGACCAGCGCTCGGCGCAGCGCGCTGCCCTCGAGCGAGGGGGCGAGCGCGATCCCCATGGGTCCGAAGCGGGCGTTCATCAGCATGCCGGCCGCGATCGCGGCCCACGCGCCGCCGCCGGCCGCGAGCACGGCGAGTGCTGCGAACTGCGCGGAGCCGGCGAACACGAGCGCCGACATCACGATTGGCGCGACCGTGCCCATCACCGGGCGCGCGAGCACGCCGAAGGAGATGCCGATCAAGCCGGTAGCGACCGCGATCGGGATGCCGGCCTCGAAGCCGGTTCGCAGGGAGTCTCGAACTTGAACGTCGGCGGCGGCGGGCATCGACGCAGGAAGCTAGCCAAACGAGAAGGGCGCGCCCGGCAGTGGGGCGCGCCCTTTCGTTACGGACGGTTTGCTCTGCGTGTGGTCTAGAAGCGGCCCTTGTGCCGCGCGCTGCGGCGGGGGACGTTCGCAAAGCCCTTCTTGATGTTCTTGCTCCAGCCCGGGCCGGACTCACCGTCGTCGGGCTGCGAGGTGTCGAAGCGCAGGCCCGCGATCACCACGAAGGCGTGATCGCCGTCCGCGTAGACCGTGATCCACTTGCCCTTGCCCTTCTTGCCCCAGCTGCGGAAGCTCCCCGAGGGCACTGGGCTCTTGAGCAGCTTGGCGCCGTGCTTGCCGAGCACGTAGCTGACCGCGCCCGAGCAGTCGTAGCCGCGGTCGTTCCAGCGCCGGTGGCCGCCGCCGTAGACGTAGGGCTTGTCGTCGATCCGGTTGGCGGCGCGGATCGCGCGCTTCACGCGCTGCGGGGCGTTGGCAGGCGGGACGGCCTTGCCGTTCTTCTTGAGCTTCGCCTTGCTGCCCGGGACGGTGTTCCCGCCGCTTTCACCACCCGCGCTGATTCCGCCACTAGCCGCGATGGCGGTGCCGCCGCTCATCGCCATGACGACCGCGCCGGTAATGAAGGCGAGCGCCAGCGTTCTGCGCGGCCGCTTGCGGTTGTGTTCGGAGTTCACTAACCAGTCTCCTTGTGATTGCGCCTACGGGGTTAGCTGACGGGCTGGCACGCAAAGGAGTCGCGCCCTCGCTTCCCAGCGAAGCGAGTTAGCCCCAATGAACGGTTCCCCCGCTCCCCGCCCTGCCGCGGGGACTCGGCTTACCGGTTTTCAGGACGCGCAGAGGCTAGCGGATCGGTGAGCGGATTGCAAAGAACTGCTCACAATCGCTTGAAAATGGCTTAGGCGAGCGGTTCGCTCAGGCCGGGTTCTGCCGCGCCCACTCGACTATCCGTTCGGATCCCGAGATCACGTCCCCGTCGTCGGTGACGAGCACGGGGACCGAGCGCTGTCCGGAGATCCGCTCGACCTCGCGTCGCCCCTCGGTCATCACGTGCAGCATCTTGGGGCCCACGCCGAGGCCGCGCACCTTGACGACCTCGGGATCGTGCCCGGCTTCGCGCAGCGCGTTGTAGGCGTTCGCGCAGGGATGCCCCCCAGGCCGGGGCGTTTGCATCGTCGTCCAGCACACGTAGAGCTTCATGCGCGCGAACCTAACCCGCCGGGCGGCCCCGGCGGGGCGCTTACCGCTTGTCGGTCTGGTTGGCCGCGACCGCGTCGGCAACCCGCACGGCGCCGGTCGCGCGCGCCAGGCGGCCGGCGAGCTCGGGCCAGCGCGCGGCGAAGCGGGCGGCGGCTCGTTGGCGGAGCGGCGCGACGGCGATCTCGGCGCGGTCGCGCTCGATCGCGGCGACCACGGCGTCGGCGACCTGGCGCGGGGTGCCGGTGCCGCCGATCGCGGGCGCCTTGACGCCCGAGTCGGCGAACATCCCCGCCTCGCGGATCAGGCCGGGGAGCACGACGGACGCGCTGAGCGGCGTGTCGCGGAGGTCCTCGCGCAGGCCCAAGGCGAACCCGCGCAGACCGAACTTCGTGCCCGAGTACAGGGACGCGCGCGCGGTGGCGGCGATGCCGTTGAGCGAGGAAACGTAGACGAAGTGCCCGCGCCCACGCGCGCGCATCGGCTCAAGCAGCGCGTGGGTCATGAGGATCGGCGCCTCGAGGTTCACCCGCAGCGCCCGCTCGATGCGGACCCGGTCCATGTCCTCGAGCCGACCCGACGCGGGCAGCCCGGCGTTGGCGACCAGCACGTCGATCTCGCCCGCGTCCGCCACCAGGCGCAGCGCCGCGTCGGGCTCCGCGAGGTCGCTCACCAGGGCGCGGTGTCCCTCACCGGGCAGCTCGGCGGCGAGCGCCTCGAGCTCGGGCCCCTTGCGCGAGCTCAGCACGAGCCGCGCGCCGCGCTCGGCCAGGCCCGCGGCGATCGCACGACCCAGCCCCCCGGTGGCGCCCGTGAGCAGGACGGTGGCTCCAGCCAGCTCCATCGCAGCGGGAACGTACCAGCGGGCCGGGGCGTGGGTGGGCGCTCGGACGGTTTGCGGTGGCACGCGTCGGCGATCGGGGCGCCCGCGAATCCGTGATTTTCACGCCGTTTCCGCACATCGGTCCCGGTTAGCGGAATACTGGGGCTATGGGCAAAGACACCTTCGGCGCGCGCGCCACACTCGACGTCTCCGGTCGTCAGTACGAGATCTTCCGACTCGACGCGCTGCAGCAGCGCTTCGACGTCGCTCGGCTCCCCTACTCGCTCAAGGTCCTACTCGAGAACGTGCTGCGGCTCGAGGACGGCGAGTCGATCACGGCGGAGGACGTCGAGGCGATCGCGAGCTGGGACGCCAAGGCCGAGCCGTCGGTGGAGATTCCCTTCACGCCGGCCCGGGTGCTCATGCAGGACTTCACGGGCGTGCCCGCGATCGTCGACCTCGCCGCGATGCGCGACGCGATGGAGGAGCTCGGCGGGGACGCCTCGCGCATCAACCCGCTCGTCCCGGTCGACCTCGTCATCGACCACTCGGTCCAGGTCGACGCGTTCGGCAACCCCCGCGCCTTCGACATCAACGCCGACCGCGACTACGAGCGCAACCGCGAGCGCTACGCGTTCCTGCGCTGGGGCCAGCAGGCCTTCGACAACTTCCGCGTGGTGCCGCCGGCGACCGGCATCTGCCACCAGGTGAACCTCGAGTACCTGGGTCAGGTCGTCTTCCAGCGCGAGGTCGACGGGGTGTTGCAGGCTTACCCGGACACGCTCGTCGGCACCGACTCGCACACGACGATGATCAACGGCCTCGGCGTGCTCGGCTGGGGCGTGGGCGGGATCGAGGCGGAGGCCGCGATGCTCGGTCAGCCGATCTCGATGCTGCTGCCGCAGGTGATCGGCTTCAAGCTCTCCGGTGAGCTGCGCGAGGGCGCGACGGCGACCGACCTCGTGCTCAAGGTCACCGAGATGCTGCGCGAGCGCGGCGTGGTCGGCAAGTTCGTCGAGTTCTTCGGGCCGGGCCTGCACACGCTCGGGCTCGCCGACCGCGCCACGATCGGCAACATGTCGCCGGAGTTCGGCTCGACCTGCGCGATCTTCCCGATCGACGCCGAGACCCTCCGCTACCTCGAGTTCACCGGCCGGCCCACAGAGCTGATCGAGCTCGTCGACGCCTATGCGCGCGAGCAGGGCCTCTTCCACACCGAGGACTCCGAGGACCCGACCTTCTCGGACACGCTCGAGCTCGACCTCGGCGACGTCGAGCCCTCGATCGCAGGCCCGCGCCGGCCGCAGGACCGCATCGCGCTCACCGACGCGCGCGCGGCCTTCCTCGAGTCACTTGCCGAGTTCGACCCGCACGCCGCGGGCAAGCTGGGCGACGGGCCCGTCAACGGCACCTACGACGAGACCGTCGCCGAGAGCTTCCCCGCCTCCGACCCGCCCGCGGAGCAGCACGACGACGCCGCCGACAAGCCGGAGCCGGCGCTGACGGGCACGGTCACGCGCGAGCGCAAGGCCAAGCCCGTGGAGGTCACGCTCGAGGACGGCACCGAGGTCGAGCTCGACCACGGCAGGATCGTGATCTCCGCGATCACGAGCTGCACGAACACCTCGAACCCGAGCGTGATGATCGGTGCCGGGCTGCTCGCCAAGAAGGCGGTCGAGCGGGGCCTGCGCTCGCAGCCGTGGGTGAAGACGTCGCTCGCCCCGGGTTCGACGGTCGTCACCGACTACCTCAAGCAGGCCGGGCTCGACAAGTACCTCGACCAGCTCGGCTTCAATCTCGTCGGCTACGGGTGCACGACCTGCATCGGCAACTCCGGCCCGCTGCCCGGGGAGATCTCCGAGGCGGTGAACGAGAACGACCTGGTCGTCTGCTCGGTGCTCTCGGGCAACCGCAACTTCGAGGGCCGGATCAACCCGGACGTGCGCAACAACTACCTGGCCTCACCGCCGCTGTGCGTGGCGTACGCGCTGGTCGGCCGCATGGACGTCGACATCACGAGCGAGCCGCTGGGCACCGACCCCGACGGCGAGCCGGTCTACCTGAGCGACATCTGGCCGTCCAGCGACGAGATCAAGCGCACCGTCGCCGACGCGGTCCGCGCCGACATGTTCAAGAAGAACTACGCGGACGTG
>DATCLC010000068.1:0-10915 GCA_036564135.1 Solirubrobacterales bacterium
ACCGCAACGGAGTCGCACGGCGGTTGGGGGTAGGGGTGGCGTCGGCGGTCGGGCGACGCGCCGGCTGTGGGGCTAGACGCGCCCCTCGAGCCACTCCCGGCGCTCGACGTGGCGCGCGGAGTGGGTGCCGGACTCGAGCTCGTCGAGGATCTCGGCGAGCATCCCGCTGCGCTCGGCGACCACGGAGTGGCGATGGATCGTCTCCAGGTTCTCCTGGCGCGCGAGCACGAAGCCGCCGTCGCGCAGCTCCGGATAGCGCTCGGCGACCTGGCGGATCATCTCGCGCACGACGTCCTCGACGAAGCGCGGGTTGCGGTGGGCCTTCTCGACCACCGAGGCCTCGTCGGTGCGCTTCATCAGCTCGTAGATCTCCGAGCTCATCGACCCCTCGACGATGTGAAGCAGGTCGCGCGCGTCGATGTCGACCTCCACGCCCTCGGGCCGGCCGAGGTGGAGCTGGCCGATGCCCCGCTGGTTGTGGGTCGCGACCGGGACGGAGCGGAAGATGCGCTCCATCTCCTCGGCGCTGAAGCCCTCGGCGGCGAGCCGCTCGCGCGCCCTGCCCGTGAGCTCCTCCTGCGCGCAGGGGCAGGCGGTCATGCCCTGTGCCTCGACGCCGGTGAGCGTGCGCGTCCCGCGCTCGGAGGCGACGGCGATGCCGTGCAGCTTGTAGATCTCCTGCGTGCGCAGCCCGGAGACCGGCGCGTTGACGGTCTCGGGGTAGCGGGCCTCGATGCGCACCTCGGCGCGCAGGCCGCGCTGGCGCTCGCGCACCTGCTGGGCGATGTGCGCGGCGAGCTCCTCGGCGCGCAGCGTCTCGCTCAACACGACGTCGTCGATCGCCTCGTTGACGATCTCCTCGAAGCGCGACATGTGCACGCCCGCCTGGCGCGGGTTGAGGTCGACGAAGCACTCGAGCTCCGCGAAGAACAGCGTGCCGCGATCGTCATCGCCGCCGTTCGCGCGCACGTGGATGACTTTCTCGACACCGCGGACGCCGACTCGGGTGAGGCTCACCTGCGTGGACGGCAGGCCCGCCTGGACGTCGCGCGACTCCGCGCGGACGGCTGCGCCGCCGCCGATCACCTCGGGGGTCGCAGCCAGCGGATCAGGGGCGTTGGCCATTTGAGCTGAGGGTACAGGCGGGCGCGCGCGGCCACCGTTTGCAGGTGGTTTGTGAGCGCTATCCAAGTGACTGGAAATCGCCTTTGCGATCCGTATACTTCGCCGCGCCCGTAGACCGGCGTAGAGGCGAGGAGAGGACGGGCGCACTTGGCCGAAGAGGCACAAGTCCTTCTTACCGACGACGACGAGCCGGGGGACCGCGACGAAGGCGGCGAGACCGGCGACGCGGACATCGCCTCGCTGCCGGAGGCGGAGGAGCTGGAGGCGCTCATCGCGGCCGGGCAGGAGCGCGGCTACCTCACGTTCGAGGAGATTTCCGCGACGCTCGAGGAGGTCGAGGTCACCAAGGAGCAGGTCCGCGCCCTGCACGCCTACCTGATCGAGCAGGGCGTCGACGTGATCGCCGCCGACGGCGTCACCGCCTACAAGGAGGCGAAGGGCGAGGACGGCGACGCCAAGCGCGCCAAGCCCGAGCTCGACCTGACCGTCGAGCCCAGCCTGGACTCGCTGCGGCTGTACCTGCGTTCGATCGGCCGCGTCGAGCTGCTCACCGCCGAGCAGGAGGTCGAGCTCGCCAAGCGGATCGAGAAGGGCGACATGGCCGCGAAGCGGCACATGGTCGAGGCCAACCTGCGCCTCGTCGTCTCGATCGCGAAGGGCTACCTCGGCCGGGGCCTGAGCTTCCTCGACCTGATCCAGGAGGGCTCGCTGGGCCTGATCCGGGCGGTCGAGAAGTTCGACTACCGCCGCGGCTACAAGTTCTCGACCTACGCGACCTGGTGGATCCGCCAGGCGGTGACGCGCGCGATCGCCGACAAGGCGCGGACGATCCGCATCCCCGTCCACATGGTCGAGAAGCTCAACCGCGTCACCCAGGTCGAGCGCCAGCTCGTCCAGAAGCTCGGCCGCGAGCCCGAGCCGGCCGAGATCGCCGCCGAGCTCGAGATGACCGTGCGCGAGGTGCGCGACATCCTGCGCGTCGCGCAGATGCCGGTGTCGCTCGAGAAGCCCGTCGGCGACGAGGAGGAGTCCGAGCTGGGCGACTTCGTCGCCGACGACACGGTGGAGGAGCCGTTCGAGGCGGCGACCGAGAACCTGCAGCGCCAGGACATCCAGAAGGCGCTCGACGCGCTGCCCGAGCGCGAGCGGCAGGTGATCGAGCTGCGCTACGGGCTGCGCGGGCACGAGCCGCTCACCCTCGAGGAGGTCGGCCGCGCCTTCGGCGTCACGCGCGAGCGCATCCGCCAGATCGAGAACAACACCCTGCGCAAGCTCAAGCAGCTGCCCGAGGCCCAGCGCCTTCGCGACCGGGCTTAGGCGCTCTCAGGCGTACTTAGGCCGCCGGTTACCCCCAAATTGGGGGAAATCTGGATTTTTTTCGCAGACGATGTTTGGGCTTCGCAAAGGTTGGGAAAAAGCCCCCCAGGGCTCGCGATCGCGACCCCTATATGACGGGAACTCCCTGAGCAAACCCGTCCAAGCCAAGACGGGCCGCCAGTCCCCCCGGGCGGCCCGTCTTCATTTTGTGAGAAGGTCCCCTCTGCGCGCGGGCCGTCGCCTCCCCCCGGTGACGGCCCGTCGCACTTTTTTGGGGGCCAGTGATGATCGGGTCGCCCCGCGGAGGGCAAACCTGACGCGGCCGTTCAGCCGCGGTCGTCGCGCTCCGGATAAGAGGGCTGAACGTCCCCTAGAGACGAGAAAACCGCGGCCCGGGACCGCGGCTAAGCATGGGGGAGGTGAGATTCGAACTCACTCAGCACGAGGCACCGATTTTACAGACCGGCCCGGCTCTCCAACTCCGGCGCTCCCCCTGGAGCGCGTGCAAGTTTAGAGAGGCGCAGCGGGACCGTCCGGCGCCGCTCCGATGAGGCGGATCGGTAACGCCTAGAGCGGGCAATTCCGCCCGGGTCTAGCCGTCGCCCTGGTTTGCCCGCGGGGCGCCCACCAGGCGGGAGAGCACGACGATCGAGTGGGTGCGCTCGACCATCCCGTTGCGCTGCAGGTCGATGATCAGCCGCTCGAGGTCGGAGTTGTCCTGCGTGCGCACGCGCGCGATCGCGTCGGGCTCGCCGGTGACGCTCCAAGCCTCCACGACCTCGGGGTGTCGGCGGAGCGTCTCGGCCACCTCGTCGAGCTGGGTGCCGGGGCGGAAGAAGAGCTCGATCAGCGCCTCGGTCTGCAGGCCCAGCGCGCCGTGGTCGACCAGCGCCGTGAAGCCCTGCAGGGCACCGCGCTCGCGCAGCCGATCGACCCGGCGCTTGACCGCCGGCGCCGACAGCTGGACGCGCGCGGCGATGTCGCCATAGGTGCGCCGGCCATCCTCCTGAAGCAGCGCAAGAATCTTGCGATCGATCGCGTCGATACGGCGAAGCATTGCGCATCACGCCGCGAAGGCGGCATCGAGCCGCCCAGGATCGTGGCGGCGGGGCCCGCCTCAGCGCGGGTACCGGAAGAGCAGGGTCGCGAGGACGTCCTCGTCGCTCAGCACCCGGTAGCGGTGCGGGACGTCGGCGGTAAAGCTCGTGCTCTCGCCGGGCCCGAGGCTCACCGTCGCGTCGAGCGGCCCGAGCTCGACGGCGCCCGAGTAGACGATCCAGTGCTCGGTGACGCCCTCCGAGTGGGGCTCCGAGTACTGCTCGCGGCCCGCGAACATCGTCACCCGGTAGAGCTCGGAGACCGCCGAGGCGTCGTCGAAGCGGTCGACGAGCGCGGCCTCGATCGCGTCGCCGCGGACCGGCTCGGCGTCGCCCTGCGCGGGCTTCGCCGCGGCGAGGGCGGCGCCGATCGGGACCTCCAGCGCGGTCGTGATCGCGAACAGCGTCGCGAGCGTCGGGTTGCGCCTGCCCGACTCGAGCTCAGACAGCGTCCCCTTGCCGACCCCGGTGGCCTTCGCCAGGGCGCCGAGTGACATGCCCCGCCGCTCGCGCAGTTCGCGCACGCGCGCGCCGACGGCTGCGGCGAAGTCGGTCGAAGCGGTTTCCGGTTCGGGCATCGGGGCGTTCTGTTTACGGAACGATCACGCTAGTGTTCTGTTTACGGAACACGGGATCCTCGGGTGCCAGCGTAAAGGAGGCCGAAGTGAAGATCGTGGTGACGACGCCGACGGGGAACGTGGGCTCGCACGTGACCCGCGTTCTGATCCAGGCCGGGGTGCGGCCGACGCTGCTCGTGCGCGACGCCGACCGCCTCGACCCCGGCGTGCGCGAACGCGCGGACGTGGTCGAGGGCGACCAGCTCCGGGCCGATGACGTCCTGCGCGCGACCGAGGGGGCCGACGCCCTCTACTGGGTGAATCCGCCGACCGGGGCGCCCGACCCGATCGCGGCGCACCGCGAGCTCGGCGGGAACGCGGCCCGGGCGGTCGCCGAGAACTCGATCCCGCACGTCGTCTTCCAGAGCAGCGTCGGCGCGGAACTGCGCGCCGGCGCTGGCGACATCGACGGGCTCGCGGCGACGGAGGAGGCCCTGGACGCGACGGGGGCCGCCGTGCTGCACCTGCGCTGCGGCCTCTTCTTCACGAACCTTTTGCTCGATCCGGCCGGGCTCGAGGAGGGGGTGCTACGCGTGACGTGGCCCGTCGATCTGCCGCTCCCCTGGGTGGATCCGCGCGACATCGCGGAGGTCGCCGCGGCGCGCTTGCTCGCCCGCGATTGGTCCGGGCGCGAGGTGCAGGCGGTCCACGGCCCCGAGCACCTGACCTACGAGCAGGTCGCCGCGATCGTCGGGCGGGCGACCGGCCGCTCGCTGCGGGCCGAGCGGATCCCGGACGACGCCATGCGCGAGGGCCTGCGCGCCGTCGGCATGACCGAAGCCCAGGTCGAGGCCCTCGTCGGGATGTCGATCGGGCTGCGCGAGGGCTTTACGCCCGAGAACCCCCGCACGTTCGCGACCACGACGCCGACGACCCTGGGCGCCTGGGCGTTCGCCAACCTGCGTGCGGATCCGTCGCCGGCCTGACGCGACGGCTGCGCGCGGGTCGGCGCCGGACGCCGCTCGCCGTCATCGGAGCGCAAGAATCATGCACTGATTCAGTTCATAACGGCGAAGTGTTGCGCACAGGCGCGCGAAAACGGCATTGACCGCCGAAAGGCGCGTCCGTAGCCTGCATCACATGCCGGATCATCCCAAGCACGCCCGCGTCCTGTTCGACGAAGCCCACTCCGAGGCGTGGACGATCCGCCCGGAGCTCGCCGCGGAGATGCAGCCCGCGCACCCCGAGGACTCCTCGCTCGCGCGCGCGGCCGCTGCGGCCCGCGAGCACGACTTCGACGTCGCCGTGCACACGGGCGGCCCGCTCGACCGGACCGCGCTCGCCGACACGGACGTCTTGGTCATCGCCCACCCCTCGGACCCCAAGTGGGAGGCGACGACGGGGGAGGGGAGCCCGCGCCTTGACCCGGAGGAGATCGACGCGATCGTCGCCCACGTCGAGGCCGGCGGCGGCCTGATCGTGCTCGGCGAAACCGAGCAGGAGAAGTACGGCAACAACCTCAACGAGCTGCTCGCGCGCTTCGGGCTGCGCATCGAGAACGCGACGCTGCAGGACTACGAGCGGAACCTCGACGCCCCCTCCTGGGTGCTCGCCGACCTGCCGCGAGCCGAGCTCGATCCCAACGACCTCGGCGCGGACGTGCTGGCGCGCGTCGGCTCGGTCTGCTTCTACCGCGCCGGCGCGCTGAGCTCCGAGAACGGCGCCCGGGTGCTGGCCCGGGCGCACCCGAGCGCGACCATCCCCGGCGCGCCGCTCGCCGCGGTCACCACCCACGGCGCGGGGCGGGTCGCGGCGCTCGCCGACTCCGACCTCTTCGGCGACGACTGCATCGACCAGCTCTCCCACCGCGAGCTCTGGATCAACCTCCTCTACTGGGTCGCGGGCCACTCGTTCGCGCACCCGGCGCCCGTCGCCGCCTCGGAGGCCGCCCAGGACCCCAGCTGGATCGCGCTGCGCGAGGCGGTCGACGAGCTGCGCCTCATGCAGTCGCCCGACGGCTCGATCGACACCGGCGCGCACGACGCCGCGCGCGCCCGCGAGCTCACCGAGCGCATCGCCGCGGCGGCCCGAGCGCTCGAGCCCCGTTTCCCGCACCAGGCCGAGTACCTGGCGGCGCTCGAGCAGGACCTGCGCGCCTGGGCGCGGTCGGGCTTCGCGAAACCCGCGTTCGACCGCTCGGCCGAGCTCTTCCGCCCCGAGCGCGAGCGGCGCGACGGCATCGAGCACCTGTGCGTCTTCCCGATGTACAAGCAGAACGCCTCGCGCGACACCTGCTTCGAGGCGCTCATCTTCCGCGTGCCCTGGCCCGACTGGATCGCGGAGATCGAGCGGACCTACGACAACGCCAAGTTCGTCCCGGCCGAGCTCGTCGACTACACCGCGGGCTACGACTCCGAGTGTGCGGTGCTCTTCCCCGAGACGTTCTCGTTCGGCGAGCGCCCGCGCGAGTACCACTTCGGCGCGATCTTCTGCGACCGCGAGGCCGAGCGCCTGCGCCGGGTCGGCTCCGAGGCCGCGCGCGTCCTGCACCTCAACCTGCCTCCCGACGCGGCGGCGCTGCTCTCCTCGCCCGGGCTCTCGCGCGACGCGTACGTGCTGTGGGACCTGATCCACGACCGCACGCACATGCGCGGCGATTTGCCCTTCGACCCGTTCATGATCCGCCAGCGCAGCCCGTACTGGATGTACGCGCTGGAGGAGCTGCGCTGCGACCTGACCGCGTTCGGGGAGGCCGAGAAGCTCGAGCGCGAGGGCTTCGCGTTCGCCCGCCACGTCCAGTACGCGATCCTCTTCGACCGCCTCTTCCGCTTCCCGATCACGGGCAGCCGGGTGCGCAACTACGACGGCCTGGGCGGCCAGCTGCTGTTCGCGTTCCTGCACAAGGAGGGCTACCTGCACTGGACCGACAACCGCCTGACGATCGACTGGGACCGGGTCGGCGAGGGCGTCGGCCGCCTGCGCGACCGGGTGCGCGAGCTCTACCACTCGGGGATCGACCGCTCGAAGGTCGCCCAGTGGGCCGCCGCGCACGACCTCGTCGCCGAGTACGTGCCGCCCGCCGAGTCCTCGGTGTGGGCGCGCGAGCGCCGCGACCTGCCCGAGGTCGAGGAGCCCAAGGAGCTCGTCGACCTCGTCCGCGACGACGAGTTCCCGCTCTCGCTCTTCTACCTGCAGCTCAAGCCCAAGCTCGAGCACGTGCTCGCGCGCCCGAAGCGCGCGGAAGCCGCGGTGTCCGCCTGACCCAAACCGCCCGCACCGCCCCCAAACCGGAACGTTCAGCCCACGTCGCCGCTTTCCGGCAACCAGGGCTGAACGTGCGGCCGGGCTCTCGCTCCGTTCAGCCGTGGTCGTCGTTTTTCGACGACCAGGGCTGAACGCGCGGCTGGGCGGGTGTGGACGGGGTGTCGGTGAGTCGGTAGCCTCGGTTGCTCCACTGATCTCGGGGGGAGGAAGAATTGATCGGCTTGCGGAACGGATTCCGCGCCGCGTGCATCGTCATGACCACGGCTTTTCTCTGGGCGCCGGCCGCGGCCGGCCAGAGCCCTGACGATCCGCGCACCATCGTCACCACGAGCCACAGGGACGTCAATTACCTGATGTACGCCGCGGACTGGTTCTATCCCGAGAACCGGATCGCGAACGACGTCCACATCGGGTTCGACGGGACCGACTGGCTGTTCACCGATCGCGCGGCCGGGATCGACCTCCGGGCAGGGTGCACCTGGGTCGACGAGCTGACCGTGCGGTGCCCGGATGAGTGGACGCACAGCGTCTACGTCTCCACGGCGGAAGCCGATGACCTCCTGGACGCCCGCGAGGCGAGGGCCGATGGGGGATGGCTGGGCTTCGACCTCGGGCCGGGCGACGACCGGCTCCTGGGGGCCCCGGACGTCGTCGGCGGGACCGGTGGGCCGGGGAACGATCTGCTCAAGCTCGGGCCCGGCCGCGCGACCGGCGTCGGGGGAGGCGACGGCGACGACGCAATCAGCGCGGGCGATGGCATGCACGACCTGCGCGGCGACGGGGGGACCGACGCGATCGTGGCCGGCCCGGGGCGCGACTTCCTCGACTGTTGCGGCGGGGATCGCGGCGACGACTACCTCGTGGGCGGCGCGGGCGACGATGAGCTCAACGCCAAGCGGGGCGCCGACGTCGCGCGCGGGGGCCCTGGGGACGACAGCCTCGACGGGACGGGCGACCACGGCGCCGTGGACATCCTCGACTGCGGCCCCGGCAACGACGAGGTGGCGCCCGGCCCCGGGGACGTGGCGCTCGCGAACTGCGAGCTCTTCTCGCAGGTCGTCGGCTGCGACTTCTATCCCGGGTGCGTCTCGACGGTGGTCCTCGTCGGTCGTGCGGCCGGCCGCCGCGTCGTTTTGGCGCGCAACAAGGCCCGCCACTACGACCAGGCAGTCGTTTCCCTGAGCGTCCATCGCAGAGCGCTGCGGCGCGTGCTGGGCAAGGCGGGCAGGGCGCGGTTGACCGCTGTGATCGAGAGCCGCAGCATGGGGTTCCCGCGCACGCACCGCCGTACCCGCGGCTACGCGGTCGCCCGCCCGCGGGGCGTTGCCAAGGCGATGAGCAGGCATCCCGCCGCGCAGCGGCTCAGCGCGGTACGGTCCACAGGGTGAGCGCGCACCTTGAGGGCCGGGTCTATGCCATCGCCGGCGCCGCCGGCGGCCTGGGGCCCACCGTCGCCCGCTGCCTCGCGGAAGCCGGCGCCACGCTAGCGCTCACCGACCGCGTCGCCGAAGCCCTCGACGACCTCGTCGCCGAGCTCGGCCTGCCCGAGGAGCGCATCGACGCGCGCGTGGTCGACCTGCTGGAGGAGCACGAGGCGAACGCCTGGGCGGACGCAGTCGCCGAGCGCTTCGGGCGCGTCGACGGCGTCGTCCATCTCGTCGGCGGCTACAAGGGCGGCGACCCGATCAAGACCACCTCGCTCGGCGACTACACGTGGCTGCACGACCTGCTCGTGCGCACGCTGCAGCTCACCTCGCGCGCCTTCCACGACCACATCTCACACCCCGGCGGGCGCTTCGTGCTCGTCTCCTCGACGCAGGCGCGCAGGCCCGAGGCCAAGAACGCCTCCTACGCCGCGACCAAGGCGGCCGCGGAGGCCTGGACGCTCGCGCTCGCCGACTCGCTGGCCCCGAGCGGGGCGACCGCGAACATCGTCGTCGTCAACGCGATCCTCACCCCGGCGATGCGCGAGCGCAACCCGGACAAGGAGTACCCGAGCTTCACGCCCGCGGAGGACATCGCCGAGGCGATCGCGTACCTGCTCTCGGACGCCGCCGCGAAGATGAACGGCGCGCGGCTCGAGCTCCACCCGTAGCGCCCGGCCCGCCGCACTCCGGTAGAACCAACGCGTGCGCAACTTCGCCTCGGACAACCACGCCGGCGCGCACCCCGCCGTGCTCGAGGCCATGGCCGCCGCCAACACCGGCCGCGCGGGCGCCTACGGTCACGACCGCTGGACCGAGCGCGTCGAGGACCTCGTGCGCAGGCACTTCGGGCCCGACGCGCGCGGCTTCCCCGTCTTCAACGGCACGGGCGCCAACGTGACCGCGCTCGACGCGCTCACCCGCGGCTTCGAGGCGGTGATCTGCACGGATGTCGCGCACCTGCACGTCGACGAGTGCGGCGCCCCCGAGCGCGTGGCCGGCGCCAAGCTCTACACGGTCGCGACCGAGCACGGCAAGCTCACCCCCGACGACGTGGCGCGCTGGGAGGCGCGGCGCGGCGACGAGCACCACGCGCAGCCCCGGGTCGTCTCGATCACGCAGGCGACCGAGCTCGGCACCGTCTACACGCCCGAGGAGATTCGCGCGATCGCTGACGCCGCCCACGAGCTGCGCATGCTCGTTCACATGGACGGCGCCCGGCTCGCCAACGCCGCCGCCTCGCTTGGCGCGTCGCTGCACGAGCTCACCACCGAGTGCGGGGTCGACGCGGTCTCGTTCGGCGGCACCAAGAACGGCCTGGTGTTCGGCGAGCTCGTCGTCTTCTGCCGGCCCGAGCTCGCCGACGGCTTCGAGTTCCACCGCAAGCAGCTCGGCCAGCTCGCCTCGAAGATGCGCTTCCTCTCGGCCCAGTTCGAAGCGCTCCTGGGCGGCGAGCTGTGGCTCGAGCTGGCGAGCCACGCGAACGCGATGGCGGCCCGCCTCGCCGACGCCGTCCGTGACCTGCCCGGCGTCGAGATCGTGCACCCCGTGGAGGCGAACGGGGTCTTCGCCCGCCTGCCACGCGCGGCTACAGACCGGCTGCTCGAGACGCTCGAGGGCGAGCCGCCCTTCTACGTCTGGGACGAGGACGCGGACGTCGTGCGCTGGATGTGCGCGTGGGACACCGAGCCCGAGGACGTGGACGCGTTCGTCGCAGCGGTCCGCGAAGCGCTCGCCGCTTAGCCAGGCCGGAGGATCTTTCGTCGGCCTCCTTGCATAAGTTCGCGCGCTTCGCTAGCTTTGCGATCCGCCAGCGGCAGGGGCGGGTCCCCAGCGCGCAGCGCGAGGGTCCCGAGGTGTGGATCTGTTGGCAGGATAACCCAGCACGCACGGGGCGGAAGAAGGATTGACGGAGGAAGATCGCAGGCTGTTTGACCGCGCGCTCACGCGGCGCGAGGCGATCCTGCACGGCGGGACCGGAATCGCGCTTCTGTGCTCGTTCGACCAGCTCGCGGTGAAGTCGCGCCCGAACCCGAAGAAGACCGCGGCGTCGCGTCGGCGCGAGCTGACGGGCCTCTTTGACCCGTTCAAGCGCGACCTGCCGCGGCCGGCCGTAGCCGAGCCGGTCTCG
>DATCLC010000069.1:0-66560 GCA_036564135.1 Solirubrobacterales bacterium
GCCCGCTACCGCGCCGCGGACGCAACGGCGCTGCGGGCTGCGCTCGCGGCAGGCGAGTCCGTGACGGCGGCCGCGCTCGCGCTCGGCCCCGAGCTCGTCAGGGTCGAGCCCGATGCCGCGTTCAACGTCAACACGCCCGAGGACCTCGCCCGCGCGGAGCGGTTGGTGAGCGAGCGGGCCCGCCCTTCCTAGGCGGCCCCCGCGCACGCAGCGCGAACGGTAGGCGGCCGCGGCCCTCAGGGGCGCGGCGGAGCCACCCCGCGGGCAAGCTCGAGCGCGCCCGCCACGTCGCGGCCGGCGCGCGCGGCGAGCCAGCACGCGATCGGCGCCGCCTGGCGCTCCGAGGCGTGCGCGGCCGTCGCCGCGAGCTCGAGCAGCCCCTCGATCTCCTCGGGCGAAGGCGGCTCGACGCCGAGGCGCTCGGCGAAGGCAGAGAGCCACTCGTCGCGCGTCACGGCGCCACCTCCTAGCCGCCGATGGCACTCATCGTGCGCGGCGGCGGCACGAAGCCGGGCTCGTTCACCCGGTGCTTGAGCTCCTTGCGCCACGCCGCTGCGCGGATCAGCTCGGCGAGCTCCTCGTCGCTTGCGCCGGCGCGCAGCGGCTCGCGCAGGTCGGTCTCGCGCAGCGAGAACAGGCAGGTGCGCAGGCGCCCCTCGGCGGTCAGCCGCAGCCGGTTGCAGTCGGCGCAGAACGGCTCGGAGACGGGGTTGATGAAGCCGATCTCCCCCGGCCCGTCGGCGAAGCGGAAGACGCGGGCCGTCGCGTGCGGCTCGCGGGGCAGCTCGACGAGCGGGTGGCGGGTCTCGATGAGCGCGCGCAGCTCGGCCCCGGTGAGCACCGCTTCCGGCGACCACGAGCGGTCGCCGTCGAGCGGCATGAACTCGATGAAGCGCACCTGGTAGTCGCTCGAGCGCGCGAGCTCGCAGAACCGCCAGACCTCGTCCTCGGTGAAGTCGCGCATCGCGACCGCGTTCACCTTGATCGGGCGCACGCGCTCGTGCCGGGCGATCGCCGCGAGCCCCTCGAGGACCTGCGGGAGCGCGTCGCGCCGGGTGATCTCGTGGAAGCGGTCGCGCGCGAGCGAGTCCACCGAGACGTTGACCCGGTCGATCCCGGCCTCCACGAGCGCGTCGGCGTAGCGCTTGAGCAGGTAGCCGTTCGTCGTCAGCGCGAGGTCCTCGATCCCCTCGATCCCGCGCAGCATCCGCACCAGCTCGGGGAAGTCCCGGCGCGCAAGCGGCTCGCCGCCCGTGAGGCGCACGTGGGTGACGCCGAGCTCCGCGAAGATCCGCACGAGGCGGGTGATCTCCTCGAACGTGAGCAGGTCGGAGCGCTCCAGCCAGCGCATCCCCTCCGCCGGCATGCAGTAGCGGCAGCGGAAGTTGCAGCGGTCGGTGACCGAGACCCGCAGGTCGGTGAGGGCGCGGCCGTGCGCGTCCCTGAGTGGCCCTGCCTCGGCGCTCACCCCCCAATGATTGCGCGCCGGGCCGACGGGCGTCGGGCGAGGCTCCGGATCGGGCGCCGGCCGGGGCCCTCGACATCGCGGAGAACCGCGGCGCTCGAACTTTGGACACGCGGACAATCGCCCCTTATCCGGCCGGACATAGGCTTGCCGCACCCTTCAGGTAGCGATCGACACAGCAGCGGCGCGCCCCCGTCGAGGGGCGCCCGCGCGCGAGGAGGCCATAACCGAACATGCCGCGAATCCGTCAGCAGAACGTCACAGCCGCCCAGTGGAGCCCCAACGGCGAGACCCTGGGCAAGCTCGACCTCGCAAGCGGGGACTACCCGTTCGGCGAGAACGTCTTCTCCCCCGCCGTCCAGAAGGAACGCCTGTCCGAGGACACCTACGCGAAGCTGCAGGCCACCCTCGCCAAGGGCGAGCCGCTCGATCCCTCGCTCGCGGACGAGGTCGCCGAGGCGATGAAGGAGTGGGCGCTTGAGAAGGGCGCCACCCACTTCACGCACATGTTCCAGCCGCTCACCGGGCTCACGGCGGAGAAGCACGACTCGTTCTTCGCCCCGACCGGCGACGGCAAGGCGATCGCCAAGTTCAAGGGCTCGGAGCTGATCCAGGGCGAGCCCGACGCCTCCTCGTTCCCGACCGGCGGCATCCGCGCCACGTTCGAGGCCCGCGGCTACACGGCCTGGGACCCGACCAGCCCGGCGTTCATCATGGAGAACCCGAACGGCGCGCTGCTGGTCATCCCGACCGCGTTCGCGTCGTGGACGGGTGAGGCGCTCGACGCCAAGATTCCGCTGTTGCGCTCGATGGACGCGCTGTCGCGCTCGGCGATCCGCGCGCTCCGCCTGCTCGGCGACAACGAGGCCCAGCGGGTGTTCACCACGGTCGGGCCCGAGCAGGAGTACTTCCTGATCGACAAGCACTACTACTACGAGCGCCCCGACCTGGTGACGACGGGCCGCACGCTCTTCGGCGCGAAGCCGCCCAAGGGTCACGAGCTCGACGACCACTACTTCGGGTCGATCCCCGAGCGCGTGCTCGCCTGCATGCTCGAGGCCGAGCTGGAGATGGCGAAGCTCGGCATCCCGGTCAAGACCCGGCACAACGAGGTCGCGCCGGCGCAGTACGAGATCGCGCCCATGTTCGAGAACTCGAACGTCGGCTCGGATCACCAGCAGCTGATCATGCAGGTGCTCCAGAACGTCGCGCGCAAGTACGACCTCGTCTGCCTGCTGCACGAGAAGCCGTTCGCCGGCGTCAACGGCTCGGGCAAGCACAACAACTGGTCGATGAGCACCGACACGGGCGTGAACCTGCTCGATCCAGGCGACACGCCGGCGGAGAACACGAACTTCCTGTTCTTCTGCGCCGCCGTGATCCAGGCCGTGAACAAGCACCAGGGCCTGCTGCGCGCCTCGGTCGCGAACATCGGCCAGGACCACCGCCTGGGCGCGAACGAGGCGCCGCCCGCGATCATCTCGATCTTCCTCGGCGCGGAGCTGGAGCGCGTGTTCGAGGCGATCGAGTCGGGCGAGGGCGACCCGCACACCCCGGGCTCGTTCCTCGAGCTCGGCGCCGAGGTGCTGCCGCCCCTGCCCCGGCACGGCGGCGACCGCAACCGCACCTCGCCGTTCGCCTTCACCGGCAACAAGTTCGAGTTCCGCGCGCTCGGGTCGAGCATGTCGCTCGCGTTCCCGAACACCGTCCTGAACACGATCGTCGCCGAGGCGATCGACGAGCTCGCCGACAAGCTCGAGGAGAAGCTGGGGAGCGGCGACGACGTCGCCACGGCGGTCGCCGAGGTGGTCAAGGAGTCCTACGCGGCCAACAAGCAGATCTGCTTCATGGGCGACAATTACTCGCCCGAGTGGCACGCGGAGGCTGAGCGGCGCGGGCTCAAGAACCTGCGCACCACCCCGGACGCGCTGCCGGAGGTGATCTCCGAGCAGACCATCGAGACGTTCGGCAAGTACAACGTCCTCTCGGAGCGGGAGCTGCACTCGCGGTTCGAGGTCTGGACCGAGCAGTACGCGATCCGGGCGAACATCGAGGCGGAGACGACCGAGTCGATCGCCCGCACGATGATCCTCCCCGCCGCGCTGCGCCACCTCACGCTCTGTGAGCAGGCGGGCGCGTCGGAGCTCGCGAGCGAGACGCGGTCCCTGGTCGACGAGCTCGTGGCGGCGATCAAGGAGCTCGAGGAGGCGAACGTCTACCCCGACGGCGTCGAGGGCCTCGAGCTCGCCAAGTACGCCCGCGACAACCAGCTCGCCGCGATGGCGAAGGTCCGCGAGGCCGCGGACAAGCTGGAGAAGGTGGTCGCGGACGACCTCTGGCCGCTGCCCAAGTACTCCGAGATCCTGTTCATCAAGTAGCGGGGGTCAGCCGCGCGCGGGCCCGCGCGGCGGGGGTCTCAAGGACGGGAGGCGCGCCGACCCGGCAGGGGGGTCGGCGCGCTTTCCTTTTGCGCGGGCAGGCGACCGGGCTGGGCGAGCATCGCGGCCTACGCGCCCGGTGGGTGCGGATCGCGCCCGGAGGGAGGGGCAGCTACCGCTTGTCGAGCTCGCGGACGATCACCGTGCGGCCGTCCTCGAGGCGGTAGACGCGGCCGATCTCGGTGCCGCGACCCACGACCCGCTCGCCCGGGTCGAGCTCGAGCTCACGCACCTGCTCCCCCGGGTCGGCCGTGACCTGCTCGGTGCGCTCGCGCTGCTCGGGGTCGTTCTGCTTGAGGATGTCCGTCATGTTCACCGAGGCGAGCGCGGCGAGCAGGAAGGCGACCGCGAGGACGATCCCGAGGTCGAACAGGTTAACGAGGCCGTCGAGCGGGTCGCCGGCCCGGTCCTCGTTGCGCCGCGCACGCGCCGAGACCTTCACGAGCCCCTCCCGGCGACAACCTGGGCAGTGCCGCGCGTGCCGGCGCCGTTCGCGCTCGCGGCAGGAGCCGACGGCGACGTCAGGCGGGCGGCCGCGTACTCGAGGTCCGAGTAGTCCTGCCCGTAGAGGCGGTCGCGCACGAGCGAGATCCCGAAGGCGATCGCGCCGACGAGCAGCCCGGCAACGGTCACGCTGAACGCGACCCGCAGGTTCTCGGTGAGCTGCTGGACGTCTCCCTGGGCGAGGCCCGCCAGCGCAGGCGAGAGCGGGATCAGCGTACCCATCAGGCCGAGCGCCGGCCCCATGCGCACCAGGATGCGGGTGCGCTCCAGCCGCCGCAGCGATCCGTACTCGAACTCGGCGAGCCGCTTCGCGATGCGCGCCTCGGCGTCGGGGCGGCGGACGTCGTCGAGGATCCCCATCGCCGTGGCCCGCGCCGGGGCGCTGTGGGCGATCGAGAGCAGCGCAGCCCGAGCCGCCGTCTCGTCGCCGCGGGCGAGCGCGTCGCGCGCCGCATCGACGGCCGCCTCGAGCCGGTGCAGGCTGCGCGGCGAGCGGCGGACCAGTTCGGTCACGAACGCACCGGCCTCGACCAGCACGAGCGCGAGCGCGAGCAGCGCCGCGGCCAGCACCGGGATGCGGAGCGCCTCCGCGACGTCAAACAGGAGTTCCTCTACGACCATGGGTTGATTCGTCCTTTCGGTTGCGGAAGCTTGCCGAGCTCGCGCAGGGTTCCCACGCCGAGCAGCGCGCCCGTCACCAGCGCGCCCCAGACGGCGCCGGGCACGGAGAAGCCGTTCTCCTCCTCGTTGAGCTGGCCGGTACGCGCCGAGATCGAGGGGCTCTCGGCGACGGCCCTCTTCGCGTTCTCGGGCGCGTCGAGCAGCTCGCCTTCGACCGGCTCGGTGCCCGGGGCGGGCTCGGGTTCGGGCCTCTTGTTCGGGGCCTCGGGCGCGCCGCGGTCATCCCCCACGCTCGCCGGGCCCGCGCCCTGGCCGTTGTCGTAGGGCCCGGAGTCCGGGGCGCGCTTGTGGCGGTTACGCCCGCCGCCCTCGCGATTGGGATCCTTCTTCCCCTTCTTCGGAGGAGGGCCCACCCGGACCTCGACGACCGTACTTCCTCCGCCTGAGCCCCCTACGGCGGACCCCTTGTACACGGTAAGGGCCACGTGGTAGCTCCCGGGCTTCCTGTACCGGTGCGTGACCACCCGCCCGGTGGCACCCGAGCCGTCATCGAACTGCCACACGTACACGAGTTCCTCGCCCGCCGGGCCCGTGGCCGTCGCGCTGAAGGTCACCTTCTCCCCCGGCCTCACCCGGTCAGGGCTCGCGGCGGCCTCGACCTCGATCACGGCGCCGTAGCGAAGGAGCACGCGCAAGGGGCTCGCTGCGAACGAGTCGCCGGCGTTTCGGTCCGAGCCGTTGGCGACCGGCCGCAGGAAGCGCGTCTGATCGGCTTCCTTCCAGACGACCGGCACCCTGCCGCCGTAGCCGTCCTCGACCTGGTGGATGTCGAGCACGACCCGGGACCCGTCGGGACGCACCACCTCGACGCGCTGGTAGTTGCCGCCAAAACCCGTCTGGCGGATGACCCACTCGAGCGAGAACCCGGTGACGGTCTCGGTGCGCTCGCCGGATGCCGAGCGGATCGTGTACTCCTGGTTGACGACGTCCTCTTCGCCACGCGGCAGATCGACCTCCACGCTCCCCCCGGTGGGCGGCTCCACGACCACATCCGCGGCGCTCGCCCCCGGCGCGAACGCGAGGGGCAGGGCGAATGCCGCGGCAGCAGCGAGTGTCCGTAGCGCGCGTTTCATTCGCCCCCCTCCGGCACGGTGAAGCTCACGGTCATCCATCCGAAGCCAGCGCCGGGCGGGTAGTAGCGCGCGAGGGGCGAGGCCTCGGGGCCGTGGGCGTTGGTGAGCGGGATTCGCTCGTACGTGTAGGTGACGCCCTCGGGCCCGGCCTCCACGGTCGGCTCGAGATCGCGCCGAGCGAAGTCCCCGGTCACCGCGAGCCGCGAGCGCTCCGGGTCCCTCCAATACTCGACGTAGTCGTGGATCAGCCGGCCGCCGCCGTCCGCGGTCACCTCGACGATCGGGTCGTAGGCCCCGACGTCGAGGTGGTGCGCGGTCATCTCGAAGCGCACCGACCCGCGCAGCCGCAGGGAAGCGGCACCCGTCACCGGGTCGAACCAGCCCTCCGCGAACGCCGCCGGCCCGTAGATGACCGTGTAGGGCAGCGGGACGGAGGGCGGAGGATCGCTGCACGGCGTCGAGAGGTGCGGCGGCGGGTACGCCACCGGCTCCTCGAGCACGGCGCCGTCCGCCGCGCTCACGCCAGGCCCACCTGCCGAGTGCACGTAGCAGACGAACGACTCGCGGATCCGCCAATGGAGCTGCGCCTCGCTCACGTCGACCGCGGTCTCGGGCCGCTCGAGCAACTCTGGCTCCGCCTCGGAGGGCGGGGCGAGCGGGAGCGTGCCGCGCACCCGCACGCGCCCGAGGCCCCTCGGCAGCCGCCGTACGCGCAGCCTGCGCTGCAGCTCGCGGCGAAGGTAGCCGTCCAGTCGCAGCTTCCCCGACGTATCGACCTCGCCGGTGATCGGGTTGAACGGCGCCACCTCATCGACACCGCGCAGGCGGCCGAGCGTGTACTGGGTACCGCGCAGCCTGGCGGTCAGCAGGGCACGTCCGGCCTGGATCGTCGCCGCGAGCGACTGCAGGCGCACGCTGCGGCGGCGCCTGCCCTTGCGCGCGGTCAGCTTCAGCGCGCCCTTCAGGCGCACGCGTGCGATCGAGCTCACCTCGCCGCTGCGGATCGGCAGCGTGACTGCGCGGCCGCGGCGCCTCGCCGGCGCCACCGCACGCAGCTTCACGTTCTGCGCACCCAAGGCGCGCGCCGCGTGCTTGCCGAGGCGGAGCTTTGCCGTGTTCGGCGAGTCCGCGTGCGCGGCGGCACCTCCCAGCAGGAGGGCCGCCACGACGGCCGCCAAGAGCCCAGCGAGCAGCCTCACCGCAGCTCCCCCTCGAGCTCGCGGGCGGCCCCGAGCCAATCGACGCGCAGCGCCGTGTGCCCGGCCTCGTCCGCGTCGAGGCGCGCCTCGACCTTCCAGACCTCGCGCAGGCGATCGGGCGCGAGCACCTCCCGCGGCTCGCCCGAGGCGACCGTGCGGCCATCCGACATCACCACCACCTCGTCGGCGAGCGCCGCGGCGAGCGCGAGGTCGTGCACGACCAGCAGCACCGCCAGTCCCTCCTCGGCGAGGTTTCGCAGGAGCCGGGCGACCGAGACGGTCGCCCCGAGGTCGAGCTGCGACGTGGGCTCGTCGGCCAAGAGCAGGGGCGCTTCCTGCGCGAGCGCGATCGCGATCTGCACGCGCTGGAGCTCGCCGCCGGAGAGCGTGGTGAGCCGGCGATGCGCGAACCGCGCGGTTCCGGTCCGCTCGAGCGCCCGCTCGACGGCGTCACGGTCGCGGCGGGTGGCGCGCGCGAGCGGCCGCAGGTGCGGCGAGCGGCCGATCCTGACCGCCTCCGCGACCGTGATCCCCTCGGGCACGCGCGGGCGCTGCGGGACGAACGCCCGTAGTCGGGCGAGGCGCCTGCCCCGCGTGCGGCGGACGTCGTGGCCCATGCACCGCACCTCGCCGCGCGCCGGGCGCAGGATCCCGGCCGCGGCGCGCGCGAACGTCGACTTGCCCGCGCCGTTCGGGCCCACCAGCGCGACGAGCTGACCCCGGTCCACGCGCAGGCTCGCGCCGTGGAGGATCGGCGCGCCGCCGAGGCGGACGTACACGTCGCGCGCGTCGAGCGCGGGCTCGTGTCCGCTCGCCACCGTCACGCCGTCCTCCGCAGAAGCCACAGAAACAGCGGGACGCCCAGCACGACCATGAACGGCCCGACGGGCAGCACGGTCGGGGCCGCCACGTTGCGGGCCAGCACGTCGCCGGCCGTAAGCAGCGCGGCGCCCGCCAGCGCCGAGGCGGGGATCACGAAGCTGTGGCTCGAGGTGCCCCCGGCCATGCGGACCAGGTGCGGGACGACCAGGCCGAGGAAGCTGAGCAGCCCGACCAGGGCCGCCGCCGCGGAGGCGAGCACGGCAGCGCAGATCCCCGCGCCCAGGCGGATCAGCTGCGGACGGCTGCCCAGCGAGGCCGCGACGTCGTCGCCGAGCGCGAGACGATCGAGCGGCCTGATCAGGACCAGGGCGAGCGCGAGCCCGACGACGAAGTACGGCCAAAACGACTCGAGGTCGATCCAGGCGTTCGGCGTGAGCCCGCCCGCCATGAAGAAGACGACCGACTGGACGCGGTCCGGGAACGCCGTCATCAGACCGGTGGTGGCCGCGCCGAACAGGGCGGCGACGGCGATGCCGGCGAGGATCACCTGGGTCACCCCGCCGCGGTTGCGCCCGGTCCACGCGATCGCGAAGACCACGGCCGCCGCGACCAAGCCGAACACCAGCGCGCCGACCGGCAGGAGCGCCACCGAGCCCGGGAAGGCCAAAAGGATAAGCGTGGCGCCGAACCCGGCGCCCGCGGTCACGCCGATCACGTCCGGCGAGGCGAGCGGATTGGCCAGCGCCCCCTGGAGCACGGCGCCGGCCACGCCCAGGGCCGCGCCCACGGCGACCGCCTCGACCGTGGTCGGCAGCCGGATGTCCATCACGATCTTGCGCTCGGGGCCATCGGCGAGGTCGCCGAACAGCGCGTCGATCACGGTGGCCAGCGGAATATCGACGGCCCCGATCGCAAGCGAGGCGCCCACGGCCGCAAGCAGCGCGACGAGCGCGGCCACGATGACCGCGCTCCGGCGCGCGACTGTGGTGACCGTGAGCGCCACCGTCGGCTCAGTTCTTCAGGAACTGCCTGCGGACCATCCGGATCGTGGCGGCCACGTCGGTCCCGGCCTGCAGCAGCGTGTTGTGCGAGGTGACGTACACGCGACCGTTCACGCCGGCGTTCGTCTCGCCGATGTAGGGGTGGTTGCGCAGGTACTCCGCGATCTCCTCGCGTTGGTCGGCGCGCCCGTGAGGCACGGCGATGACCACGTCGGGGTTGATGGCGAGGATCTTCTCGTTGGAGAGCTGCGCGAACCCGCCGCTGATCATGAAGCCCTCTCCATCGGGCGTCAGCCCGCCGGTGAGCAGACGCGCGCCCGCGGCGGTCACCAGGTCCCCGCCCCAGCTGTTGCGCAGGAACGCGTACGGCGTCTGCCCGACGCCCAGGATCATGAGCACCTTCGGGCGCGAGCGGATCTTGCGGCGCGCCTTCTTGATCGCGCGCTGGGTCTTGCGGGCGAGCTTCTTCGCACGCTTCGCCTTGCCCACGACCTTGCCGATCGCCCGGATCTTCTTCGGGACCTGGCGGACCCGAGCCGGATCCTTCTCGACGACCTTGATGCCGAGCCCGCGGATCGCCGAGTGGCCGGCGCGCCAGGTCCGCTCCGAGAAGACGAGGTCCGGATCGAGCTTTGCCAGCTGCTCGAGGTTCGGTCCGTTCGAGGCGTGCGAGAGCGGCAGCCGGATCGCGCCGCGCAGCTTGCGGTGGTACTTCACGGCGCCCGGGGTGAGGCCGACGGCGACCGGCTTGACGCCGAGCTTCACCAGCGTGTTCGCGGCGAACGGCGTGAGCGCCACGATCCGCTTCGGCTTCGCGGCCTCGGCCGGCGCGGCGAGCGCAGCGCTGGCGGCGAGAACTGCGAGGCAGGCGAGCGCGCGCCTCATCGGGTCACCTCCCCCCGGGCGCGGCGGGCGAGCTCGACCGTCGCCTCGCGCAGCCCGGCCGCGTCGTTCACGGGCTGGGCGAACGCGACGCGGGCCGGCGCCTTGCCGCGCGGCGTCTCGATCGCCAGCTCGAGGCCGTAGCGGTCGATGCCCGTGCAGCGGGCGTGCGTCGCGTCCGGGTAGCCGGCCAGCGCCCGCGCGATGTTGAGCAGGGCGTCAGCGTGGTCGTCGTTCAGGTGCGCGGCCGCCGCCTGTGCCGCCGGCCGCGTGGGATCGGGCTGCGCTGCCGCGTACTCGGCGGCGCCGGCCGAGTCCATGCGGCCGTAGCCGCCGACCCAGCGCACGCGCTCGACGCGCAGGACCCAAAGCGAGAAATCGCCGAAGCTCTCGTACGCGGCGGCGCTGGGCACGGCCTTCAGGTGAGCGTCGCGGGCGTGCTCGGCGAATTCACCCGTGGGGCGCTCCATGCTGCCGACGAGCGTGACGCGGCCGTGCGCGAGCGGCTCCTGGTCAGTCCACGCCTCAGCGACCACCAGGCTCGCCCGCGGGTCGCGCGCGACGTTGCGGCCGTGCTCAGCCAGCGTCGAGAGCATGAACACGGGCGATCCGTCCGGCAGGCAGCCGTAGGTGGCCAACGACGCCCACGGGTTGCCGTCCGCGCTCAGGGTCGCGAGCGCGCCCGCCGAGTGCGCGGCGACCATCGTGCGCGCGTGCTCGGCAACGGTCGGCCCGGTCGCCGGCGCCGGCGGCGTCAACGGGGGCGGCGGCTCCGGGAGGTCGAGGCCCTCCGGGATGGCGTGCGGGTTGTAGGCCTGGATCGTCGTCATCGCGCCCTCGCGCCAACCAGCGTCGTCTTCACCGTCGTGTCGACCTCGGCGCCCGGGCCCGCGCCGACCCAGAGGTCGAACTTCACGGTTCCCTTCCTGCCGGCGAGCTTCTTGGCGACGCGCTTCGTGACCTGGACGACGATCTGCGCGCGCTTGCCGTCGCCGACCCGGTCGGGGGCCTTCACCTTGGCCTTGAACTGCCGCTTGCCGACCCGGATCTTCGTCCGCTTTGGAGCGGCGACCTCGCAGGGGCCGGTCTTGCAGCGCACCTTCGCGACCGCGGCCTTCGCACGCTTGCCGAGGCGCGCCTGCCCGACGACCTTGAGGCCGGGCGTCTCGCCGAACCCGGCCACTACCGAGACCGGGTCCATCGTCGTTTCGGCCGGGTAGCGGCCGAACACCGGCACGCCGTTCTCGGCGAGCGTCGCGGGAATCGAGCTCCACTCGATCGTGGTCGGGCCGAACTCCGGATCGACCGCCTCGACATCCAGGTTCACGAGGTCCCGGTTGTCGTCGATCGGGTCGCCCCCGCCCATCGGCACGCTCTGCGCGTCCGCGTAGAGCTTGGCGCCCGTCGGCGCGAGCACCACGCGCGGGTTCGCGACGGTGATGTTGAGCGCTCCGCCATGGGCGAAGAAGTTGACCGAGCCGGTCGCCTGGACCTCGCCGAGCCCCGTCTCGGTGTCGAGGGTGCCGCTCGCGATCGGGAAGCGGTACGTGCCGTCCTCGTTCTCAGTCGCGCCGCCCGAGAGCGTGATCTCCCCCGCGCCGCCGATGTAGGTGCGGAAGCTCTCCTTCACGCCCCAGACGGCCCAACCGCCCTTCACCTCGACGGTCTCGGCGCTCGCTGTCACGGCGAACGCGCCCCCCAGCGCCACGCTCGCCGCCGCGAGCATCGTCGTCCTCAGAAATGCTTTCAAAAGCTTTGTCCCTCCTTAGCCGCCCCCGGACCAGGCCCGTGGGCTACCGAGTCGCGTAGCGGAATTAGGGCGCCCTAATTAGGGCACCCTAATCACGATACATTAATTCCGACCTCGGCGCGGTGAATTAAAGTAGCAACGAGATTCATGGCTTGTTCAAGCGGTTCTCAGGCCAGAAAATTGTTTGCAGCGCGAAAGCTTCCGCAAACAGCCACCGTCCCGAGGGAGGCTGGCCCCTTTTAGATAGGCCGAACGGATCCGCCCCACCTCCGTAGTTCGGGCGGATATGCGACCCGTGCTGCGAGGGGGTGGGTGGTCGCCAGGCCGGCGTCCTCGCGGCGGTGCGCTGCCGGGTTGGCCGGCAAGCAGGATGGCGAGAGATCAGTCGAAGTCGCGAATGCGACCGCCGCGACCGTCTGAATGTCGAAGTCGCGGGCCCTGGGTGCTCAACGGCGCTCGCCGAGCACCCGCGGCTTGAGGCGCGAGGGGCGTGGGTTTCGGGAGGCGGGCCAGGACCTCCTCGAAGGTTTCGGCGAGCTCCGCAGGGCTGGGCCGAGCGGCCGGGTCGCGCTGGAGGCAGGCCATGATCGGCTCGGCGAGCGCGGCGGGCAGCCTGCCCGCGAGCGGGTCGGGATCGCGGGCTAGCTGGGGCCAGCGCACCTCGCGTTCCCCGCTCGCGTCGCCGCGGGGGAACGGGCGCTCGCCGGTCGCCGCCTCGTAGAGGGTCACGCCCAGCCCCCACACGTCTGCGGCGGGGCCAACCGGCCCTAGCTTCCGCGGCAGGCACTGCTCCGGGGCCATGTACGCGGCGGTGCCCACCGGCCGGCTGAGCTCGGCGGCCTCCTCGAGGTCCCGGGCGACGCTCAGGTCGATCAGCCGCGGCGGCGCGCCCATGATCGTGTTCGCCGCCTTGACGTCGAGGTGCACTACGCCCTCGGCGTGCAGGTAGTGCAGGGCCGCCGCGAGCCGAACCGCGAGCGGCACGAGCTGCTCGACCGGGAGCGGCCCGAAACGCCGGAGAAGCGTTGAGAGCCGCGGGCCCCTCAAGTACTCCAGCACCAGGTGCGGGCGCGGGCCGTCGAGCTCGGCGGAGAACCCGCGCACGATGACCGGATGGCTGAGGGTCTCGATCAACCCCCACTCCGCCTCGAGCGCCGCGAGTGCCCACTCGTCCTCGACGAGGTGCGGGCGGATCAGCTTGGCGACCACGACCGAGCGCCGATGGTCATCCCACGCCAGGTAGGCGTCGAAGCGGTTGCCCCCACCCAGGCGCCGGAGCGCCGAGAGCCCCGGAACGATGTCGTCGCCCTCGGCGAAGTCCCAGCTCGGCGCGCGCTGGGCGCCCTTCGCGGGGCCCTGCTCCCGTCTCCTGGCGCTGTGGGACCTCATCGCATGTTCACTCCCTGCGGTGCTCGATCATCCACCACCGTCCCTTCGCGGGTACGCCCGCGCACGTGTACGCGACCCACAACACAGCGTGATCCTCGCGGAACTTGCCGCCGCGCGACCTCGTCGCCTCCGTGCAGCGCCCACCATTCGTGCTTTCGCATTCGACCCCGCCACCGTAAGCTCCGTTGCTGACGCGATCGTGGGAGCTGAACTGGAAGCCCCTCATCATTCGCGGGCCGTTACCGCGGCCGCGCGCGGGGGTACGCGGGGTTCAGCCGGCGCGCGGTCCCGACCATGATCATCAAACCCTGGCTCTTCCCGTTCATCATGCTGGCCGTCCTGGCGGCGGTCGTGGCCGGGTTCTGGCTCGGGGGGCCGCCGTTGGGCACGGCGCTGGGCGCGCTCGCGGCCGCGTCGATCGCGCTGTTCGCCGCCCTACAGCGACCACGTGGGCCGATCGGCCCGGCGGCCACCGGTGACTCCCGGCGCCGGGTGCTGGTCGTGGTGAGCCACGAGCTCGAGGACCCCGCCGCGATCGAGCGCCTCCGGGAGGAGGGCGACCTCTACGGGGACAGCGACACCGAGGTCCTGCTGCTGGCCCCCGCGCAGACCAAGCTGCTCGACCTCTGGGCCACGGACGTGCGCGCGGCGCGGGCCGAGGCCCAGCGCAAGCTCGTGCTGAGCGTCGCCGCCCTCGGCAAGGCCGAGGTCGACGCGCGCGCCGCGGTCGGCGACCACGACATCGTCCGGGCCATCGAGGACCAGCTCGGCAGCTTCGCCGCCGACGAGGTGATCCTCGTCACCGGACCGCCCGACTCCGACCAGGCGGGCGAGCGCGCCGCGGCCGAGCTCGAGGAACGGCTCACGGTTCGCTTCATGAGGATCACCGTCGCCGCCTGAGCGCGGCGCACTGGTCCGGGCGCGCTTACGCGGCGACCAGGTCCTCCATTTCGCGCTCGGCGGCGAGCCGCTCGAGCGCGCGCTTTTCGATCCGGTTGACGAGGCTCGGCGAGATGTTGAGTTCCCTTGCGACCTCGCGCGTCGTGGCGGGCTCGTCGCGCTCCATCCCGTAGCGCAGCTCGACGACGCGGCGCTCGCGCATCGGCAGGTGCCTGAGGGCGCGCCGCACCGCGCTTTCGCGGAGGCTCAGCTCAACCTCCTCGTCGACGCCGCGCTCAGCGCCGGGGAGGAGCTCGCCGAGCGTGGTCCCGTCGTCGTCGCCCACGGGGCGGTCGAGGGAGGTCACGGCGCGCGCCGCATCGCGCACGCGCTCGAGGTCCTCGGGATCAATCTCGGCGGCCGCGATCAGCTCGTCGTCGGTCGGCGGCCGGCCGAACGCCGCCTCGAGTCGACGTTCCGCCTGCGAGACGCGCCGTTCCAGCTGGGCAACCGTCGTCGGCACCCGGATCGTGCGCGAGTGGTTGTCGAGCGCGCGCTGGAGCGCCTGGCGGATCCAGAAGGTGGCGTACGTCGAGAACTTGAATCCCTTGCGCCAGTCGAACTTCTCGGCGGCGCGCATCAGGCCGAGCACGCCCTCCTGGATCAGGTCGAGCAGCGGCAGGCCCTGGTTCTGGTAGCGCCGCGCGTTGGCCACGACGAGGCGGAGGTTCGAGTTGATCAGCTTCTCCTTGGCCTCGAGGTCACCGCGCTCGATGCGCTGCGCGAGCTCGACCTCCTCGGCGCGCGTGAGCAGCGGGTAGCGCCCGGCCTCGCGCATGAAGATCTGGAGAGCGTCGGTCGTGGCCTCGGCGAGCTCCTCGTGGCGGTACTCGGTGCTGCCCGCAGCCCGCCCGCAGTCGTCGCGTACACGGATGCCCCGCTCGCGCAGGGCATCGTGCAGAGCGACTACCTCCTCGGGCTCAAGCTCGCGCTCCTCGCAGGCCGCCTGGACGTCCGAGAGCTCGATACAGCCCTCGTCGTCGGCGCGCGCAATGAGCGCCTCGACATCCACCGTCGCGGTATCCACCTTGCCGTTTCCGTTGTCCGTCAAGCTGCCACCCTGCCAACGACCGGCGACCGCACGATTCGCGACCCCGGGCCGATTGCTTCCGCCTCGTTTTCGAGGCTACGTAGACGTCGGTACCCCTTCCGGGGGCCTCGATAACGGCCCGGCCGGGCGTGCAACGCGGATTCCGGGCGGCCAACGGGCGCGGGGCTCCGGCTCGCGCCTCAGCGCCGCTCGTTGCCGCGCTTGTAGTTGCCCGTCACGCGGGCGAGCTCGAGCTGGACCGCCTGCGGGCCGGCGTCGGCCGTACGTCGCAGGAAACGGCGAGCGCGCTCGCCGGCGAGCACGGTGACGCGCCGGCGGTCGCGGTCGATCAGCACCTGGCCGTCCTTGGTCGCCCTGTAGGTGAACTCGCCGCCCGGCACGGCACCCACGGCACCGGGCGCCCGCCGCGCCCGCCGGCTAGGGGCCAGCCAACGCGGGCGACGGCTGGACGCGCCTCATGCCCATCGCAAGCCCGACCGCGGCGAAGGCCAGCGCCGCGCCCGCGGCTGTGGCCGTGAGCAGGGCGCCGGCGGCGGCCGCCGCGCCTGTGTCGGTGCCGAAGACGATCACGGCTGACGCCGCGCCGACGCTCGGGCCCACGGGCAGCACGCCGAGGGCGGCGATCGCGATCAAAAGCGCCGTGGCGTCGAACACCGAGGCCTCCACCCCGACGCCGTTCAGGACGAACCAGTTGCGCGCGATCTGCAGGCAAACCGCGAACACGACCAGGGCGACCACGCGGTTGCGGCCGCTCATGCCGCGGAGCACGGCGAGGCCGCGCCAGGCGCCCTCCCGGCGGTTGCGGGCGACCGCGCGCAGCGCGGCGCCGACGGCCAGGGCGGCGGCGAGCCCCACGATCGGGAACCACGAGGGCAGCCCGAGCGGGCCGATCAGGGTGAACGACATGAGCGCGGCGAGCGCCACCTCGACCACGACGATCGGGACCTCCGAGGTGAGCAGCACGGACGCGGGCGGGCTCGCGTGGGGATCCGCCCGGCGCAGCGCGGCGATCCTGGCCGCCAGACCGAACTGCCCGTTCAAGAGGTTGCCGAGGTAGCCGACGGACGCCGCCGGATACAGCCGCCGGCGCGCGACGGTGCCGCCGGCACTGCGCACGCACGCGCTCCACGTCTCGCTGCGCACGGCGAGCCAGACGAGCTGGAGGGCGCCCGCGGCGGCGAGGATCCAGACCGGCGCGGCGTGAAAGGCCTGGATGAACTCGCCGTAGTCACCGGCGAGCGCGACGGCCAGCGCCGCGACGACGACGAGGGCGCCCGCGATCGTCACCCCGGTGGGGTGGCGACTGGGGAATCCCTTGAGCGCCCGGAGCGCCCGGGACGCTATCACTGCCCCGGGCACGTCCGGGACCCGAGGTCGCTTCGCTTAGGCGACGCGGACGTTCGTCGCGCGCGGGCCCTTGTCGGTGCGCTCGGCGTCGAACGAGACCTTGTTGCCCTCGGCGAGTACGTCGGGGGCGGCCGCGCTCTGATGCACGAACAGGTCGCTTGACCCGTCGTCGGGTGAGATGAAGCCGAAGCCCTTCTCGCTGTTGAACCACTTAACGGTTCCGGTGCTTGCCATGAGATTCCTCCATGGAACTGGTGCGAACGACGCGGAGGAAGCTGGTAGGCAACGACAGCGAGCGCTGGCACAAATTACGCCGCGCGGTCTTGCGCGGCTGCCAAGGACGGTAGCAGCCCCGGCGCGCGCTTGACGCGACCGCGACCCCCTCCCACCCCCGCGCCGAGGCACACTGAAGCGAATGGAGATCTGGACGATCGGGCACTCCACGCACTCGCTCGAGCAGTTCGTCGCGCTGCTCCGCGACGCCGGGATCGAGGCGCTCGCCGACGTGCGGACGTTGCCGAAGTCGCGCCGCAACCCGCACTTCGCGCGGGAGTCGCTCGAGCGTGAGCTGCCGGCGCGCGGCTTTCGGTACCGGCACATCAAGCGGCTCGGCGGGTGGCGCAAGGTCCAGCCCGGCTCCCCCAACGGCGGCTGGGAGGAAGGAGCGTTTCAGGGTTACGCCGACCACACCGCGACGGCGGAGTTCCGCGCCGGGCTCGACGAGCTCGAGGAGCTCGCGCGTCGCGCCCCGACGGCGGTGATGTGCGCGGAGGCGCTCTGGTGGCGCTGCCACCGCCGTCTGATCGCCGATCAGCTCCGCGTCCGCGGCTGGCGCGTGCTGCACATCGCACCCAACGGCGAGCAGACGGAGCACGAGCTGACCCCGTTCGCGGTGGTCGACGGCGAGCTGATCACCTACCCGCCTCGGCAGGGGCGGCTCATCGACCCGTAGGGGCCAGCCGGGCGCCCGAGCCGCGAGCGGGATGCGGCCCGGGGCGCCCGGCGGGGGCACTCCCTATGCCTCGACGCTGAGGATCTCGAGCGTCTTCGTTTTGCCCTTCGGTAGCGGGACGCTCACCGTCGCTCCGGGCGTTGCGCCCAGGAGCGCCTTCCCAACGGGTGAGGCGATGGAGACCGAGCCGGCGGACACCGGCTCGTGCCCTCCCACGAGGACGAGCGTCGTGACCTCGCCGGAGGAGGCGTCTTTGACTCGCACGCGCGAGCCGATCGTCACGACGTCGCCCTCGACGTCTTCGTCCACGATCCGCGCCCGGGCCAGGATCTCCTCGAGACGGGCGATCCGGGCCGTGAGGATCGCCTCCTCCTCGCGGATCTGATGGAGGTCGTCGTTCTCCGACCCGGCTCCGTACTCCCGCGCCTCCCGGAGACGGGCGGCGACCTCCGTGTCAAGCTCGTGGCGCAGGCGCTCGAGCTCGGCGCGCATCGCGCGCTCCCCGTCGCGGGTAAGCAGGATCGCCCCCGCCGGCACGGCGCCTCCGCGGTCGAGCGGCCGAGTGTCGGGAGTGGTGGCCATTATCACGATCTTCGTCGCGAACGGGCCGCGCGTGAATGGGTCTCAACACCCATCTTCCGCCCGCCTCCTGCCTCCCGTCCTGCGCATCCAACGGTTCCAGCGCGACGTACGCGAGCGCCGCGAGGGCGATCAGCACGATCCCCATGCCGACCCCGGGGGGCGCGCCGAGCGCGAGCAGCGCCGCACCGACGGCCGTGAGCGCCGCCGGCAGCACATAGCGCGCGGGTTTCGAGGGATCGGACATCACAAACACCATGGCCCCCGCGCACCTTTAGGCCATGGGCCTAAAGGTGTATTTGCGCGCCGAACGGGCGCCGCCGCCCTAGATCAGGCCGAGCGCGAGCATCGCGTCGGCGACCCGCACGAAACCGGCGATGTTGGCGCCCGCGAGGTAATCGCCGGGCATCCCGTACTCCTCGGCGGTCTCGTAGCAGGTGGCGTGGATCGAGCGCATGATCTCAAGCAGCCGGCGTTCGGTGTACTCGAAGGTCCACGAATCGCGCGAAGCGTTCTGCTGCATCTCGAGCGCGCTGGTCGCAACGCCGCCCGCGTTCGCCGCCTTGCCGGGTCCGAACGCCACGCCGGCCTGGCGGAAGAGCTTCACGGCCTCGCTGGTGCACGGCATGTTCGCGCCCTCGCCGACGGCGATCAGGCCGCGCTCGATGAGCCGCCGCGCGTGATCCTCGCCGAGCTCGTTCTGGGTGGCGCAGGGCAGCGCAACCTCGCAGTCCACGTCCCACACGCAGCCTTCGGGAACGAAGGTCGCGCGCCCGCCGCGGCGCTCCGCGTAGGTCGAGACCCGCCCGCGCTCGACGAGCTTCACCTCCTTGAGCAGCTCGACGTCGATGCCGTTGGGGTCGTGGACGAAGCCGCTCGAGTCGGAGCAGGCGATCACCCGGCCGCCCAGCTGCGTGACCTTCTCGATCGCGTGCACGGCGACGTTGCCGGCACCGGAGACCACCACGGTGCGGCCGTCGAACGACGTGCCGCGCGTGCGCAGCATCTCGTCCACGAAGTAGGCCGTTCCGTAGCCGGTCGCCTCGGGCCGGACCTGAGAGCCGCCCCACGCGATGCCCTTCCCGGTCAGCACCCCGGACTCGTAGCGGTTCGTGATCCGCTTGTACTGGCCGAAGAGGAACCCGAGCTCGCGCTCGCCCACGCCCGCGTCGCCGGCGGGCACGTCGGTGTGCTCCCCGAGGTGGCGGTGGAGCTCGGTCATGAACGACTGGCAGAAGCGCATGATCTCGGCGTCGGAGCGGCCCTTGGGGTCGAAGTCGGCGCCGCCCTTGCCGCCGCCGATCGGCATGCCGGTCAGGGCGTTCTTGAAGACCTGCTCGAAGCCCAGGAACTTGACGATGCTGGCGTTGACGTTCGGCGCGAACCGCAACCCGCCCTTGTACGGACCCAGGGCGCTGTTGAACTCGACCCGGTAGCCGCGGTTGATGTGGACCTCGCCGCGGTCGTCCTGCCAGGGCACGCGGAAGACGATCTGGCGCTCGGGCTCACAGACCCGCTCGAGCAGCTTCGCCTCGACGTACTCCGGCCGCCGCTCGGCAACCGGCGCCACGGTCTCGAGCATCTCGCGGACCGCTCGGTGGAACTCAAGCTCGCCCGGGTTCCGGCGCTCGACGGTGTCGAGGACCTCGGCGACGGCGGGGGCGAGCTGCGTGGGCTCGCGCGCCGTCAGCATCCCCGCTCAGCCAGCCCTCCCTGAGCGGGGGTCACGGTCGGTCGAGGTCGGCGTCGCCGCAGACCACGGCTGGCGCGCGTACTCGCAGCGAGCGCGGCGCTCCAGATGTCCGGCCTCGAATAGAGCACCCTGGCAACGTACGAACACCGCGCCCAGGGGCGAATGGGTGTTGACACCCAATTGTCGACCGCCCCGCGCCGACATAATCCGGGTGATCCAGGTCAAGCGCCGTTCCGTAGAAGGCTCGCTGTTCCAGCGCGCGGTCCTCGCGACCGCGGTCGTGATGGTGCTCGCTTTCATCCTGCTCACCGTCACGCCGGTCGAGGTGAGCGCGCCGATCCGCCTGGCGGAGGCGGCGATCCTCGCGGTCGGGATCATCACGCTCTTCGTCCTCAACCTGCTGCTGTTGCGCCACGCGCTGACGCCGCTCACCCGAATGGCTGAGCGGATGAAGGAGATCGACCTCCGCGCCCCCAACCAGAACCTGAGCGCGGAGATGCCTCCCTACTCCGAGCTACTCGCCTTCGGGCAGGCGTTCGACGAGATGGTCGCCCGGCTCGCCGAGGAGCGCCGCGCCGGCGCCCGGGCGGCGCTGCTCGCGCAGGAGACCGAGCGCGCCCGGATCGCGCGGTCGCTTCACGACGAGGCCGGGCAAACGCTCACCGCGGTCGCCCTGCAGCTCGAGCGCGCGGCCGCCGAGGGGCCGCCTGAACAGCGCGAGCGCCTCGGCGCGCTCGCGTTCCAGCTCCAGGACACGCTCGACGAGATCCGCCGGATCGTTCGCGAGCTACGCCCCGAGGCGCTGGAGGATCTCGGGCTCGTCAACGCCCTGATCGCCCTGACGCGACGCCTCGACCAGCAGAGCGAGGTGCGCTTCACGCACGACTTCGCCCCCGACCTGCCCTCCCTCTCCCCGGAGACCGAGCTCGTCCTCTACCGCGTCGCGCAGGAGGCCCTCACGAACGTCCTCCGCCACTCCCGGGCGCGGCGGTGCATGGTCTCGCTGCGTCCCCACGATGGCGGCGTGCGGCTCGTCGTGAGCGACGACGGCGTCGGCTTCAACCCGCATGCCGAGCTCGACACCACGGGGCTCGAGGGCATGCGCGAGCGGGCCATGCTCGCCGGCGGCGCGCTGCGCATCGAATCCGAGCCGGGCACGGGCACTACGGTCACGCTCGAGGTGCCTCGATGACCGTCCCGCTCAAGACCAAGATCCTGCTCGCCGACGACCACCAGATGGTCCGCGGCGGCTTGAAGGTCGTGCTCGACGCCGAGCCCGACCTCGAGGTCGTGGCCGAAGCGGGCGACGGCGCGGAGGCGCTGCGCATCGGCATCGAGGAGGACATCGACCTGGCCGTGCTCGACGTGTCGATGCCGAGGCTCACCGGCCTGCAGGTGGCGCGGGAACTCCATCGCCACCGCCCGGAGCTGCGCACCCTGATCCTCTCGATGCACGAGAACGAGCAGTACTTCTTCGAGGCGCTCAAGGCGGGCGCCTCCGGGTACGTCCTCAAGTCCGCCGCGAACCGCGACCTCATCGACGCCGTGCGTGCGGCCATGCGCGGCGAGCCGTTCATCTACCCCGCCGCGGCCTCCGCCCTGGTCCGCGACTACCTCGAGCGCGCGGCCCGCGGTGAGGAGACGCCCAGCGACCCGCTGACGCCGCGCGAGCTCGAGGTCACGAAGCTGATCGCCGAGGGCTTGACCAGTGAGGAGATCGCCGAGACCCTAGTGATCAGCCGCAAGACCGTCGAGCGACACCGGGCCAACATCCTCGAGAAACTCGGCATGCGCAACCGGGTCGAGCTCACGCGCTACGCGATTCGCCGCGGCCTGGTCGAACCCTGAGCCCCGCAGCGGTTTAGCTGTCCGCAGCGGGGTAGGCGCGGGGGGTCAAGGAAGAACGGTGCGGTCACACCGGTGGGCCCGGGGGACGCGCCGCACCAGTCCCACGGAGGAGACGCGCATGAAGAAGTTGGCGATGCACGCAGTCTTGGACCGCGTGGCGGGCGAGCGGCCCGGAGCGCCGCGCGCCGCCGCGGTCGCCGCTTCGGTCGGCCTCGCCGCCGCCGCGGTCGTCTACAAAGCGCTGCGCCACGAATCCAGCGAGGAATAGGCCCGCCCAAGCAGGAGGTTTTCGCCGCACCCGCGGGGGTAGAGCGAGGGCACGGGAAGGAACCCGAGACGAGAGAGGAGGGCCGGGATGGCCCAAACGCAGAAGAAGTCTTCAGGCGGACGCAGCTCCTCGAGCCGCACGCGCTCGAAGAGCACGACGGCCAAGTCGAGGAACGGGAGCGCTCGCCAGAGCTCGGCGACGCGGTCGTCCCCGGACGCGAACGGGCAGAGCAGGCTCGAGTCCGTTGCCGACACCGTGACGAGCGGCGCGAAGAGCGCGGCGGAGACGGTCGGCAACGCGAGCTCCAAGGCCAAGACCGGCCTGCTCGCGGGCGGCGCTGCCGCGGTCGGGCTCGCGGCCACCGCGATCGCGACCCGCAAGGCCCGCAGCAAGCCGAAGGTGCTCGGCGTCGAGCTTCCGCGCCGCAAGGGCCACGGCATCTCCTCGTGGACGAAGGGGATCTCGCTGCCGAAGCGCGGCGGTATGCGCAAGCAGACGCAGCGCGCCGCCACCAAGGTCACCGGAGCCGCGGACGCGGCCGACCGCATCGCGCTTCGGCTGAGCAGCGTCGCGCGCGGCGTCCGGCAGGTGAGCGAGACGGCGAACGACGCCGCCAAGAAGGCCTAAGCCGAAAGGGCTTCGCCCCGTGGCGCAGCGCAAGCCGGTCGACGCCCAGCCCGCCGCCGAGGCGAAGCGGGCGCTCGCTCAGTGGCGCCTCGCGCTGCGCTACGCGGCGGCGGCCGCGCGACCCGGCGCCGAAGCCGCGGCGCGAGTCGTGCGTGCCACCGGCGCTGACCTCGCGAGCCGCGCGGTCGAACGCCTGCGGGCCCTAGGCGAGGAGCGGGCTGATCAGGGCCAAGCGGCGGAGTCGCCCGACGAGGGCGCGGCGGAGGACGAGCGCGAGCCCGACGGCCCGGCGGCCGAGGAAGACGGCGCGCCGCCCGCCGACGAGGAGCCAGGCGCTGAGGCCGACGGCACCGACGAGGAGCCCGACGCCGACGAGCGCGACGGGGGCGCCGACCCCCTGCGCGCCGGCTTCGAGCACGCCTACAGCGACGAGGTCGAGAACTACGAGCACCGAGACGCGTACGCGAACACGCGCTGACGCGCGCTGACCCGGCAAGCCAGGAAAGGAATCCAGATGGCCACGGCTATGCAGTACGGAAGCGGGACCCGTCCCTACCGCGGCGGGAGCGGCTACGTAGCGCGCTCCTCCTCGAGCGGGCTCTATGACGTCCTCGAGCTGATCCTCGACAAGGGGCTCGTGATCGACGTGTTCGTGCGCGTCTCGCTGATCGGAATCGAGATCCTCACCGTGGACGCGCGCATCGTGATCGCGAGCGTCGACACCTACCTGCGTTTCGCGGAGGCGGTCAACCGCCTCGACCTGATGGCGACCGAGACCCAGGGCCTGCCCGAGATGATGGACGGCCTCACCGAGAGCGGCGCCTCCAGCAAGACCAAGGGCGCGATCACCGGCGCGCGCGAGGCGCTCTTCGGTGACGACGAGGAGGTAGAGGGCGACAAGGAGGCCCAGGGCTCGCGCAAGCGCAGCTCGAGCACGCGACGGAGCAGGTCGAGCTCCTGAGCCCGGGAGGCGCGGTGGCAAGCGACGGCGTTCCCCAATACGTCTACGGCGTCGTGCCGGCTGACGGGCGCGGCCGGGCGCGGGCGCCCGGGATCGGCGGCGAGGGGGTGCGCGTGATCCGGGCCGGCCGGGTGGGCGCGCTCGCGAGCCCCGTGCCCGACGCCGACGGCGAACTCCCGGCGGGCCGCGAGGAACTGCGCGCCCACGCCCAGGTGCTCGAGGCGGCGCTCGCCGAGTTCGCGGCCGTCCTGCCGATGCGCTTCGGCATCGTGATGCCGAGCGACGCGGCGGTGCGCGACGAGTTGCTGGGGCCCCACAGCGCCCAGCTCGAGGCCCAGCTCGACGAGCTCGCGGGCAAGTTCGAGATGGGCCTGAAGGCGCTGTACGACGAGGACGCGATCCTGCGCGAGATCGTCACGGAGAACCGGGAGGCGCGCGCACTGCGCGCGGCGATCGCGGCCGCGCCGGCCGACGCCACCTACCCGCAGCGGATCCGCCTCGGCGAGCTGATCGCCGCCGGGCTCGACGAGCGGCGGCTCGTAGACGAGCGCGCGATCGCCGAACGCCTGGAGCGGTTCGCGATCGCCGTCGACCTGCGCCCGCCGATCCACGAGCGCATGGCGCTGAACGCCGCCTTCCTGCTGGACCGCGAGCGCTTGGGGCGCTTCGACGAGGAGCTCGAGCTGCTCGCCGCCGAGAGCCACCCGCGCATCGGCTTCCGGCTCACCGGCCCCCTCCCCCCGCACAGCTTCGTCGAACTTTCGGTGGAGCGCTGAGATGGGTCTCTTCAAGGAGCTCGCGCTGCTCCCGCTCGCGCCGCTGCGCGGCACCGTCTGGGTGGCCGAGCAGCTCCGCGACGAGGCCGACCGCCGCCTCTACGACGAGGAGAGCATCAAGCGGGAACTGCTCCAGCTCGAGCTCGACCACGAGGCTGGGCTCGTGGGCGACGCCGAGCGCGAGCGGCTCGAGCGCGATCTGTTCGAGCGCCTCGCGGTGGCCCGCGCCCGCGCGGTGGAGGAGGCGGAGCTGGCCGCCTATCCGCCCGTTGAACCCGACCCGGAAGGGGTGAGCGAACGTGGCTGAGCGCAAACCGAGCTCCAAGTCGCGCAGCGGCTCCTCGTCGCGGCGCGGCGGGGGCTCCAAGAGCAACCGCGGCGCCGCCGAGATCGCGCGTCACGCGGCGCGCGAGCTGCAGGGCCTGATCGGCCGCCCGGTCGAAGCCGTCACCGGCATCGAGCGCGACGGCAAGGAATGGACCGTCACGGTGGAGGTGGTTGAACTCGAGCGGATCCCGAACACGACCGACGTGCTGGGCGTCTACGAGGTGACGCTCGACGCCGACGGCGAGCTCATCGGCACGCAGCGCACGCACCGCTTCTATCGCTCTGAGGCGGGTGAGGTCTAGTGGCCGAGCAGCGCTCCGAGTACGAGCTCTACGACCGCCGCCAGCGGCCGCCGGCGGCCGTCCAGTCCGCGGGCGGCCCAGCGAACCTCGCCGACATCCTCGAGCGGGTGCTCGACAAGGGCATCGTGATCGCGGGCGACATCCAGATCAACCTGCTCGACATCGAGCTGCTCACGATCAAGCTCCGGCTGCTGGTCGCCTCGGTCGAGCGGGCGCAGGAGATGGGGATCAACTGGTGGGAGTCGGACCCCTCCCTGTCGCGCGACGCGCGGCGGCTCGAGCGGGAGAACGAGGACCTGCGCGAGCGCCTCGAGCGGCTCGAGCGGATCGCTGGACTGCCCGAGCCCGCCCCCGGCGAGGAGATCGTCTTCGAGGAACATCGCGAGGAGGAGGTCCGAGCCGGTGGCGAGCGGGAAGTCACCGAGTCGCACCATCGCGAGGTTCGCGAGCGCGACGAGCGGAACGAGAAGGGGCGATGAGCACGGAGCGCGAGGAGCTCGAGCGCCTGCGCACGGCGCTCTCCGCGTTCGGTATGGAGCGCGCCGACGAGCTCCTCGCGTCTGCGCGCGACGAGGCTCTAGAGCGGGCGCGCTTGATCCTCGTCACCGAGATGACGAGGGCCCTGCTCGACGGCGCCGGCGCGCGGCTGGGGTCGGGCCAACGGGCGCGCGACGGCCGGCGCCGCTCCCCCTCCCCCGCGCCCTCACCCCCGCCGGCCGACGCGTCCGATACCGCGCTCTACGTGTACGGCGTCGGGTCCAGCGAAGCCGAGGAGCTCGACGGCGCTGTCCGCGAGGGGCTCGGGGTCGCGAGCGCGCCGCCGTTCACGCTGCGCGAGGGCGAGCTGGCGGCGATCGCCAGCACGGTCCCGCTCGCCGAATTCGACGAGGGCCGGCTGCGCGAGAACCTGAACGACGTCGAATGGCTCGAGCGCGTGGCGCGCGCCCACGAGGAAGTGCTCGAGCGGGCGCTGCGGGCGGCGACCGTCGTGCCCCTGCGGTTGTGCACGATGTACCGCGACGCGCAGCACGTGCGCGCGATGCTGGCGCGCGAGGAGCCGGTCTTCCGCGAGGCGCTCGCCCGCCTGCGCGGCAAGACGGAATGGGGCGTAAAGATGATCGCCGAGCCCGGCGCGCTTGAGCGCGCGCTGAACGGGGCCGAGCACGAGCGCCTGGAGGACGTGCCGACCGGGGTCGCGTACCTGCGGGAGCGCGGCAGACAGGCTCGCGCCCGCGAGGATCTCGACGAGCTCGCGGCGCGCTTGGCGGCAGACGTCCACGACGAGCTCGCCGCCCGCGCTGAGGAGGCGCTGCTCAACCCCCTCCAGAACCCCGAGGTGAGCGGCCATGAGGGCGACATGCTGTTGAACGGCGCCTACCTCGTCGCCGACGCGGAGCTCCCGGCGTTCCGCCAGCAGTGCGAGCGGCTCACAGGAGCGTTCGCGCCGCGCGGGGTGGTGGTCGAGCTGACCGGCCCCTGGCCCCCGTACAACTTCGTGCGCAGCACCCTGGAGACGTCGGCGTGACCGCGGAGCGGGACGCGATCGACCGCAGCCGAAGGGCGGCCGCCGCTCGCCGCGAGCGCACGCGCGCCGCTTACGACGCTCGCCGGGCCGCCGACCGCCGGCGGCACGACGCGAGCGTCAGGCGCGCGCGGCTCGCGCGCGAGGTTTCTCTCGTCGACCTCGTAGATCGCCTCCTCGACGGCGGCGTGGTCATCCACGGCGACATCACGATCGCCGTCGCGGACGTCGACCTGCTCTACGTGGGCCTGCGGGCGCTGGTCTCCTCGGTCGAGAACATGGAGCGCGAGCTCGGCGCTGGGCTCTCCGCCAAGGGCCCGGCGCTCGCGGCGACGCCGAGGTAGCCGTGCTCTACGTGTACGCGATCACCGATCCAGGCGCCTCCACCGAGGCGCCGGGCATCGGCGGCGCCCGGGTGACCGCCGTGCGCGAGGGGGATCTCCAGGCGCTCGTCAGCGCGCACGAACGGCTCGAGCCGGCGACCGGGGTCGATCGGCTGTGGGAGCACGAGGCCGTCGTCGAGGGCGCCGGGGCAGGCGGCGCGGGGGTGCTGCCGCTGCGCCTGGACAGCGCGCTCGCGGGCGAGGACGAGGTGCGGGCGCTGCTGCGCGAGCGCGCGGATGAGTTCGGGACCGTCCTGCGCCGGGTGCGGGGCGCGGCCGAACTGAGCGTGCGCGTGGGCCTCGCCGTCGCCGAGGAACCGGCGCCGGTCGCGCCCGGGACCGGCGGAGCGGGCACCGCGTACATGCTCGGGCGCCTCGAGCGGGCGCGGCGAGCCGAGGATCTGGTCCGCGCGGTGCACGAGCCGCTCGCCGAGCTCGCGCGCGAGCACGCGCGCCTGGGGCCGACGCTCTCCGACCGGCGCGGCCAGTTCCGGCTCGCCTATTTGGTCGAGCGCGGCGCGGTGGAACCCTTCAGGGCCCGCGTGGAGGAGCTCGCGGAGTCGCAGCCGGAGCTGCAGCTGACCTGCACGGGGCCGTGGCCGCCCTACAGCTTCGTGGGGAGTGCCGCGTGAGCCCTGCCGCCGAGCGCGACCGCCTGCTCGCGGGCCACGGCGACCTCGACCTCTTCGGGCGCGAGCTCGCGCGCCTGGACTCCGCGCTGCGCGGCCGCTTGAACGCCGACCGCGAAAGCCTCGAGAAGGGCCTCGCGCAGCTCGTGCTCACCCTCGTCGAGGTCATCCGCCAGCTGCTTGAGCGCCAGGCTCTGCGGCGCGTCGAGGGCGGCTCACTCTCGGCGGCCGAGGTGGAGCGGCTGGGCGAGACATTCCTGCTGCTCGCCGAGCGCATGGACGAGCTCAAGGAGGCATTCGGCCTGGAGGACGAGGACCTGAATCTGGACCTGGGGCCCCTGGGGAAGCTGCTGTGAGGAAAGCCACGGAAGGAGGACGCGTATGAACGGCGAGGAGTTGCGGGCGCAGTACTTCGACGTCCTGCTCGACCGGATCACCGAGACGCGCTACCCGAGCAAGGAGCTGCTCGACCGCGCCGAGAACCTCGCGTACACGCGCGAGCAGGCGGAGCGGCTCGTGACGTACCTGATCGCGACCGTGCAGGGCGTGCGCTACCCGAGCCACCAGCTCATGGACCGCGTCGAGCGGATCCTCTTCGGGATACCCGGGCGCTAGCCCGGGCAGCGTGGGCTCGCTCGCGCGCGGCGCGATGCGCAGCGCGCCCGCGGCGCTTGGCGCGCCGCACCTGCCGCGCGACCCGTGAGCGGGCGCGGCGCAGGCGTCGCTTCGCGCGCCGGTCCCGGTCCGCGCTCTGGCGCCGCACCCTTCGCCGCAGCTCGGCGGAGTGCTCGGCGAGCTCGGCGTTGCGCCGCGCGGCGCGCATTCGGTGAGCTTGTGGAGACGCCATGGCTGCGGGGGCGTTTTCACCCCGGTTGCAGGTCGTTTACCCGGAATTTCGCGCGGGTAGCCGGAGCGCACCGCGAACCGAAGGAGGGCCGGGATGGCCCAAGCCAAGACCAGCAAGTCATCGTCAAGGAAGACGGGCGGCGCGAAGCGCACGCAGGCCAAGTCGCGCAGCGGCGCGAAGTCGGCGTCGGCCAAGTCGCGCGGCGCGAAAGCGGCGTCGAAGAGCTCGAACGGCAAGCGCGCGACGTCCGCGAAGCCGCGCAAGCCCGCGACGCCGAAGGCACCGGCGCCCGAGGAGCTCGGGGGCGCCGCGGCGCTCGCCGCGGCGCGTCAGGCCGCGGCGGAGGGCACGAAGGCGGCCGGTAAGGCCGTCGCCGCAGCCGCGAAGCGCGCCCGGACGCCACTCGCGATCGCGGGCGGCGCTGTCGCCGGCGTTGCCGGCGGGCTCGCGCTGCGGCGCCGCGGGAACCACTCGAAGCTGAGCGCCCGGCTGCCCAAGGAGCTGCCGCTGCCGCTGCGCGACGGCAAGCTCGACCCTGACGCGATCGCGAGGTTCGGCACGCGCGTCGAGGGGTTCGGGCGCCAGCTCACCGCGGTCTCGCACGCCCTGCGCGCCCAGCAGCGCAAGCGCTAGCCCTCCCCCGGCCCACCGTCTCTATCCGGCGTGCGTGGTGCGGGGCGCCGTGGGGCTGGCGCTTGGTGGCCGCTCTCCGGCGTGGCGTGGTGCGCGGCGCCGTGGCGCCTGGCGCCGGTGACCTAACGATCGCCCCCGCCCCCGACTGCAACGTTTCGACGGTTGATCCAACACAAAGTCGCCCTCGCGCCGGGCGCGGGCGCGACTTCGACTATCGACGGTTGATCCCACGAAACGCCGATGTCGCGCGCCCGGGAGCCGCAGGCGGCCCAAAGGCCCGCACCAAACGCACGCGCCGTACGCCGCAACGCGCACGAGAGCCGCCAGCGACCCGAACCCCCAGCAACCTCCCTCCCCCTTTGTCGACCACGGCGCGCGATCCCGGCCGGTGATCGAGTTTCCTAGTCCAGGAGACCAGAAAAGTCGAGCGCCGGCGGTTGGTGGGGATCGTGATCGAGGTTTCTAGTCAGGAGGCCTAGAAAAGTCGATCACGGGCCTGGGGGCCGACCGTCAGTGCGACTCCCAGGCCTCCGGGCGTTTGATCAGCTGCTCGATCTCCGGGGAGAGCCGACCCGCGACGACGTCGGCCAGCGTCACCGACTCCAGTACCGCGCGCATGTTCATGCGCAGCGCCACGAAGACCTCCCGCAGGGGCGCGGCCACGCCCTCGTAATCGAGCGCCTCGGGACGGACGTCGCGCACGCTCGCGAGCGGCCCCTCGATCGCGCGGATCACGTCGGCGATCGTGATCTCCTCCGCTGGGCGCGCGAGCGAGTAGCCGCCCTCCGATCCGCGGTGGCTGGCCACGATCCCCGCGTTGCGAAGCTCGCCGAGGATCGCCTCCAAAAACTTCACGGGGATCCGCTGCGCGGCCGCGATCTCGTCACGCTTGATCGGCGGCTGCTCCGCAGCCGCGATCTCCAGCACCCCCCGAAGGGCGTAGTCCGCCTTCGCAGAAACGCGCATCCTGCGCGGTTTCTATCTCACCGCGCGGCCACGCGCAGCCCCGGCGAGGAGCTGCGCGGTGACCCTTCGTGAGAGGCTGGGCGCCGGGCGCCCGTAGGTCAGCTCGCGAGCGCGCGCGGGGGCGTCGTGGTGGAGCGGCCGAGCTCCCCGGCGAGCATCGCCGCGAGCTCGGCGGCCTGCTGGCGGATCTCCGGGATCGCCGTGGTCTCCCACAGGCGCCCCTTGCGCAACGGGCCGATCGCGAACAGGTGCGAGGAGACACGCCCGTCGGCGCCCACCAGGGCGCCCAGCGGGTCGTGGTCCAAGCCGAGCCCGATCGGCCCCGGGCGCGCCAGGCCGCGCGCGAACAAATCGTCCAGCAGCGGCTCGCCGGCCGCGCGCAAATCGAGCGTCGGCCCCGTGCAGTTGACGACGCGGTCGAAGCGCCGCGTCTCGGGCTCCGCCGCGTCCGCCGGCAGGAGCTCGACCTCGATCCCGTCGTCGCGCACGCGCAACGCGACGCACCCCGCCGCCTCGATCTCGAGCCGGCCGTCGCCACGCAGCCGGTCGAGCAGAGCCGCGACCTCGGGTGCCATCCGGTGGCGGTGGACGTCCCACCGCCGCGCGTACCGCTCGACGAAGCGGCGCCGGTCGGCCTCGGAGAGGCGCGTCCACAGCTCGTTCGTGACCGGCCGCAGCGAGTCGATGACGGCGCGCCAGTCACCACCCTTGCGCACCTCGGCCTCCGCCTCGGCCTCCACGCGCCGGACGATGTCGTAGAGCTTCGGGCGCAGCGGGATCGGCCTGAACGTTCGTGCCGGCCGCAGCGGCTGGGTGCTGTGGCGGCGCGGGAGCAGCCCGCTGCGCGAGACGGCCACCATCCGCGCGTCCGGACACCTCTCCCCGAGTGCGAGCGCGACGTCGACCATCGTGAGCCCGGTGCCGATCAGCAGGATCGAGCGGTCGCCGGCGGCGCGCTTCCCGACCCCCTCGTCCCAGGGGTCCGGCTCGTAGCGGTCGCTCGCCAGGACCTGGTCATCGGCGCCCGGGGGCGCGGCAGGGGCGAGGTTCCCGATGGCGAGCACGGCCCGGTCGGCGGTGACCTCGCCACCCGACGCGAGCTCGATTACGACCGGGCGCGCGCCCGCCTCGCTGCGCCCCGCCACGCTGATCCCGACCGCGGCGTCCCGCACGACCTCGAGCGAACATCGCCGCTCGGCGCTGCGCCGGGCCTCGGCCAGCACATCGGCGAGGTACTCGCCGAACAGGCCGCGCGGCGCAAACTCGCGCCCCGCCAGGGCGATCCCGCGCGCGGCGGCCCAGCGCACGAAATGGCGCTGGTCGTCGGGCCAGACGCCCATCTCCGCCGCGGGGACATTCAGGCGATGCTCCGGGTGCGTGGTGGAGTAGGCCACGCCGCGGGCGAGCTCGTGGCGGCGCTCGATGACCACGATGCGCATCCCGGCCGCGTGGCGGCGTCGTAGGAGGTTCGCGGCGACCAGCGCGCCGCTCGCGCCGCCGCCGATGATCGCGACGGTCGGCGTCCGCCGATCGACCGGGTCCCCTGCCCGCGCCGGACGCGCGCCCAGCGGAGCCGGGCTCGCGTCCTGCGCGCCTGTCTGTCCGCGGGCGGCCTCAGCCGCCCGCGGACAGTCACCGCCCCCGTTCACCCGCCGCGGCGGGGCTGCGCCTCGATGGCGGGCTGGTCGCCGCCGCCGGAGGCATCGCGCACCTCCTGGGCGATCGACCCGTACACCGCCCCCTCGGGCAGCTCCGCCGACGAGATCGCGTCGATCTGATGGAGGAAGGTCGCCGAGTTCGCGATCAGCTCCTCGGCCTCAGGCGTGATCGCGAACGGCAGCTGGAGCCGGATGCCGTCCCGGTCGCCGCCGAGGGCCGCCGGCCACCTCCCGAAAAGGGCGTCGAAGAGGTCCGCCTCGGTGAACCCCTCGGTCTGCTCGAAGGCGGCCGAGACGATCGCGTCGGCGTTCGCGGGGTCGGCCAGGTAGGCCTGCGCCTCAAGCTCCGCCTCGAGCCACGCCCGCGCGATATCCGGGCGCTCGTCGATGAGCTCCTTCGACATGAGCAGGAACGCGGCGTCCGGCTCGCCCGGGAGCACGCCGCTGGCGACCCGGCGCGCGAGTCCCTCGTTCACGAGGCGCGCCGCCGTCGGCTCCCAGATGACCGCGGCGTCGATGCGGCCGCTCTCGAAGTTCGACGTGATGACGTCGATGCTCTGGTTCAGGTACTTGGCCGGCTCGATGCCGAGCTTCTCGAACGTCCCCTGCGCGATCCGGTCTGCGCAGCTTCCGTGCGGCGTGGCGACGGTCTTGCCGTCGAGCCACTCGAGCGCCTCCTCCTGCGAGTCGAACTCGGGAGCGTCGTTGCGCACGAGGAAGACGCCGCACTGCTCGCCGGAGGACATGCCGAGCACGGCGACGATCCGCAGGTCGCGGGTCTCGCGCTTGCTGGCCGCGACGATCGCGGGCATGTCGCCGACGTAGCCGATCTGCTGCTTGCCGGCGAGCATCTGGCTGGTGATGATCGAGCCCTGCAGGCCGACCTGGAAGTTGACCTCGGACCCCTCGGGGAGGTGCTCGCGCCAGAACTCCTGGTCACGCATGACGAGCCCGGACCAGGCCTCCGTGTAGTAGGGCTGGTAGCCAACGGTGAGCGTCACCGGCTCGCCGTCGGACCCCAGGTCAGCCGAGGCCGTGTCGTCCTCGAAGGGCCCGCAGCCGACCATGAAGGCGAGCGCCGCGAGGCCGGCGCCGAGCACCGCCGCGGCGGAAGTTCGTCTGCGCTTTGCACTCATTTACTACTGACTCCTTGTTGTCGTGGTTAGGGGCGCGGCCCCGTTGCCGCGCGAGACGTCGTCGGCCGGCGCCGCCGCCTGGGCGGCGAACGACCGCATCACCTCGTCGGTGAGCAGCTCGATCACGTGCCGCTTGAGCTCCTGGCAGCGCTCGTCGGTGAGCACCGCCTCGTGCGTGCGCGGGCGCGGTAGATCGACCTCGAGCTGCTCGCGCACGCGCGTCGGGCGGTTGGACATGACGAGCACGCGATCGGCGAGCAGGAGCGCCTCGTCGATGTCGGTGGTCACGAGCAGCGTCGTCTGCCGGCGCTCGCCGAGGAGCTCGGCCGTGTACTCCTGCATGAGCTCGCGCGTCATCGCGTCGAGCCCGCGGAACGGCTCGTCCAAGATCAGGAGGGCCGGGTCGTTGAGCAGCGCCCGGGCGAGCTCCGCGCGCCGCTGCATCCCGCCCGAGAGCTGGCTCGGGTAGCGGTCCGCGAAGGCCCTGAGCCCGACCCGTTCGAGCAGCTTTTGTGCGCGCTCGCGCCTCCTTTTGTCTCGGCGGCGCGCACCCGGTGCGAAGACGACGTTCTCGAGCGTCGTCAGCCACGGCATCAGCGCCGTCTCCTGGAAGAGGATCTGGCGCTCGGGCGAGGGCCCCGAGACCTCCCGGCCGTCGAGCCGCACGCGCCCCGAACTCGCGCGCTCGAACCCGGCGAGCACCGCGCCGATCGTGCTCTTGCCGCAGCCCGAGGGCCCGATCATCGCGGTCACGGCGCCCGCCGGCAGCACGAACGAGCAGTCGCGGACCACGAGCTTCTCGGATGGCCCTTCGCCGAGCCGGACCGACACGCGCTCCACGCGGGTCTCGCCGCGCGCGGTCACGCCGCCCGCCTCCAGGGCATCAGGCGGGCACCCAGCGCCCGCACCATCGTGCTCGACAAGTACCCCGCGACCCCGAGGCTGATCATCCCCACGACGATCCGCGGGAGATCGCCGCCCTGGTAGGAGTTCCAGACGAGAAAGCCGAGGCCGCCGTCGCCGCTCGTGTTGCCGCCGCCGGAGATCAGCTCCGCGGCCACGACCACCTCCCAGGTGATCCCCATGCCGACCGCGGCCCCCGTGACCATCGCGGGCAGCGTCGACGGCAGGAGCACCCTCGCGAACGTACCCACCCGGCCGAGGCCCAGCGTGCGCGAGATCAGCACCAGGCGGCGGTCGATCTGGGCGGCGCCGTCGACGATGTTGAGGACGATCGGGAAGAAGGCGCCGAGGAAGGTGACGAAGGTGATCGAGAGCTCCTGCGTCGGCCAGAAGATGATCGCCAGCGGCACCCAGGCGAGCGGCGGGATCGGCCGCAGCGTCTCGAAGATCGGGAAGAAGAGCCCCCGGAAGGTGCGGATGGTGACGATCAGCAGCGCGAGCGGGACGCCGATCGCGATCGCGAACGCAAACCCCCACAGCACGCGCTGCAGGCTGAGCGCCCAGCTGTTCCAGTAGCCGGCCTCGCCGATCAACTCCGCGAGGTCGCCCACGACCGCGTGCGGCGGCGGGACCTTGTCGAGGAACGGGACCGCGACCCCAATCCACTCGCCGAGCTGGGAGCCGACCTCCCAGAACGCGAGCCACGCGAGGACCCCGAGGATCCCGCGGCGCACGATCGTGCGGCGCGCCTTCGCGTTCATGCGAGCTCCCTCTCCCCCGCCTCGAACGCGCGGCGGGCCTCGTCGCGCACGAGCTCCGACACCTGACCGACCAGCTCGCGAAAGCACGGCGACGTGAGCACGCCGACCTCGCGCGGGCGCGGGATGTCGACGTCGATGGTGGCCTGGACGCGGCCGGGGCGCGTGCTCATCACCGAGACGCGCGACCCGAGGAAGACGGCCTCCTCGATGTCGTGGGTGATGAAGAAGACCGTCACCCGCGAGCGGTCATACAGCTCGAGCAGCCCCTGCTGCATGACCGACTTGGTGATCGAGTCCATGCCGCGGAAGGGCTCGTCCAAAAGCAAAACGCGCGGCTCGTTGACCAGCGCGCGCACGATCTCGACCCGGCGCGCGACGCCGCTCGAGAGCTCGCCCGGGTACAGGTCCTCGTAGCCGACGAGGCCCGCGGCGGCGAGCTGGTCGCGGGCACGCTCGCGCGCCTCGTCGCGCGTCATCCGCCCCTGCACGACCGGGCCGTAGGTGACGTTGTCGAGGACCGTCATCCAGGGGAACAACGTCGAGTGCTGGAAGACGACCACCCGGTCACCCCCCGGCCGCGCCTGCGGGACGCCGGGGCCACAGAGCAGTTCGCCGTCGAGGCGGATCTCGCCCTCGGTGATCGGGTGGAAGCCGGCGATCGCGCCCAGCAACGTCGTCTTGCCGCACCCGGACGGCCCGACGATCACGCGGAACTCACCCGGCGCGATCTCGAACGAGCAGCGCTCGAGCGCGACGACCCTGCCCTTGCCCTCGCCGTAGGACTTGCCGACCTCGCGGATGCTGATCGCCCCCGCGTTGACGCCCGGCGGGGCCTGCGCGACGACCGCGCTCATCGGCCGCCCCCTCGGGTCCGGTAGGCCATCAGCCGGTTGCCGACCGCCCGGACCGCCGCGCTCGAGAGGAAGCCGACGATGCCGAGGGTGATCATCGCGATCACGATCGTCGGGTAGCGCGTCGTCGTGTACGAGCTGTTGATCAGGTAGCCGAGCCCGTGCTGGCCCGCGATCATCTCGCCGGCGACCAGCGAGAACCAGGAGACGCCGACGGCCACCTGCAGGCCGGTGAAGATGTACGGCAGCGCGCCCGGGACGATGACCGTGCGGAAGACCCGCCAGGGCGGCGCGCCTAGGCAGCGCGCCGCCCGCACCAGGTTCTCGTCGATCGATTGGACCCCGAGCAGTGCGTTCAGGGTCGTGGCGAAGAAAGCCGCGAGAAAGGTCAGGAAGACGACCGGCGCCTCATCGGTCTGGAACATCAGGATCGCGAGCGGCACCCAGGCGAGGATCGGGATCGGGCGCAGGAGCTCGAGGACCGGGAACGAGTAGTGGCGGAAGCGCGCCGACGCCCCCATCGCGAGACCGAGCGGGACACCGAGCGCGAGCGCGAAGCAGAACGCGATCGCGACCCGCCGCAGGCTCATCCAGATGTCCGTGTAGTAGGAGGAGGTGAAGATCGACGTGCCGTAGGCGGGGTCACGGCTCGTCCACTCGCGGATGACCTCCGTCGGCCCCGGCAGCGCTCGGAAGCGCGGCAGCTCGAAGACGTCGACGGCCAGGTACCAGAAGCCGAGGACGAGCGCGAAGCCGAGCACCATCAGCGGCGCCTGTGGGCTCAGGATCCACCGGCGCAGGCGCCAGCGCAGCTCGCGGCCGCGCGTCCACTCGGTCTCCGCGACGTCGCGCGCGGGCGCGCTCCGCCCGGCGGGCGCGATGTCGCGCAGCCCGTGGCCGGGGGCGACGGTCGCCTCGCTGGGAGGCGCCGTCATCGCGGCGCCTCCCAGGAGGCGATCGGGAGGAGGAGGTGCCCCGCTGGGGCTCTGCTGGTGCTGGGAGAAGTCATCTGTTCGTTCCTGGGAAGAGGCGATTCGGGTTGCTGTCCCGACCCCGCTGCCCCCCGCTCCGGAGGCGCCCGGGTCGTGAGCGGCGTGAACCCTACCAAATCGATAGGCTTGCTAGGAAAGCAGCTCACGAAACACGACGAAACGAGGAGCGATGGCAACCGCACCAGCTGAAGCGACCGCACAGGGCAACGGCGCGGCCCCTCCGGCCCGCGAGTTGATCGACACGGACGTCCACGAGCGCGCCCTGCTCGAGGACCTCCTCCCCTACCTCGAGCCCCAATGGCAGCGCTACATCACCCACTACGGCTGGGTTCCCGACCGGGCGCTGCCCTACAGCCAGCCGACCGCCGGTGGGCTGGACCGCGCCGACGCGAAGCCCGGCGACGGGCGCCCCGGCGGGTCCGACCTGGGACTGCTGCAGCGCCAACTACTCGATGAGTTCGGCGTCACGCACGCGATCCTCACCGGCTGGCTCAACGCCTCTTCGATGCAGGAGGGCTGGGTCGAGTTCAAGACGGCGCTGATGAGCGCCTACAACGACTGGCTCGTCGAGCACTGGCTCGAGCGCGACGAGCGCCTGTACGGCTCGGTGCAGGTCAACTCGTGGGACGCGGAGGCCGCGGCGCGCGAGATCGAGCGCCTCGCCGAGCACCCGCGGATCGTCCAGGTGATGCTCTACAGCGGGTATGAGGCGTTCGGCGCCCCGCGCTACCACCCGATCTTCGAGGCGGCCGAGCGCCACGGCCTGGTGGTGGGGATCCACCACAGCGAGAACTCCCCCACCGCGCTCGGGCGGCACCGCTACTTCGCCGAGTGGCACACGCTCGTGCCGCAGGTCTTCATGTCGCAGACGGTGAGTCTGATCTTCAACGGCGTCTTCGACCGCTACCCCGACCTGCGCGTGATCATGATCGAGGGCGGCTTCTCCTACGTGCCGCACCTCATGTGGCACGCCGACCAGCAGTACAAGGAGCTGCGCCACGAGGTCCCGTGGGTGAAGCGCCTGCCGAGCCGGATCATCCGCGAGCAGGTCCGCTTCGCGACCCAGCCGATCGAGGAGTTCACCGCCGCACAGCTCGAGACGCTGATCGGCCAGATGGAGTCCGACGAACTCGTCTGCTTCTCAAGCGACTACCCGCACTGGGATTTCGACTCGCCGGAGGAGTCGCTGCCCGCGGGCCTCAACCAGGACCTGGCGCGCAAGATCTTCTCCGAGAACGCGCGCGCGATCTACCGGCGGCTCCCGGCGCCCGAGGCGGCGCGCGTCGAGGGGGTGGCCGCGTGACCGCTGGGAATGGGGGCGGCGCCGGGCCCACCGTGGACGTGGGCCCGGCTGCCGAGCTTGAACCCGGGCAGATGGTCCCCGCGCAACTGGGCGACCTGCCGGTGGTGGTGATCCGCGACGGCGAGGGCGAGCTGCACGCCTACGTCGATCGCTGCCTGCACCAGGGCGCGCGGCTCTCGGACGGCCGGATGGTGCCGTGCGTCGACGGCGCGGTGGTCGGCGACTACCGCGAGGTCGAGGGCCCCGCGCTCAAGTGCCCCTGGCACGGCTACGAGTACGACGTCAAGACCGGCTGCGTCTCGTTCGACCCACGCCGCCGGCTGCGCAAGGTCGCCGTCGCCGAGACCGACGGCCGCATCGTGATCGCGCGCCGCAAGGAAGACCTCCCCGCGGCCGCGCCGACCGGCGCCGCGGGCTAGGGGGTCCGCGCACCACAGGGGCGCCGGCGCCGGGGCGGGTTTGCGCCGGCGCCCCTCCGCGGACGCACGTCGTTAACCTCGGCTGCACCACCTCTGCTGGAGGGGTCCGCCCTCCCCACCAACGGCGGATCCGCTCCCACTACGGATGGCGGAACGCCGTCCGCGAATACAATCGGTCGTGTTCGCAGAAGGGAGGTGTCAGCGATGTCAGCTGTAGTTGCCAGCACCGATCAGACGCAGGTGCAGACGAGCGACTGGTACGCGCATCCTGGCGTCGAGGGCTCAGCGAGCAGGTCGCCGCAGGAGGGCGGCCGGTGATCTCGCGGGTCTATTGCCCGCACTGCGCGAGGGCGACGGTCGCGGTGCGCGGAGTCCCCATCGCGGACCAATGCCCGCGGTGCCGGACGCCGCTCTTCGGATCCGAGCCCTCCCCGCCGCTGGATCTCCACAAGATCGAGACCCGGGTCCGCGAGCGGCTCTACCCGACGAGGCGCGGCCCGCGCACTGGGACCCGTTCGCGCTCCTTGGCGCGGCGCTGAGCGCGACCGCCTCCGTGGCGACTACGCAGGCGGCTGCGCGGGCAGCCCGGTGGTGAGCCCGCGCTCGGCCACCTAGCGTCGAGGCGGGAAAAACAAGCCAAGGAGGCAGCGATGCCGGAGACGATGAAGGCGTTCCGATTGATCGAGTGGGAACGCCCCCCTGAGCTCGTCGAGGTGCCGGTTCCCGATCCCGGCCCGGGGGAGGTAGTGCTCAAGGTCGGCGGCGCGGGTGCCTGCCACTCCGATCTGCACATCATGGAGTGGCCCGAGGGCCAGATGCCTTGGAAGACGCCCTTCACCCTCGGCCACGAGAACGCAGGCTGGGTCGCCAAGGTCGGCGCCGGGGTCGAGGGGTTCGCGGAAGGTGACGCCGTGATCGTGTACGGGCCGTGGGGCTGCGGCCAGTGCCGCGCCTGCCGGCTCTCCGAGGAGAACTACTGCGAGCGGCAGGATGAGATCGGGAGTCTCGGCGGCGGGCTCGGACTCGACGGCGGCATGGCCGAGTACATGCTTGTGCCCTCCCCCCGCCTGCTCGTCCCGCTAGGCGACCTCGACCCACGCGACGCCGCGCCGCTCACCGACGCGGCGCTCACTCCGTACCACGCGATCAAGCGATCGCTGCACCTGCTCGTGCCGGGCTCGACGGCCGTCGTGATCGGCGTCGGGGGGCTCGGTCATTTGGCCGTGCAGATCCTGAAGGCGCTTTCCGGTGCGCGCATCGTGGCGGTGGACCTGGCAGCTGACAAGCGCGAGCTCGCGCGCGAGGCCGGCGCGGACGAAGCGTTCGAACCCGGCGACGAGGCGATCGAGGCCGTCCGCGAGCTCACCGGCGGCCGAGGGGCCGAGCTGGTGCTCGACATGGTCGGTGCCGGCCAGACGATCGCGCTCGCGCAGCAGGTCGCCCGGGTGAAGGGCGACCTCACGCTGGTCGGGCTCGGCGGGGGGTCGCTCGAGTACGGCTGGTTCACCATGCCGTACGAGTGCGAGGTGGCCTCCACGTACTGGGGCAGCGGGATCGAGCTGATGGAGGTCCTCGACCTCGCGCGCTCCGGGGCGATCCGCGTGGAGCAGGAGCGCGCCTCCCTCGACGACGCCGCGGAAACCTACGAGCGCCTGAGCCGCGGCGAGATCCGCGGGCGCGCGGTGGTCTGCCCGAACGGCTGAGACCCCGGGAGGCGGCGCACTTCATCCCCGCCCACACACACCCGCCGAGCGTGCGATTCCGTTGCGATGGGCAACGTTCTCGCACGGCCGGTGGGGGTGAGCTGGCGCTCGGTAAAAGACACCGCGCCACGGCGAGGCCCGGCGCATCTGCGCGGGGCGCGCCGGGCTTCAGCTCGCCCGCGAGGCCTCGAGCAGCCGCCTGCGCTCGGCGGCGGCGACCAGCCGCCTGGCGCGGTCGACGGCGTCCAGGTTCACGGAGATCGCGTCGATGCCGGCGTCCACCAGGATGTCCGCGTACTCCGGGTAGACCGAGGGCGCCTGCCCGCAGATCGACGTGCGCAAGCCGAGCGCCCGCGCCTTGGGGATCAGCTGGCGCAGGTACGCGACGACCGCGGGATCGCGCTCGTCGAAGACCTCGGCGACGAGCTCGGAGTCGCGGTCGGCCCCGAGGAGGAGCTGGGTCAGGTCATTGGACCCGATCGAGATCCCGGCGATCCCGAGCTCCGCGTAGCGCTCCAGGTTGAAGAGCACCGTCGGGACCTCGGCCATCACCCACAGCTCGAAGCCGCGGCGCCGCCCGAGCCCGACGTCGTCGATCATGCGCTTGCACGCCTCGATCTCCTCGGCGACGCGGACGAAGGGCAGCATCACGTGCAGGTTGCGGTGGCCGCGCCGCCAGACCTGATCCAGGGCCCGCAGCTCGAGCTCGAACAGATCGGGCTCATGCCGGTAGCGAAGCGCCCCGCGGTAGCCGATCATCGGGTTCGCCTCGACCGGCTCGAAGCGCTCGCCGCCCTCAAGGTTGCGGAACTCGTTGGAGCGGAAGTCGATCGTCCGGTAGGTGACCGGCCTGGGCGCGAGGGCCTCCGCAAACGCGGTGAGCGCGTCCGCGAGCCGGTCCACGACCTCGTCGGCCCTCCCCTCCTCGAGCAGCAGGCGGGGGTGCCTGCCCTCCAGGACCTCCACGATCATGAGCTCGGCGCGCAAGAGCCCCACGCCGTCGACGTCCAGGTCGGCCACGCGCTCGAGCTGGGAGGGCTCCGAGAGGTTCGCGAGCAGGCGCGTGCCCGTGACCGGTGCCGCGCGCTCGGTGACCGCGGGCGGCGGCGCGACCGCCGGCTCCGCCGACAGCGCCCCGCGCGCCACAAGTCCCGCGCCGGCATCGACCGTGACCAGCTCGCCGTCCTGGATCGCCGCGGTGGCGTCGTGCGTGCCGACCAAGCACGGAATGCCGAGCTCGCGCGACACGATCGCCGCATGGCAAGTCATGCCGCCGGAGTCGGTCACGATCGCCGCGGCGCGGCGCATGAGCGGCACCCAGTCGGGCGCGGTCATCCGGGCGACGAGGACCTCCCCGTCTCCCAGGCGCGCGCCTTCGTCAAGGCTCTCGATGAGGCGCGCCACGCCGCTCGCGCGCCCGGGTGCGGCGCCGAGGCCGCGCGCGAGCACCTCGAGCTCGCCCTCGCCCTCGGGGGCGGGCGGCTCCGCCTCCCCCGCGAGCGTCGTGACGGGCCGTGACTGCAGCATCCAGACCTTGCCGGCGGCGTCGATCGCCCACTCGGTGTCCTGCGGGGCGCCGTAGTGCGCTTCCAGGGCGCGCCCGAAGCGCGCGAGCTCTATCGCTTGCGCGTCGCTGATGGCCGCCTCCCTAGAGGCCTCCCCGGCGAGCGACACGGTTCGCGTGCCTCCGCCCGGCAGGGGCTCGACCGCCACCTCCTTCTCGCGGATCTCGCGGGCGAGGATCTCGAGGTCGGCCTTGCGGACGACGAACCGGTCCGGCGAGACCGAGCCCGAGACCACGGCCTCCCCGAGTCCTCGCGAGCCCTCGATCACGAGCTCACCCCGGTCCCCCGTCGCCGGGTTCACGGTGAACATCACCCCGGAGGCCATCGCATCGACCTGCGCCTGGACGACGACCGCGATGTCCATCAGGACCGGGTCGAAGCCGCGCTTCGCGCGGTAGTAGATCGAGCGCGCGCCGAACAGCGACGCCCAGCAGTCCCGGACGGCCGCCAGGACGCCGTCGGGGCCGCGCACGTTGAGGAAGGTCTCGTTCATACCCGCGAAGGAGGCCGACGCCGTGTCCTCGGCCGTGGCCGACGAGCGGACCGCGACCGGCAGCTCGGCCGCCTCGTCGAGCGCCCGGTACCGGGCCTCGATCGCGTCCGCGATGCCCGGCGGGATCTCGGCGCCCTCCACGAGCTCGCGCGCAGCCTTGGCGGCCGATCGCAGGGCCTCCGTGTCGTCCACGTCGAGCCCGCCCAGCACCGCGGCGAGCTGCTCGCGGATGCCGGACTCGTCGCGGAACGTCGCGTACGCGGGCGCCCCGACGACGAACCCCGGGGGAACGGGCATGCCGGCGCGGATCATCTCGCCGAGGTTCGCTCCCTTGCCGCCCGCGTAGGCCACGTCGCCGGCACCCAGCTCGCCCAGCTCGCGGACCGCGGGCGAGGATGCAGCGGTTCGCTCGCCTCGCGAGCTCACCCTCGATGCTGCCCGTCTGGCCGCCTGTGCACGGCGGCGCGGATCCCGAAACCGACCGTGGCGATCGCCAGTGCGGCGACGATGGTCGCGAGGGTCACGAGGGCCGGGCTCACCAGGATCGCCGCCGCTGCGAGGAGCAGCACCGCCAGCGCCGCGAAGAGAAGAGCGAGCTCGATAGCGCGCACCAGCATCCGGTGCCGGCGCTCGAGCGAGCCGAGCTCGGGGACCGACGCCCGTTGCGGCCAAGCAGCCATCGAGGTCGATCGTAGGTCGCGAAAACCGCCCGTTTGCAGCACTTCTCTCACCACGCCCCGGTCAGCCCTCACCCCAGCCGCGCGGAATCACCAGGACCGGGCACGGGGCGGTCCGCGCGACAGCGGCCGAGACGCTCCCAAGAAGCGCGCGGCGGATCGGTCCGTACCCGCGCGAGCCCAGCACCAGAAGGTCGAGCTCCACGCCCCGTGCGGCAAGCGCCGCGGCCGGATCACCCTCAAGCAGCGCGGTGCTCACCTCGAACTCGCAGTCGATCTCCTCGGCGGCCCGAGCGAGCGCCTCCTCGAGCCGCTCGCGCATCGCCACCTCAACGTCCGCGGCGGTCCCCGCCCAAACCGGGGGTACGGACGGGATCGGCGGCACGACGCCGATCAGCTCCAGCTCCGCGTCCAGGGCCTTGGCGAAGTGCCTTGCGGACGCGAGCGCCGTCCGGCTTTCCGGCGAGCCGTCGTAGCCCACGCCCACCAGTCCCAGCCCGGGGCGCTCGGGCGCGTAACCGCGCGGGACGACGACCACCGGGCACGGCGCGCCGTTCAGCAGACGGTCGGCGACGCTACCGGGGTAGACGCGGCCCAGCCGCCCGCGGTGGGTCGACCCCACCACGATCAGATCCGCTTCCTCATGCTCCGCGCGATCGTTGAGTGCCCGCGCGGGCGAGCCGTCGCTGACGGGCCGGCGCTCGAAGGGCGTTTCGCCGAGAACTTGCGCCGCGCGCTCGAAGATCTCGTCGAAGTGCTCCTCCAGGGCGCGCTCGTAGGCGTCGACCGCGATCGGCAGGGGCGCGTAGTCGAGCGCCGCCACCACGTGGAGCTGGGCGCCCTCGATCGCCGCGAGCTCACGGGCGAAGCGCAGGGCGTCGTCGCCGTTCTCCCGCCCGTCGTATCCGACCAGGATCCTCATCTCAGGCTCCCGGGCCTCGACCTGCGCCGCGGCTCACCCGCGGGCGCGGGCCGTGGCGCGGCCTCCCGGCGGCGCCACGCGATCTCGACGGCGGCGCGCTCCACGACTCGCGCCTGGGCGAGCGGGCGACCGCAGTTCGCGCAATGGTCGAGGTCGGCCCAGCCGGTGATCGCGAACGTGTCCTCCCCGCAGTGGGGGCAACGGACGAGAGGCATGGCAACCCTCAGAGCCGTCCACGGCCGGCCGGGCCGCCCCGACCGTCCTTGGGAACTCCCAAGCTCACAGGCCCCGGATCTTCTGCCGCGCATTCGCCGTGCCCGTGCGACGGGATCGCGAACCCGAGCGCGATCAGCACGGCGGCGAGCCCGACTGCGATCTGTGCCATCGAAAGGAACTCCATGACCGCCATCGAGCCTCGCAGCCGGGCGGGCTTTCTCCATCCGTGCGGGATCCGCGACTCGCCTCCGTGGTGGCTACGGGGTCGGATAGGGCATCACCGCCCGATGTAGGCGGCGCCCCTCCCCCGTACCTTCGCGGTGAAACCCCCAAGACCAAGGAGCGTCGCCGATGACGGACACAAGCCTCAAGAGCCGCGGGAGCTACCGCACCCCGTCCTACGAACACGCGACCGTTGGCGACGCCATGCGCCTCGGCGTTATCTCGTGCCCCGCGGAGACGCCGCTACGGCAGGTGGCGCGCATGATGGCGACCGAGCACATCCACTGCGTGGTCGTCATGCAGGATCGCGGCTGGGGAGTGGTCACCGACAGCGACCTGATCCGCGCCGCGGAGGGCGACCTGGACACGACCACCGCGGGCGAGGTGGCCGGCAGCGCCATCCCGAGGCTCACCCCCGGCGACCCTCTCGACCGAGCCGCGCGGCTCATGGTCGAGCACGAGGTGTCGCATGTGCTCGTGGTCGACGGGACCACCGGGCACGCCACCGGGGTGCTCTCGACGCTCGATGTGGCTGGCGTGCTGGCGTGGGGTGAGGCTTGAGATTGGTCGCCGGTCGCCGGTCGCCAGTCACCGGTTGCTTGGGAGGAAGCGTCCGGCTGCAGCACAGCCGTTTCAAACTTCGACAGCCCACCACGGACGGCGAGGCCCGAGGCGCCCAGCCGGCGATCTGCGACTGGGAGCGGCGACCCCTACGCGCATCCGTAGCCACTACGGATCCCCGCTACGGAGCGAGGCACGAAACGAACCGTGACCGCCGCAACTAACTTCAAGCGTTATGGTGCGTGCGCTGCAGGCGGAGAGGAGCTAGGGGCAGCGATGGCTGCTGACGGCGAGTCGACGATCACGGTCATCCTGGCCGACGACCACGCGATCGTCCGCGACGGAATCCGGATGATCCTCGAGTCCGAGCCGGATATCGAGGTGGTCGCCGAGGTTGGCGACGCCGAAGGCGCGCGCCGGCGCACCTCGGGCCTCAAGCCCGATGTCCTCGTCCTCGACCTCAACATGCCCGACGGCTCGAGCCTGCCGATGATCCCGGCGATCCTCGAGGGCTCCCCCAACACGGCGATCATCGCGCTCACGATGCAGGAGGACCCGTCGTTCGCCCGCGAGGCGTTCCGCCTCGGCGCGAAGGGCTACGTAGTGAAGCGATCCGCGGGCAAGGAGCTGATCCAGGCGATCCGCGAGGTACTGAACGGCGGCAGCTACATCAACCCGCAGCTCGGCGCCAAGGTGGCCGCCGAGCCCGAGGGTCCGCCGGGCGGCCTCACCCAGCGCGAGGCCGAGGTCTTGGCATTGATCGCTCAGGGCTACACCAACCCCGAGATCGCCGAGCAGCTGGTGCTGAGCGTGCGCACGGTCGAGACGCATCGCTCGGCGATCCACCGCAAGGTCGGGACCACCAACCGGGCGGCGCTGGTGCGGTTCGCCCGCGAGCACGGGCTCGTCGACGACCTCTAGGTCAGACCCAGCGCGAGCCCAGGCGCACCTCGACGCGGGGCGTCTCGGTGCTCGACGCGCGCCGCGCGGGCAGCCTGGCGCGGAGCTCGGTGCCGCCGCCGGGCGCCATTGCGATCTTCAGCGTTCCGTCGACCAGCGCCACCCGCTCGCGCATCCCCAGAAGGCCGAAGCCGCCGTCCGTCCGCTCCGGGTCGAAGCCCTTGCCGTCGTCGCGGACGACGACCTCCACCGCGCCGTCGGCCTCCGTGACCCGCAGCCGCACCGTCGTGGCGTCGGCGTGCTTGACGACGTTGTTGAGGCCCTCCTGAACCAGCCGGTAGATCGTCGACTCGATCTCGGGGTCCAGGCGCTCGCCGCTTTCGCCTCCGTCGCCGTCCAGGCTGACGTCGGCGTCGACGCGAAGCTCGGAGATCCCCGTGATGCGCTCGATCAGGGCGTGGATGGCGGGTTCCACGCCGAGCTCGTCGAGGGCGGCGGGGCGCAGCTCGGTGATCAGCCCCTGCAGGTTCCCGATGCCCCGGTCGATGTGCTCAGCCGCCCGCCGCAAGAGCTCCTTCGCGCGCTCCGGGTCCGTCGAGAGGTCGATGGTCTCGATGAGCATCTGCAGCGCGCCAAGCTCCTGGAGGGTCTCGTCGTGGAGCTCGCGCGCCCACCGACGCCGCTCACGCTCCGACGCGTCGAGCGCGAGCCGCAGCTTCTCCTCCTCCGCCGCCTTCGCCGTGGCGAGCGTGGTGACCGCGGAGGCGACGAACGACGTGAACAGGCGCTCGTCCTCGTCGTCGAAGCGCTTGCCGGGCTCCGTGTGGATGGCGACCAGCAGACCCACCTCGCCGCTGCGGAAGTCGAGCCTGGAGACGAGCGCCGCGGTCGCGTCCACCGCCAGGCCCTTGTTGCCGAGCGTCGCGTGCTCCCCGGCGGCGAGGCTGCGGGGCAGGGAGTGGCTCAGGCCCTCGGCGACGATCGGCCCGTCGGAGGCGATCTTGGCGCCGACCAACTCGGCGGCCCCCTCCCCAGCGGCGGCGGTGACCACGAGCTCGTCGCCCGCGGAGAAGAGGAGCGCGACCCGGTGAGCCCCGACCAGGTCCCGGCCGCGCTTGCAGATCAACTCCGAGAGGCGGTCGACCCCCATGCCGGCCGCGCCCGCGCGCGCGAGCGCGGCGCTCGCCTCGAGCGTGCGGAGGGCGCGCTCGAGCTCGGTCTGGCGGCGCTCGACGCTGCCGTGGAGCCGCGCGTTGTACACGGCGATCGCGGCCCACTCGGCGAGCACCGTGACCATGCGCTCGTCGCTCTCGTCGAACGGCTGGCCGCCGGCCTTCTCGGTCAGGTACAGGTTGCCCCAGGCCTCGCCGCGGATCAGGATCGGGACCCCGAGGAACGTCCGCATCTCCGGGTGGTGCGCCGGGAAGCCGAAGGAACGCGGGTGGGCGCTCAGGTCGTCGATGCGCAGCGGCTTGGGGTTCTTGATCAGCTCGCCGAGGACGCCCCGCCCGCGCGGAAGCGGGCCGATGCGCCGGCGCGTCTCCTCGTCGACGCCCAGATACACAAAGCGCTCGAGGCCCTTCTTCTGCGCGTCGAGCACCCCGAGGGCCACGTAACGGGCGCCGGTGAGGTCGCGGGCCTCCTGGATCACGCGGCGCAGGACCGCGTCGAGGTCCAACTCGGAGACCAGCGCTCTCCCCACGTCGAGGAGCCGTTCGACCTGATCCTTCGACAGCGTGGCGCCGCTCATGCTGGGTGCCGCCTTTCCGGGTTGTCCCACTTGCGACAACGGTACCGCCCGCGCTGGCAGGCCACAAACACCCCTGGGCGCGCCGCCGGTCGCGGCCGCGGGTCGAAGCCCGCGCGGACGTGGGTCAGCTCGTCCCGCCGGGAGCGGTGAACAGCGGGCGCAGGGATTCGGGCAGCTGCGCGAGCACGTCGTCGAGCTCGCCGGTGCTCACGTTGCGCGCCAGGACCTTGGCGACCGCCTCGGTCGCGACCGAGGCTTGGGTCTTGCCCTCGAGCAGCGCGGCGTCCGAGACCCGCTCAAGGAACGCGTCGACGTCGTGGTAGGCCTCGGGCACGCGCCCGGGCTGGAAACCCTCGTAGTAGATGCCGCGGATCATGGTGGGTAGCTGCGCGGCGAGCTGCGCGCTCTCCTCGGCGGTCAGCCGGTCGCGGAGCGTGTGCAGCACGCCGCGCAGGACCCGGTATGCGGTGCGGTGGTCACTGATCCCGAGCTCCGCCGCCATTTCGTTCAACCACGCGCGCGCCTGGTGCGCGCTGCGATCGATGATGCTGGGTTCCGACATCGTTGACCTCGTGCGACGGGCTCGGCTCGTGACCGTTAGTCCAGGACGAAGGTCACCTTCAGGTCGACGCGGAAGCCGGAGATCTGGCCGTCCTCGACGAGGACCTTCTGCTCCTTGACCCAGGCGCCCTGGATCCCGCGTACCGTCTCCGACGCCTTGGCGATGCCCTGCTTGATCGCGTCCTCGAAGCTCTCCTCCGAGGTCGCCGTGATCTCAATGACCTTTGCGACCGCCATCGCGATCCTCCTTCGTAGGGATTTGATGCCGATGCTCACCAACGACCGCGACGACGACATCGGTACGGGCGGCCGGTCCTGAGTCCGGGCTCACTACGGACCCCCGGCTGCTCGGGCCGGTCAGCGCCGAGGCTTCGGTGTGCGGATGATCGAGCCGAGTACCCGCCTGGGGCGGTCGCAACCGGGCGCGTGCGTCGGAGCGATGGGTAGATCCCAGGGTCGTCAGCGAAGACCACGTTCGCTTGGCCGCGGTCCGGTCGGTAGCCGTCGGGCCTCCGTAGTGGCGACGGATGGAATCCCCGAGTCGCGGCGGATGGAGCGGCGCGATGGCGGGCGTACGGTCGGAGTGCAGAGAAAGCGATCAGAGGAGGTGCCGAGATGGCAGCGACCCTCACGCCCGCAAGCCCCTTCGCTGAGCTTGGGGAGCTGCGCGAGCGGATCGACCGCGCGTTCGGGGACCTGTTCCAGGATCTCACCGACGGTGGGCGCCGCACGTGGCGGCTCTCGGTCGATGTCGTGGAGGAGGACGACCGGTACGTGGTGCTGGCCGACGCGCCGGGCATGGGCCCCGATGACGTGACGATCGAGGTGAAGGACAACGTCCTCACCGTCTCCGGCGAGCACAGCGAGAGCGAGGAGGAGAAGAAGCGCAACTACGTCCGCCGCGAGCGGCGGTGGGGCGCCTTCTCGCGCTCGATGACGCTGCCGCCGGGCGTCGACGCCGACGACGTCAAGGCGACGTTCGAAGACGGCGTGCTCGAGATCTCGATCCCCAAGCCCAAGGTCGAGGAGCCCGAGACGAAGCGGATCGAGATCAGCCGGAAGTCGGGGAGCTGACCTCTCCTCCTCCCGTCCCGCGCCGGCACAAGCGAGGCGGATTTGTCCCCAGATACGGGACAAATCCGCCTCTTCCCTCCCGTCAACGCGCGAGGGCCCCTCGCGGAGCCCTCGCTTTGAAGTCGGGGCGACTGGATTTGAACCAGCGACCTTTCGGCCCCCAGCCGAATGCGCTACCAGACTGCGCCACGCCCCGAATTCAGTTGTCCGGGCCCCGCTTCGGGCGGTGCCCGTTGACACTCATGATGCCGTATTTCGGCCCTTTCGTGTCAAGCGGGCGACGGGGCTCGAACCCGCTACTTTCAGCTTGGAAGGCTGACGTGCAACCAGTTACACCTCGCCCGCTGAACGGCCCCGATTATAGGTTCGGCGGAGGTTGAACTCAGCCCCGGCGCCAGGCCAGGAGCACCGTGTAGGTCGCGTAGCGCGAATCGGGCTTGCCCCGCCGGGCGGCGCCCTTGCCCACCCCGATGCCGACGTGCGTGAAGCGGCGGCCGAGGATGTTCTTGCGCACGCCGTTGCGCGGGTTGAGCCAGGTCTCCATCATGGCGAGCGGGGTAGTGCTGAACCCGATCGCCTCGGCGTACCCGTAGCGCTGCCCTGGGCGCAGGTAGCCGGAGGCCTCGAGTCGCTGGTCGAGCGGGGCCTCGCCGCGACAGCGATGGCGCAGGCAGTTCTTGCGCAGCATGACCTTGGTGTGCCGCCGCGCGATGCGCGTCAGGTCGGGGTGCGCCTTGACCTTGCCGGAGTTGCGCTTCGTGCGTACCTCGCGCAGCAGGCAGCGCATCGCGCGCTTGAGCTGGGCGGGGGTCGCCTGGGCGGGGGTCGCCTTCGCCTTCGGGCAGTCGGTCTCGAGTGCCGCCGCCGGCGCGGGGCTCAACGCGAGCAGCGCGACGGTGAGCAGCGCACAGGCGATTGCGGCAAGCGGAATGTGCGGGCGCGCGAGCATCTCTCTAAGGACCAACAGCGCCGACCCCCGCTTTGTTGCGGCCGGCGTCAAGCGGGGCAGCCAGGACTCGAACCTGGAATCGCCGGTTTTGGAGACCGGTGCCTTACCAATTTGGCCACTGCCCCCGGTTGTTGGGCCCATCAGGGTACCGAGCCTATGCGGGCGGAGGGACTTGAACCCCCACGCTCTTACGAGCACCGGCACCTAAAGCCGGCGTGTCTACCAATTCCACCACGCCCGCGCGTCCACGATCATAGGCCCAGCGGGCGATCCGGTTGCGCCCATATGTCGCGTCCGGTGGGCCGCGGATTTACACTGCGCTCGATGGAGGCGACGCACGTCCGCCCGGGGTACGAGGTCTGGCGCCCGAACCGCGAGAGCGCCCGCAACAAGTCGACGAAGGCGCTCGTCGCGCTCGTGCTGTTGATCTCAGCGGCGCTGATCGTGATCATCGTGTTCGGCGGCTGGGAACGGCTGCAGGACACGACGATGGCGATCATCGCGCTCGCCTGGGCAGGCGTGTATGTGCTGTTCGCCTATCTGGTCTCGCGCTGGAACCGGGGCGTGCTGCCCGTGGCCGCGTCGCTTGCCGTGATCCTCGCGATCTTTGCCGGGGTCGCGACTCCCGCCTGGTTCGACCGCGCCAAGGACGGGCTGAGCTCTCCCGCGCTCCCAGAGGAGATGCTCGGGCTGCTCACGCTCCTGCTCATCCCCGTGCAGCTGCTGCTGATCGTGGTCGCGATGGTCGCGTTCAACCAGCAGTGGCACATCGAGGAGGAGCGCCCGATCAGGGGCGCTCCGCTCGCGGGCGAGGACGCCGCGCCCAGCAGGGCCTAGGCGCAGCGCCTGCAGCCGGCGCCTGCCTTAGCCGCTCTTCTTGCCGACGACGACGGTGTAGAACGCCCTGCCGTTGCGCACGGAGACCCCCACGCCCAAGTGGCGGTAGGTGCTGTTCCGAAGCGTCGCCCGGTGGGAGGAGCTGCGCATCCATTGGCGCACGATGTCCCGCGGCGTCGCCCGCGAGCGGTTATGGGCGATGACCTCGCCGAGCGCGAAGCTGCGCGCCCCCCGCAGGTACCCGGTGCGCCGCACGCGCCCCTCGAGCGACGGCTCGCCGGGGCACTGGTGTGAGAAGCAGTTGTGCTTGCGCATGTAGCGGGTGTGCGCCTGCGCGGCCTGCTGCAGGTTCTTGTTGGGGCGCAGGTTCTTGGCGCTGCGGTTCTTGTTGACGAGGCACTGGATCGCGGCCCGCGCCTTCTTCTTGGTGAGCTTCTTGGAGGCGGTGTTGGCGCCCTTGCAGCTACGCGCCTGCGCGCTCTCCGGCGCTACCGCGGCGGGCAGGGCGGCGATCAGGACCGCGGCAACGACGAGTGTCAGCGTTTGTCTCAGCGAAATCATCATCAACCCCATATCTGCTCGTCCCAGTCCCCCTCTAACACGCCCGCGCGTTCAAAAGAGCGTCGCGTGGCTGTCGCGCGGGGCAATCAGCTCGGGCCCATCTTTGCGCACATCGTTGACAAAGTCGTTTACCTCGCGCATGACGAGGGCGTCCTCGGGGGCCGGGCGCAGGACCTCGAGCAGGGCCTCGATGTCGTTCGTGTCGGAGATCCAGAGCTCCTCCGCCTCGGGATCGAGGACGACCGGCATCCGGTCGTGGATCGGGCGCATGAGCTCGTTGGGCGCGCAGGTGATGAGCGCGCAGCTCGCGATGGGCTCTGAGTCGCGGGGCTCGTAGCGCGCCCAGATGCCGGCGAAGGCGAAGAGGTCGCCGTCGGGGCGGCTGAACCAGATCGGCACCTTGCCGCGCTCGTCGCGGCGCCACTCGTAGAACCCGTCAGCGGGGATCAGGCAGCGGCGCTCGCGGAACGACTCGGCGAAGGCGGGCTGGCGCTCGAGCGACTCGGCGCGCGCGTTGATGAGCGGCGGACCCTTCTTCTCGAGCGCCCACTTGCCGGGGATCAGGCCCCAGCGCAGGGTGCCGAGCTCGCGCCGCTGGGCACGCTCGCGGACGGCGAGCACCGGGTCCGTGGGCGCGATGTTGAAGCGCGGCCGCTCGTCGATCTCGGTCTCGTCGGGGAGCTCGAAGCGCAGCTTGATCCGGTTGGGATCGGGGTTGGCGAGCGTGTAGCGGCCGCACATGGCTCTGCCGAGGTTAGTTGCTGAGGCGTTGCGATTTCGGCGCGAGTCGCGCGGATCCCGTGACACGACGACTGCCAGAGTCGGCAGAATGAAAGTCTCCACGCGGCGGTGGAGGAATGGGCAGACTCGCGGCTCTCAAAAAGCCGTGTCCGCAAGGACGTGTGGGTTCGAATCCCACCCGCCGCATCGCCGATGACCCGCCTGGCCGGCGAGGTCGACGCGGTTTTCTACCTGGCGGAGCTGGGCCTCAACCGTTGCCAGATCTCCCGCGCCACCGGCATCCCCCGCAGCACGGTCGGCCACTGGCTCGCGGGCAAGGTACCGGGCGTCGGTGACCCCCGCTACCCACCGGGCGAACCCTGTCGCGGCGGCTGTTCGCGGCCGCTGGATCTGAGTGAGGTCGCGTTCCGCCCGTACGCGTACCTCTTGGGCATCTATCTCGGCGATGGCTCGCTGGCACGACATCCGCGTGGCGTCTTCCGGTTGAGCATCTTCCTCGACCGGGCGTATCCCGGAATCGTTCGCGCCAGCGCGCAGGCAGCTCAGGCTGTCATCCCCGAGAGCCGCGTGCGCGTCGTCTCGCATGCCGACGCGCACATGGACGAGGTGGTCTCCTACTCCAAGCACTGGCCCTGCCTGCTCCCCCAGCACGGCGCCGGGACGAAGCACACGCGCAGGATCAAGCTCGCGGACTGGCAGCGCGAGATCCTCGACCGGCGCCCGTGGTCGTTCCTGCGCGGGCTGATCCACTCTGACGGCTCGCGGTTCATGAACCCGGCGGTCCACCCGCACCGCACCTACTGGTATCCGCGCTACCAGTTCTCGAACCGCTCGGCGGACATCCGCGCGCTGTTCTGCGAGTACTGCGAGAAGGTCGGCGTCGAGTGGCGCCAGGCGAACCGCTGGAACATCTCGGTCGCGCGGCGCGCCTCGGTCGAGCTCATGGACCGCCACATCGGCCCCAAGCGCTGACCGCGCTGGCCTTCGCGGGCGCGAGGGGATAATCCCGCCCGTGAGCGAGGAGAGCCCAAACGCTGAGCGCATGGTCGCCGACGTCGAGGCGCTCTGCGGGTTCGAGGGACGCAGGCCGGGCACGGACGCCGAGCGCCGCGCCGCAAACCACCTCGCCCGCCGGCTGCGGGAGCTCGGCTGGAGAGCCGACGTCGAGGCGACCTACGTCCACCCCCAGGCCGCGCTCATTTGGGCCGCGCACTGCGCGCTCGGGTTCGCGGCGAGCGTCATCGCCCTCCCCCTCCCCCCGGTCGGCTTCGCGCTCGCCTTGGTCGCCGCCGCCTCGCTCTATCTCGACCTCAACACGCGCCTGTACCTGCTGCGCACGCTGTTCTTCCGCCGCGGCTCGCAGAACGTCGTCGCGCGCGGCCGCTCGCGCGAGGCGCCCGCGCGCCTGCTGATCGTCGCCCACTACGACGTCGCCCGCACCGGCCAGCTCTTCTTCGGCCGCTCGCTGGAACGGGCCACGCGGGCGACCCGGCTCTTCGGCTTCGACCCGCCGCGCATCCCGTTCTGGTCGCTCGCCCTGCTCGTCCCCATTCTCGGCGCCCGCGTGGCGGGCCTCGACTCCGCCGCAATCGGCGCGATCCAGGTCCTCCCCACCCTGGCGCTGCTGGTCGCCGGCTTCGCCCTGCTCGACATCGAGTACTCCCCCGCCTCGCCCGGGGCCAACGACAACGCCTCGGGCGTGGCGGTGGCGCTCGCCCTCGCGAGCGAGCTGCGCGCGAACCCACCCGCGAACCTCGATCCGTGGGTCGTCCTCACCGGCGGCGGCGAATCTCCGATGGAGGGCATGCGCGCCTTCCTGCGCGCGCACCGAGACGAGCTCGACCGCCGGCGCACGTTTGTGATCGCCCTCGACGCCGTCGGCCGCGGCGAGCTGCGCTACGTCGCCTCCGAGGGCCTCGCGGTCGCCTACCCCGCCGACGCGCGCCTGCTCGAGCTCGCCCAGGCGGTGGCGGAGACGGGCGACGTCCCCGCTGCCCCGGAGCGCTCCGGCTTCGCGGGGGAGGCGCTCGCCGCACGCGTCCGCGGCCTGCGCGCGCTCGAGCTCACCGCCGCCGAGCCCGGCGACGCGCTGCCCTCCCACTACCACCTGCCCACCGACACACCCGAGCACATCGACCCCGACGCGCTCACGCGAGCGCGGGACTTCGCGCTCGCCCTGGTGCGCGCACTCGACCGCGACGTTGGCCGCGAGCTCGACCCCGAGCGGCCGGGCGCACAGCGTCCCAACCGCGTCGGCGCGGCTGATAGAACCCGGCCATGAGCGGGACGCAGACGAAATCGGGCGAGCTGCTGTGGACCCCGAGCCCCGAGGCGGTCGCCAGCTCCAACCTGACCGCGTACGCCGACTGGCTGCGCGACGAGCGCGGCCTCGACTTCGGCGGGGACTACCACGAGCTCTGGCGCTGGTCGGTCACGGAGCTCGAGGGCTTCTGGCGGTCGATCTGGGACTACTTCCGAGTACGCGCCGACGGCGACCCGTCCACGGTGCTCGTCGAGCGCAAGATGCCGGGCGCCCAGTGGTTCCCGGACACGCGGCTGAACTACGCCGAGCACATCCTGCGCGAGCGCGACGACGCGCAGGTCGCGGTGCGCTACCGCGCGGAGGGCGGCGAGCTCGGCGAGCTCACCTGGGGCGATCTGCGCAAGCGCGTCGCCGCCTTCGCCCAGGGCCTGCGCGAGCTGGGCGTCGAGCGCGGCGACCGGGTCGTCGCCTACCTGCCCAACTCCCCGGCCGCGCTCATCGCCTTCCTCGCGAGCGCCTCGATCGGCGCGATCTGGTCGAGCTGCTCCCCGGACTTCGGCGTGCGCTCGGTCGTCGACCGCTTCGCGCAGATCGAGCCAAAGGTGCTGATCGCCGTCGACGGCTACCGCTACGGCGGGCGGGAGTTCGACCGGATGGAGATCGTCGCGGCGCTCGAGGGCGATCTGCCCACGCTCGAGCACACGGTCCTGGCTCCCTATCTCGACCCGAACGCCGATCCGGGGCGCCTCGCGCACGGCGTCGGCTGGCGGGAGATCGAGGAGCGGGGCTCAGGCGCCGCGCTTGAGTTCGAGCGCGTGCCGTTCGACCACCCGCTCTGGGTGCTCTACTCCTCGGGCACTACGGGCCTGCCCAAAGCGATCGTCCAGGGCCACGGCGGCATCCTGCTCGAGCACCTCAAGAAGCTCAACCTGCACGTCGACGCCAAGCCCGGCGACCGCATCTTCTGGTTCACCACAACCGGCTGGATGATGTGGAACTTCCTGGTCGGCGCGCTGCTCACCGACGCCTCGATCATCCTCTACGACGGCAACCCGGGCTACCCCGACATGAACGCCCTCTGGGACCTCGCCGAGGAGACCGGGATGACCTGCTTCGGGACCTCCGCGAGCTACATCTCCGCCTGCATGAAGGCGGGCGTCGAGCCCTCCCAGGGCCGCGAGCTCGCCAACCTGCGCGCCGTGGGCTCGACGGGCTCCCCGCTGGCGCCCGAGGGCTTCGAGTGGGTCTACGAGCACGTCGGGCGCGACACCTGGCTGTTCTCGACTTCCGGCGGGACCGACGTCTGCACGGCGTTCGTCGGCGGCGTCCCCACCCTGCCCGTCTACCGCGGCGAGCTGCAGGCCCGAGCCCTGGGCGCCAAGGTCGAGGCCTTCGATGAGGACGGCAACCCCCTCATCGGCGAGGTCGGCGAGCTCGTCCTCACCGAGCCGATGCCCTCGATGCCGCTCTTCTTCTGGGGCGACGAGGACGGTTCGCGCTACCGGGCGAGCTATTTCGAGATGTACCCGGGAGTCTGGCGCCACGGCGACTGGATCGAGATCACCGAGCGCGGCACGGCGATCATCTACGGGCGCTCCGACTCGACCATCAACCGGTCCGGCATCCGCATGGGGACCGCGGAGATCTACCGCGCCGTACTCGCCGTCGATGAGGTCACGGACGCGCTCGTCGTGGATATCCCGAAGCCGGGCACCGAGGGCTGGATGCCGCTCTTCGTCGTCCTGCGCGAGGGCGCCGAGCTGACCGACGAGCTCAAGCGCGAGATCGCCCAGCGCATCCGCTCCGACTGCTCGCCGCGCCACGTGCCCGACGAGATCTACCGGATCAAGGAGGTGCCGCGCACGCTCTCGGGCAAGGTGCTCGAGATCCCCGTGAAGCGCATCCTCACCGGCACCCCGCCGGAGCGCGCCGCGAGCCGCGACTCGCTCTCCAACCCCGGCGCGCTCGACTTCTTCGTCGAGCTCGCGGAGCGCCTGCAGCGCGGCGAGGCCTAGCGCAGCCCGAGGCGCTCCGCGCGCTCCCGGGCGCGCGCCACGATCTCGTCGGCGCCCTCGACGCGACCGTCCCGCATCAGCACGCGCCCGGCGACGACGGTCGTATCGACGACCGAGCCCGAGGCCGCGTAGATGAGCCCCGCGTCGAGCGCGCCCAGCGCGAGCTCGGGCGCGTCCGTGCGCACGAGCAGGAAATCGGCAGGCGCACCCACCTCGAGCGAGGCGCGGCGCAAAAGCGGGGAGCGCTCGCCCGCGGCGAGCGCCAGGGCCTCGGCGGCGGTGACCGCGGCCGCATCGCCCGCCTCGTTCTTCTGCAGGAGCGCGAACGTCTTGGCGTCGCTCAGCAGGTCAAGGGAGTTATTGGAGCCGGCGCCGTCGGTGCCCAGCCCGACGTGCACCCCCCGCTCGCGCGCCGCCACGTATGGGAAGACGCGGCCGACCGCGAGCTTGAGGTTCGCCACTGGGTTGGTGACCACGGTCGCGCCGCGCTCCGCGATCAGTTCGAGCTCGCCCTCGTCGAGCCAAACGCCGTGCGCGAGGATCGTCTGCGGACCGAGCAGCCCGCAGCGGTCGAGCAGCTCCGTCGGCCGCACGGCGTGCTCGGCGAGGCAGCGCTCCACCTCTCCGCGCGTCTCGGAGAGGTGGATCTGCACGGGCACGCCGCGCTCCCGCGCTCGCTCCGCGACCCACTCCAGCGACTCGGGCGAGACCGTGTAGATCGCGTGCGGGGCGAACCCCGCCCGCACGCGCCCCGACGCCGACTCCCCCATCTCGTCCAGCGCCGCGTCCGCGCGCGAGCGCGACGCCGCGGCGTCGGAGCCGTCGATGAGCGGAGCCGCGCAGACCGCGCGCAGGCCGGCGTCCTCCACCGCGCGCGCCGCCGCGGCCGGGTGCCAATACATGTCCCAGAACTCGACCGTGCCCGTGCGGACCATCTCGAGGCACGCGAGCCGCGTCCCCCAGTACACGTCCTCGGGCTCGAGCTTCGCCTCCACAGGCCAGATGTGCTTCTCGAGCCACTCCATGAGCGGCAGGTCATCGGCGTACCCGCGAAAGAGCGTCATCGCGGCGTGGGTGTGGCCGTTGACGAGCCCGGGCACGAGCGCCATCCCGCGCGCGTCGAGCACCTCGTCGCCGGCCGCGGGCCCGACCTCGGGCCCAAGCTCGACGATGGCCCCGCCCTCGGCGCGCAGGCCGACCTCGCGGCCGTCGAGGAGGGCGTTGGTGACGGCGAGAGCCATGGGGTGAGCAGCCTACGCGCTCGGGCGGCACCAACCCAACTCACGCGCCGAGATCGCGCACTTGTGCCGCTCACACCGGCACAACAGCACTAGCTCGACTCCGCGAGACGCAGACCCGCCGAGCCCTACACCAGCCCGGGCACCGCCAACGCCAAAGCCTGCTCCAGCGCCGCACGGTGCTCCCGCTGGCCCGCCTCCACCTCCTCGAGCGTGAGCTCGGTCTCGGCGACCCCGTTCGCGTAGTTGTCCACCATGCAGATCGCCGCGTAGGCGAGGCCGAGCTCGCCGGCGATCACGCACTCCGACGCCACCGTCATCCCGATCACCTCGGCGTGCGCCGCGGCGAAGCGCACCTCCGCGCGCGTCTCGAGCCGCGGCCCGGCGACCTGCCAGTAGACCCCGCCGTCGCGCACCTCCGCGTGCGCGCGCAGCGCCGCGATCACGCGCGCCCGCCAGTCGGGGTCGAAGCCCGGCACGCGGTGCGCCTCGCGCCCGCTCAGCGTGGTGAGCGGCCCCACGTCAAGCGCGATGAAGTCGTCCGGGCAGACCAGCGTCCCCGGCACAAGCTCCGGCCGCAGCGAGCCGACGGAGGCCACGCCAAGCACGCGGTCGCACCCCGCGTCGGCCAGCCGGCGCAGGTTGGCGCCGTGGTCGATCAGGTGCGGGAGCTGGTAGCCGCGCTCACCGTGGCGGTCGATCGCGACGACGCCGGGGACGTCGAGGCCCGCCGCCCCACTGCCCAGGATCAGGCCGACCTTCCCCAACGCCCCGCTAGACCGGCGTGATCGGGTTGCGCCGCTCCGAGAACTCGCGCCGGCGTCCCTCCGCATGCGAGAAGCGGTGGATCAGCTCGTCGCGCAGCGTGTCCGGCTCGACCACCGCGTCGACGACGAGTTCCGAGGCGAGCCGCAGGATGTCGATGTCGGCCGCGTACTCCGCGCGCTTCTGCCGCACGAACGCCTCGCGCTCCTCGGGATCCTCGATCGCCTGGATCTGGTTGGCGAACACCGCGTTCACAGCCGCCTCGGGACCCATGACCGCGATCGAGGCGGTCGGCAGCGCCAACGTGCAATCCGGCTCGAACGCGGGCCCCGCCATCGCGTAGAGGCCCGCGCCGTACGCCTTGCGCACGATCACCGAGATCTTCGGCACGGTGGCCTCGGAGACCGCCGAGATCATCTTCGCCCCGTGCCGGATGATCCCCTGGCGTTCGACCTCGGTGCCGATCATGAAGCCGGGCACGTCGGCGAGGAAGAGCAGCGGCACGTTGAACGCGTTGCAGGTGTTGATGAACCGCGCCGCCTTGTCAGCGGAGTCGACGAACAGCACACCGCCCTTGAACTTGGGCTGGTTGGCGACGACGCCGATCGTGCGCCCGTCGAGGCGCGCGTAGCCGACGACGACCTCCTTCGCCCAGCGCCCGTGCACCTCGAGGAACGAGTCGGCGTCGACGAGCGCCGCGATCAGCTCCTTGATGTCGAAGGGCGTCTTCTCGTTCTCAGGGACGATCTGCGAGACCGTCCGCTCACTCGCCGGCGCCGCGGGCGGCGCGCCGGGCGCCGGCTCGCGCCAGTTCTGGGGCATGTACGAGAGATAGCGGCGCGCGAGGTCGATCGCCTCCTCGTCGGAGTCGACCAGGAAATGCCCGCACCCCGACACCCCGGTGTGCATCTTGGCCCCGCCCATCTCCTCGAGCGTGACCCGCTCGCCGATCACCATCTCCGCCATGCGCGGCGAGCCGAGGTACATCGACGCGTTCCCGTCGCGCATGATCACGACGTCGCAGAACGCCGGGATGTAGGCGCCACCAGCCGCCGAGGGGCCGAACAGCATGCAGACCTGCGGCACCCGGCCGGACAGCTTGACCTCGTTGTAGAAGATGCGGCCCGCGCCGCGGCGCCCGGGAAACATCCGCACCTGGTCGGTGATGCGCGCGCCAGCGGAGTCGACGAGGTAAAGGATCGGGACCTCGAGCTCGAGCGCGCGCTCCTGGATCCGCAGGATCTTCTCGACCGTCTTCGGGCCCCAGGACCCGGCCTTCACCGTCGGGTCGTTGGCCATGAGCGCGACCGGCCGGCCGCCCACCGTGCCGATCCCGGTCACCACCCCGTCGGCACCGAGCCCCTCCTGCTCCCAGTTGGCGAGCAGGCCCTCCTCCGCGAAGGAGTCGGGATCGACGAGGCGCGCCACGCGCTCGCGCACGGGCAGCTTGCCCTGCGCTGCGGTTTTCTCGCGATGGCGCTCCGGGCCGCCGGCGAGCGCCGCCGCGAGCGCCTCCTGCAGGCGCTCGCCGTGCTTGATCTCGCTCATCGAGCGCCAGTCTAAGCGTCCGCGGCGACCCACCCCGCCGCTGGTCCGCCCCCGGGGACTAGGCTGCGCGCAGGCGAACGCGACCACTGGGAGGACGGAGAGGTGAACGACAGGGTGCGGGTCGACGTGGCCGTCGTCGGCGCCGGGCTCTCCGGGCTCGCCGCGGCCTGGGAGCTGCGCCAGCTCGGTCACTCGGCGATCGTGCTCGAGGCACGCGACCGGGTCGGCGGCCGGTTGCTGAATCACGAGCTCGGAAACGGCGCGGTCGTGGAGGTCGGCGGGCAGTGGGTCGGCCCCACGCAACAGGCCGCGCTCGGGCTCGCCGCCGAGCTCGGCCTAAAGACCTACCCGACGCACACAAAGGGAGCAAGCGTGATCGAGTACCGCGGCCGCGTGCGTCGCTATAGCGGAGAGATCCCCCGCATCAACCCGGTCGTGCTGATCGAGATCGAGCGCGCCCGGCGCAAGCTCGACCGGATGGCCGCGCAGGTGCCGCTCGCCGCGCCCTGGGAGGCGCGCCAGGCCCAGCGCTGGGACCGGGTCACGTTCGCTCAGTGGTTGCGCCGCAACGCGTTCACGGGCGGCTCCCGCATGCTCCTGCGCCTCGCGATCCGCAGCGTCTTCGGCACGGAGCCCGAGGACGTCTCCCTGCTGCACGTCCTCTTCTACATCCACTCCGCGGGTGGCTTCAACATGCTCGTCAACACCGAGGGCGCCGCCCAGGACTCCCGGATCGTGGGCGGCTCCCAGCTTCTTGCGATCAAGTCCGCCGAGCGCCTGGGCGACGCCGTGCGCTTGAGCGCACCGGTGCGCCGCATCGCGGACACCGGCGACGGCCTCGAACTCAGCACCGACGCCGTCACGGTGGAAGCGGAGCGCGCGATCGTCGCCGTCTCCCCCACGCTCGCCGCGCGCATCGAGTACGACCCGCCCCTGCCCGGCCATCGCGACCAGATGACCCAGCGCATGCCGCAGGGAACGATCATCAAGTGCATGGCCGTCTACGAGGAGCCCTTCTGGCGCGCGGAGGGGCTCAGTGGGATCGGCCTGAGCGACGGCGGCTCGATCAACGCGATCTTCGACAACACGCCTCACGGCGGCTCGCCGGGCGTGCTGCTCGGCTTCCTGGACGGCCGCGCCGCGCGGATCTGGGGGCAGCGCACGGTCGAGGAGCGCCGCGCCGAGGTGACGGGCGTGTTCGCGCGCCTGTTCGGCGAGCGCGCCGCGAAGCCCATCGACTACGTGGAGCGCGCCTGGGCGGAGGAGCCGTGGTCGCGCGGCTGCTACTCGGGGGCCTTCGGGCCCTCGGGCTGGACGGACTACGGCCCCACCCTGCGCGCTCCCGTCGGGCGCATCCACTGGGCGGGCACCGAGACCGCGACCGTCTGGAACGGCTACATGGACGGCGCGATCACGGCCGGGCGCCGCGCCGCCGCCGAAGCGGCGGCCGCGCTCGCGGCGAGCGCCTAGCCGCTCCCGTCCGGCGCCGTGCGGTGCACGGCGGTGTCGACGTCCTCGACCGCGTAGAGCCGCGTCGGCTCCGAGCTGGGGTCCGGCCCCTCCTCGCCGAGGTCTTGGGCGCCCTCCTCGGGCTCCTCCTCGCCCTCGACGACGTCCGGCTCGGGCTCGCCGACCTCCGCGAACGTGCGCGTCGCCTGCGGGTCGGCGGGCTCCTCGGCGACGTCGTCGGCCGCGAGCGCGGGCGCGGGTTGCGCCGGGGCCTCCTCCTCGCCGGGCGCGGCCGTTGACCGCAGCGCGTCCGCGGCCGTCATGAGCTCGTCCGCCAGGCGGGCGATCTCCTCGGCGATCTCGTCGCGCCGCTGCGTCAGCTCCTCCAGGCGGGCGGCGAGCTTGCGACGGCGCGCGATCGCCTCGTCGACGATGCGCTCGGCCCGGCTTTCGGCCTCGCTCACGATCTCCTCGGCCTTGCGGGACGCCTCGAGCCGGGTCGCGCGCGCCTCCTCCTCGGCCTCGCGGCGAACCTTCTCGGAGTACTCGCGCGCCTCCTCGCGCAGCTTCTCCGCAGCCTCCTCGGCGGCCGTCAGGATGCCGGCGGTGCGCTCGCCGACGCGCTCGAGCTCGCGCCGCACGTCCGGCTCCCGGTCGGCGACCGCGCCGGGCGAGGACTGCTCGAGGTAGTCAGCGACGTAGTCGAGCAGCTCGTGGACCGCGTTGCGGTCGTAACCCCGGATCGCCTGCGGGAACCGGGCCCTGCGCAGCTCCTGGGCGTCGATCTTCTTCGGACGGTCCTTGTGGTTCGCCATGCGTCTCGCTCCGATCTGTCGCTCCTCGCGGTAGCTACCCGTTCGCCGTCCGCGGTGACCATCCCCCTACGTGGGTGGCCGGCTGGTTGCAGCCGCCCAGCGCACCGGGCCCGCGGTGAGCACGTGCGCTCCCAGCGGGCGGCCCAGCATCTCCTGCACGCGGCGCGAGGCCTCGAGCAGGCGCTCCAGGTCGATCCCGGTGGCGATCCCCATCTCCTCGAGCATGGAGACCAGATCCTCGCTGGCGATGTTGCCCGTGGAGCCGGGCGGGACGGGGCAGCCGCCGAGCTCACCGAAAGCCGACTCGAAGGAGTCGACGCCCTGCTCGAGCGCCGCGAGCACGTTCGCGAGCCCCTGCCCGCGGGTGTTGTGGAAGTGCGCGGTGAGCTCCACGCCCTCGAGGCGCTCGCGCGCGACCGCGAAGAACTCGCCCACCTGGCGCGGGTTCGCCATCCCGGTGGTGTCGCCGAAGGCGATCTCCTCGCAACCCGCCTCGGCGAGCCGCTCGGCGATCTCCATCACCCGCTCGACCGGCACCTCGCCCTCGTACGGGCAGCCGAAGCTCGTCGAGATCACGCCCTCGCAGCGCAGCCCCTCTGCCCGGGCGCGCCCGATGACACGCTCCAGGCCCGCGAGCGACTCGGCGATCGAGCGGTTGACGTTGCGCTGGTTGTGCGTCTCGGAGGCCGACAGGAACAGGTTCACCTCGTCGAAGCGCTCGCGGCGCGCCAGCGCCCGGTCGAGGCCACGCTCGTTCGGGATCAGCACCGAGTACGAGACCCCCGGGCGCTTCTCGTAGGCGTCGAGCAGCTCCTCGGCGTCCGCGAGCTGCGGGATCACGTCGGGGCGCACGAACGAGGTCAACTCGATGCGCCGAAAGCCGGCGTCCGCCAGCATCCCAACGAGCCGCGCCTTCTCGGCCGTGGGGATCGTCTCCGGCTCGTTCTGGAAGCCGTCGCGCGGTCCGACCTCACGCAGGCGGACGGCTGACGGGTAGGAAGCCATCACCGCAGAGAATAAGACGCCGCGCCCCATAGACTGCTCGTCCGTGAAGAACGGCGCGATCCCGATCATCGGCGGCACCGGGGCCCTCGGCTGGGGCCTCGGCCTGCGCTGGGCGCTCGCCGGACGCCCCGTGGTGATCGGCTCGCGCGATGCGGGCCGCGCGCAGGAGGCCGCCCGACGGATCAGCGAGCAGGCGCCCGACGCCGAGGTTGAGGGGCTCACCAACGAGGAGGCCGCCAAGCAGGGGCCGATCGTCGTGCTCGCCGTGCCCTTCCGCGCCCAGTCGGAGAACCTGAACAACCTGCGGCCGGTACTCCAGCCCGGGCAGATCCTCGTCGACTGCACCGTGCCGTTGGCCGCGGCGGTGAGCGGGAAGGCGACCCGCACGCTCGGCGTCTGGCAGGGCTCGGCCGCCCAGCAGGCGCAGGAGATGGTCCCCGAGGGCGTGACCGTCGTGGCCGCCTTCCACACGGTCGGCGCACCGGATCTGGCGAACCGGGAGAAGGAGCTCGACGAGGACGTCCTGATCTGCGGCGACCGCAAGGCGGACAAGGCGCGCGTGGCCGAGCTCGTCGAGGCGATTCCCGGGCTGCGCGCGGTCAACGCGGGGCCGCTCGAGATCGCGCGGATCGTCGAGCAGCTCACCCCGCTGCTGATCTCGATCAACGTCCGCTACAAGACGCACGCGGGGATCCGCATCACCGGCCTGCCGGACACCGACCACTGGAGCTAGGCCAAGTGCGCGTCGTCGTCCTCGCCGGGGGCACGGGCGGCGCCAAGCTGGCCGCCGGGCTGCAGGACCTGATCGGTTCGGACCTCACCGTGATCGCCAACACGGGCGACGACACGGAGATGCACGGCCTGCGCGTCTGCCCGGACCCCGACCTCGTCACCTACTGGCTGGCCGGGCAGATCGATGAGGAGCGCGGCTGGGGCATTCGCGACGACGGCTTCGTGGTCCACGAGCGGCTCGAGCTGCTCGGCGCGCCGGGGTGGTTCCGACTGTCCGACCGCGACCTCGCCACCTGCCTCTACCGCACCCACTTCCTCGCCGAGGGCGGCACGCTGACCGCGGCGCAGGCGCAGATCGCCCGCGCGCTCGGGGTGTCCGCGACGGTCCTCCCAGCCTGCGAGGAGCCGATCCGCACCAAGATCCACACCCCCGCAGGCGTGCGCGGGCTGCAGGAGTTCCTGATCGTCGACGGCGCCTCCGCCCCGATCGAGGGCGTCACCGTCGACGGCCTGCCCGAGGCCCGGCCGACGCCGGAGGTGCGCGCGGCGCTCGCCGAAGCGGACGCGGTGGTCATCGGGCCGTCGAACCCCGTGATCTCGATCGGCCCGATCCTCGCGATCCCCGGGATGCGGGAGGCGATCGCTGGCGCCTCGGCGCCGGTCCTCGCGGTCAGCCCGTTCGTCGCCGGCCGCGCGGTGAAGGGACCGACCGAGGCCTTCATGGCAGCCGTCGGGCGGCCGGTGACCGCGGCCGGCGTGGCCTCGCTGTATGCCGGGCTGCTTGACGGGATGGTGGTTGACTCGGGCGATCCCGACCCGCCGCCCGCCGACCTGCGGACCCTGAGCTGCCCCACCCTGATGGATGGCGCCGACGGGCGGCGCGCGCTCGCCGAACGCGTCCTCGAGTTCGCCGAGGAGCTGCGATGAGGGCGACGGCGATCCTGCCTGTGAAGAGCTTCCCGCGCGCCAAGACGAGGCTCGCGGACACGATCGGCAAGCCGCAGCGCGCCGCGCTGCTGAAGGCGATGCTGAGCGACGTGCTCGCGGCCCTCGACCGCGCCCGGGAGGTGGAGCGCGTGATCGTCGTCACCGCGGAGGGGCGGGCCGAACGCGTCGCGATGGAGCAGGCGAAACGCCTCACCACCCCCATCGAGGTGCTGCGCGAGGGCGAGGACCATGGGCACTCCGAGGCAGCGGTGCTCGGCATCATGCGCGCCAAGGCGCTGGGCGCGCAGGCGGCCGCGCTCGTGCCCGGGGACTGCCCCCTCCTGGACGCGGCCGAGCTCGACGACGCGCTCGCCGGGCTCGAGCCCGGCCACGTGGGCGTGGTGCCCGACCGGCACGGCACCGGCACGAACGCGCTGCTGCTCGCCCCCGCTGACGCGATCCGCCCGGCGTTCGGCGAGGGCAGCTGCGCCCGCCATCTCGACCGCGCAGAGCGGGCGGGCATGCGCGCGAGCCGCAGGGAGCTCGCCTCGCTGGCGCTCGACCTCGACACCCCCGATGACCTCGCGGCGCTGCGCGAGCGCCTCGAGGCCGAACCGCGGCTGGCGCCGACGACCGCGCGCGCCCTGAACGAGCTGTGATCGCCGTCCGCCCGGTCCAGGGCCTCCCCGAGATCGCCCCGGGCGCGCCGCTCGGCGAGCTGCTCGCGGAGGCCGCGCGGCCGCGCGACGACGAGGTGCTGGTCGTCTCCCAGAAGATCGTCTCGAAGGCGGAGGGGCGGCTGCGCCGGCTCACCGACGTCGAGCCCTCGGCGCGCGCCCGCGAGCTCGCGGAGAGGCTCGGGAAGGATCCGCGCCTCGTGGAGCTCATCCTCTCCGAGAGCCGGTCCGTGATCCGCGCGGAGCGCACCGTGCTCATCGTCGAAACCAAGAGCGGCCTGATCTGCGCCAACGCCGGGATCGACTCGTCGAACGTGCCCGGCGAGGACACCGTGGCGCTGCTTCCCGCCGACCCCGACGCGTCCGCCCGCTGGCTGCGCGAGGAGATCCGCGCGGCCTGCGGCCGGCGCCCCGCGGTCGTCATCGCCGACAGCTTCGGGCGCCCCTGGCGCGTGGGCCAGACCGACGTGGCGATAGGCTGCGCCGGGCTCGCCGTGCTCGACGACTGGCGCGGGCGCCAGGACCGCGACGGGCGTACGCTCGCCGCCACCGTGATCGCGATCGCCGACGAGGCCGCGGCCGCGGCCAGCCTCGCGCGCGACAAGGCCTCGGGCGAGCCGGCCGCGGTGATCTCCGGGCTCGAGCGGTACGTGGTGCCCGGCGACGGCCCGGGCGCGACCGCCCTCCAGCGTCCCGAGGCCGACGATCTCTTCCGCTAGGCGACGCGCAGCACGGCCGAGCCGTTCACCCGGCCGGCGCGCAGGTCGTCGAGCGCCTCGTTGGCGCGGGCCAGCGGGTACTCGGTGACTGTGGTGCGTACCGGGACCTGGGGCGCCAGCGCGAGGAACTCCTCTCCGTCTTGGCGCGTGAGGTTCGCGACCGAGCGCACGACCCGCTCGCGCCACAGAAGCTCGTACGGGAAGGACGGGATGTCGCTCATGTGGATGCCGGCGCAGACGACGGTGCCGCCCGGCGCGAGCGCGCGCAGCGCGGCGGGTACGAGCTCGCCGACCGGCGCGAAGATGATCGCCGCGTCGAGCGGCTCGGGCCCGGGCTCGTCCGAGGGGCCGGTCCACTCCGCCCCAAGGCTGCGCGCGAGCGCCGCGCCCTCCTCGTCGCCGCGACGCAGGAACGCGAAGACGCGCCTGCCCTGGTGGCGCGCCACCTGGCAGATCATGTGCGCCGCGGACCCGAACCCGTACAGGCCCAGGCGCTCGGCGTCGCCGCAGAAGCGCAGCGCCCGGTATCCGATCAGCCCGCCGCAGAGCAGCGGCGCGATCGCGAGGGGGTCCGGCCCATCGGGCAGGGCGAAGCAGAAGCGCTCGTCGGCGACGGCGAGCTCGGCATAGCCGCCGTCGACGTCGTAGCCCGTGAACCGCGCCTTCGGGCAGAGGTTCTCGCGCCCGGCGCGGCACTGCTCGCACTCCCCGCACGTCCACCCCAGCCAGGGCACGCCCACGCGCGTCCCCGGCTCGAGGCTCTCCGCGCCCGGCCCCCCGCAGACCACCTCGCCGACG
>DATCLC010000070.1:0-32743 GCA_036564135.1 Solirubrobacterales bacterium
ACCGCTAGCCCGTCAGTCCTTCGCGATCGCGTAGCGCAGGATCTCGACGACCTGCTCGGGCTCGCGCGCCGTCGCGAGCGCGGCCCGGTTGATCTCCTTGAGCGCGTGGTCGTGCTCCGGCGGGTGCAGCGTGATGATCGGCTTGCCGAGCGCGGCGGCGTAGCCGGCGTCGAACGCCGCGTTCCACTGCTTGTACTTGTCGCCGAAGCGCACGACGACGACGTCGGCGCGCCGCAGGAGCGTCTGGGTGCGGATCGCGTTGATGCCGGCGCCCTTGTGGTCGTGCCAGAACTTGTCCTCCTCCGCGCCGAGGATGTCGACGCCCACGTCGTCGGAGGCGGCATGGTCGGTGACCGGCGCGACGAGCTCGACGGGTAGACCCGCCTCCCGCACGCCAGCGGCGATGCGGTCGCGCCAGTCGGAGTGGATCTCGCCGGCCAGGTAAACGGTCCAGGTGCGCTGCTCGCTCATGCGCGCGATCGTATCCGTCCGCTTGCCCAAGCGCGGGTCGGGCATAGAATCGCGCCCCCAATCCGAGGCAGGAGGTGCATGCGTGAGCGAGCGGACGAAGTACGAGCTTCCCGAGTCCGAGATCCCGACGGCTTGGGTAAACCTCGGGGCTGACCTCGGTCCCCCTCCCCACCCGCCGCTCCACCCGGGCACCAAGGAGCCGCTTGAGCCCGACGATCTCGCGCCGCTCTTCCCGATGGCGCTGATCGAGCAGGAGATGTCGGCCGAGCCCGAGATCGAGATCCCCGAGGAGGTGCGCGAGATCTACGCGCTCTGGCGCCCGACCCCGCTGCTGCGGGCGCGCCGCCTCGAGAAGGCGCTCGATACGCCCGCGCACATCTACTACAAGTACGAGGGCGTCTCGCCCGCGGGCTCGCACAAGCCCAACACCGCGGTCGCGCAGGCCTACTACAACAAGGCCGAGGGCATCCGCAAGCTGACCACGGAGACCGGCGCCGGGCAGTGGGGATCGTCGCTCGCGCTCGCCTGCCAGATGTTCGGGCTTGAGTGCGAGGTGTTCATGGTCGGCGTCTCCTACGACCAGAAGCCCTACCGGCGGGCGATGATCGAGACCTGGGGCGGGACCGTGCACCGCAGCCCCTCGAGCCTCACCGAGGCGGGCCGCTCGCAGGCCTCGCACGAGTCCGGATCACTGGGCATCGCGATCTCCGAGGCGGTCGAGCGCGCGCTCGCGGCCGACGACACGCACTACTCGCTGGGCTCGGTGCTCGGTCACGTCTGCCTGCACCAGACCGTGATCGGGCAGGAGGCGATCCGCCAGCTCGAGCTCGCCGGCGAGTACCCGGACGTCGTCATCGGCTGCGTGGGCGGCGGCTCGAACTTCGCGGGCATCGCCTACCCGTTCATCCGCCAGAAGCTGCGCGAGGGCAGGGCGACGCGCTTTGTCGCCGCCGAGCCGGCTGCCTGCCCCACGCTCACGCGCGGCGTCTACGCCTACGACTTCGGCGACACGGTCGGCATGACGCCGCTGATGCCGATGTACACGCTGGGGCACGACTTCGTGCCCCCGCCCGTGCACGCCGGCGGCCTGCGCTACCACGGCGACGCGCCGAGCCTCTGCGCGCTGGTCAAGGAGGGCGTCGTCGAGGCCACGGCCGTGCACCAGACCAAGGCGTTCGAGGCGGCCGTGCAGTTCGCGCGCGCCGAGGGGATCATCCCCGGCCCCGAGCCGTCGCACGCGATCCGCGTCGCGATCGACGAGGCGCTCGCCGCCAAGGAGGCCGGCGAGGAGCGGGTGATCCTCTTCAACCTTTCCGGCCACGGCCACTTCGACATGGCCGCCTACGACGCCTACCACCGCGGCGAGCTCACCGACCTCGAGTTCTCCGAGGAGGAGATGCAGGCGGCCCTGGCGCGCCTGCCCGAGGCGCCCGCGCTCACCTGAGCGCGGGCGCGACGGCCTCGCGGGGGAGCGGGCGCTACCCGCTCCCCCGCCCCTACCGCTCAGCGCGGCTCCGAATTGAGCTCAGGGACGCACCTCCAGCTCGATCACCTGCACGTTGCGCGGCGGCTGGATCCGGTCCCACCCGGCCGTGATCCGCAGGCGCACGTAGCGCGCCTCGACCGCCGGGAACGTGGACTCAACGACGTCGTTGGGCGCGTCGGGGATCGCCGCCACCTCCGTCCAGCTCGCGCCGTCGTTTGAGATTTCGACCGTGTAGGCGCGCGGGCCGTACCCGGGGCGCGGAATCATCGTCACCTCGCTGAAGCGCTTGGGCTCCCCGAGATCGACGCCGACGTGCACCGGGTGCTCGGGCGTCGGCCCCTCGCCGGCCTGCGTGCCCGCGGAGACCCAGAAGCTCGCCAGGTCCCCGTCGTTGACGAGCCGCGGCGGGAAGTCCGGCTGGTGGTCGTCCGCGAAAGCCTCCGGGAAGCCGACGCCCTCGCGGTTGACAGCGAGGTTTCTGACGTCGTCCGCCGTCCCCTCGAACGGCCGCGGCGGCGTCTCCGGCTCGGTGGACTTCAGCCGGTCCGGCCGCCGGGTGCCGAGCTTGAAGTCGGCGATCCGGAACGCCGAGGGCGCGTTCCCCTCGCTCGGCTCCTGGTAGGCGACGGTGAGCACGCCGTCGCGGTGGATGCGGAAGCGGTCGATGATCAGCTCGCTGACGTTTTCCACGTCCTCGGCCGACCACACGACCCGCCAGTCCCGCCACCCGGTCTTCGCGCGCGCGGCGATGATGCGGGCGTCGGGCAGGACGACGTACGCGTTGTCGTGGCGGTCGAAGACGATCTTCGTGCGCCCGGAGCTCCCCTGCCGCACGGGCAGCTCCATCGTCCGCCAGGTCCCGTCGTGGTCGCGCCAGCTGTGGTACGGCCGCGCCAGCCGGGCCCGGTCCGGGTAGAAGTCGGTGACGCAGCCGCCGAGCTCGTCGAGGTCGCGCTCCGGGACGCGGCTCGTCATCACGTGCAGCCGCCCCTGGGAGTCGAAGGCCTGCGCCTCTTGGTTCATCAGCCCGACGTTGATCGGGATCTCCTCGACGACGTGCTCGTCGTCGATCGAGATCAGGTCGGACGTTCCGAGCCTGCCGATCACCTCGCCGTCGTTGTTGTGCCAGGTGAACCCCCCGTCGGGGCTATAGGCGTAGCCCGTGTCGTGGTTGCCGACGCCGTTCGGCGCGCACCACGCCGAGCCCTGCTCGCGCCACGTGAACGCGATCTCGAGGTTCCCGTTCACGGGGTTGGCCGTGAACCCGTGCAGGTAGCCGTAGCGGCTCGTGCTGGTTCCCCACGGGCTCGTGTACGTGCCGGAGCCGCTCGTGAACAGCCCCAGGTACGTCCAGGTTCCGGCCTCGTTCTCGTCGTAGCGCAAGAGCGCCTGGCGCCCGTTGTCCGAGCCGCCGTCGCGCCAGGTGAGCAGCACGTCGCCGCGGACGTACTCGAACTGCGGGTACGTGTACGAGGCGGGCGCGTCGGGCGCTCCCGGGAGCGAGGTCTTCGTGCGCTCGAACAGGCGCGAGGACCACTCGAACCGGGCCGGCTTGTTCGCCACCCCGGGGATGCTGCGCGTATACCGGATGGCGTTCGCGTGCGTCGGGAAGGCGATGTGGATGCGGCCGTCCGTCGGCGTGATCCCGAGCGAGATCGTGTTGTGCGAGTCGTCGCTGAAGAGGAAGTAGTCGAGCTCGGTGCTCTGCCAGCGGCCGTTCGGGAGCTTGCGCCGCGCGATCACGGCCCGGCGGTCACCGCGGTACCAGCCCGTGTACTGCCAACCCCGGTAGGTGAGGATCCCGTCCTGCTGGAAGCTCGAGACGTTCGCCGTGTTCTCGTACGTGACGTGACCGCGCGCCTGCGGGTCGAGGATCGCGTCCCCCAGTCGGGCCGCGTCGACGACCTCGGCTTGCGCCCCCGCGGGAACGAGCGCGGCCCACACCGCGCAGGCCGCGACGGCGACCAGCGCGAGCATGGACCCGATCCCAGTATTCGGATTCTGCATCTCCCTCGGCATGGGTTCGCTCTCCTCTCCTTGGTTTGCCGGCCCTACCGCGGCTCCGTGACCACGAACCGCCACTCGCCCGAGCCGAGCTCGTAGACGGCGCGGCCGTCGGCGATCCGCACCGGCTTCGCCCCGCCGGAAGCGGCCGGCGGCTTGTCGTCCGCGCCCAGCGGGATCTCGACCCGGGCCTCGGTGCTGACCGGAACCTCGACCTCGAAGTGCAGGGCGCTGCCCGTCCGCCGCCAGGTGCTGCGGATCGCCCCGTACGGCGACGGCCACGACGCCTGCACCCGGTCGAGCCGCGCCGGCACGAGCGGCTTGATCGAGATCCGCTTGAAGCCCGGGGCGGCCGGCTGGATCCCCGCGAGGTACCGGTACATCCAGTCGTCGATCGCCCCCATCATGAAGTGGTTGAGCGAGCCCGCCAGGTCCCAGAACTCGGGCAGCGTCGTGGCGCCGCTCTCGACCATGTGCGCGTAGCTCGGCGGGGTCGGATTGGTCGCGATGTCGAGGACGGTGTCGGCCCGCCCTGCGTCGCCCAGGGCGTCGAGCAGCGCCCGGAGCCCGACCTCGCCGGTCGAGAGGTGGCCGTCGCGCGCGGCGATGTCCGCGAGCAGGGCGGCGAGCACCGCGTCGCGCTGATCGGCAGGAACCATCCCGGCCGCGAGCGGCAGCGCGTTGCTCGCCTGGCTGCCGGAACCGTAGCTGCCCCGATCCGAGTCGAGGAACCTCGCGTTGAACGCCGCGCGGATGTCGTCCGCGAGCTGCCGGTAGCGGGCGCTGCCCTCGTCGTCGCCCACCAGGCGGGCGATCTCGCTCATCGCCTCGGCCATGCGGAAGTAGACCGTGGTCACCGGGATGGCGACCGGCGTCGAGTCATCGAAGGCGCCCCAGTCGCCGAGGCCGTGGCTGAGTATGTGGCCGTCGGCCCGCGTCGCGAGGTAGTCCATGTAGCGCTGCATCGAGTCGTAGTGCTCGCGCAGCACCTCCACGTCGCCGTAGCGCTGGTACATGCGCCAGGGCGCGAGGATGATCGCACCGCCCCAATTCGGGTCGTCGCGGAAGCCTCCGCCGAAGACCGTGTACTCGGGCGCGATGTCCGGGACCAGTCCACTGGGAAGCTGCGCGTCCGCCATCGCCTGGACGATCTGGCGGTAGTAGTTGCCCACCTCGAAGTTCGCGGCGATGCCGTCGAACATGAGGTGCGTCTCCTCGAGCCAGCCCAGCTTCTCCCGGTGCGGGCAGTCGGTGAGGACCGAGTACATGTTGCTCTCGATCGCGCGGACGACGAGCCTGTGGACGCTGTTCAGCAGCGGGTCGGACGTCTCGAGCGCTCCGGCGCGCGGGTTGTCGGCGCGCAGCACCAGGCCCTTCACGTCATCGAGATCCGGCGGCTGGTCGAGCCCGCTGACCTCGATCCAGCGGAACCCGTAGTAGGCGAACCGCGGGTGCCAGGTCTCCTCCCCGTCCGAGCGCGCCGTGTACTCGAAGTACGCGGGCCCGCCGGACTGGCGTTGGTCGACGCGCCCGTCGGTCAGACGCTCGCCCGGCACGAGCCTGACGCTCCGGCCTTCGGCGCCCCGCACCGTGATCTGCGGCCAGCCGGCGATGTTGCGCCCCAGGTCGAACAGCCAAACCCCCGGGGCGACCTCCTCGCGCGAGATCGCGGTGAGCGTCTCCTGCACCCGCACCGGAGGTGCCTCCTGCGCCGCGAGCTCGGTCTCGGGACTCGGCGGCGAGGTGCGCTCCGCGGCGACCCAGCGGTCGCCGTCGTGGCTCGCGCCCGGGCGGTCCCAGCCGGGGATCTCCCGGCGCGCGTCGTGGTCCTCTCCGCCGTACCAGCCCGAGAAGGTCACCGGGCCGAGCGCGGCGCGCCACGACTGGTCGCTGGCGATGGTCTGCGTGGAGCCGTCCGCGTAGGTCACCTCGAGCTGGGCGATCAGCTTCGGGGGCCCCATCGACCCGGTGAACTTCTGGTAGCGGCCCGGCGTGGCCGGGACGTTGTAGATCCCGTTCCCGAGCTCGAACCCGACCGTGTTGGGGCCGCGGCGGATCAGGTCGGTGACGTCGTAGGTCGTGTAGTGGACGCGGTCGTTGAAGTCGGTGTTGGCGGGCTCGAGCACGGCGTCGCCGACCTTCCTGCCGTTCAGACGGGCCTCATATACGCCCAGCCCGGTCGCGTACAGGCGGGCCCGCTCGACCTCGCCGCGCACCTCGAAGCCGCGTGCGAGGATCGGCAGGGCCTCGGGCACGCGCGGCGCCGGTGGCCGCTCCTGGCCCTGCACCTCGTAGGCGAGCACCCACTCGTCCCCGGCCTGCGCCTTGGTCTCGAGGGTGAAGTCCTCGGGGAAGTTGGGGACCTCGCCGTCGGCGGTCAGGACCTCGGTGCGCGGGTAGAGCCGCACTTCGTCAACATCGGCGACCGCGCCGAGGTCGATCTCGATCCAGATCGGCTCGTCGAGGTCCTGCTGGAAGCGATGCTCGCTGGTGTACCCGTGCGGGGCGCCCTCCGAGGTCAGCTTGCCGTCGAGGAGGGCGTCCAGCCCCCAGACCCCGGGGACCTCCAGGCTCTCGGACGCGGTCGCGGTGGCACCCTCGGAGGCGAGCTCCCCGTCGGCGAACGCCTGGAACTCGGCGAGCTGCAGCCGCGACACCGGCTGCGGGAAGCCCTCGCCGGGCGCCGGCAGCCCGAGGCGGGTGACGGCGAGCCGGATGAAGCGCGTGGGCCTCGCGTCGAACCGGATCACCAGCGGGTTGACCTCGTCCTTCGCGAGCCACTCGGGGTGGCTGATCCATTCCGCTTCCCAGTCCTCGTTCCGCAGGAGCCCCATCTCCCAGCTCGCGGGCTCGCTCCACGCCGACGGGCGCCCGCGCTCGTCCCAGACGCGAACCGCCCACCACAGGCGCTCCCGCGAGCGCAGGTCGCGCCCCTCGTATGGGACCGCGATCGAGTTCCGCGACCTGACCTTGCCGCTGTCCCACACGTCGGCCTTCCCGGGCGCGAGCAGCCCGCGGCGCGACGCGACGAGGATGCGGTACGCCTTCTGGGCCCGGTTGCGTCGCTCCGAGCGCAGCTTCCAGCCGAACTCCGGCCGGGGGTCGTCGATGCCGAGCGGCTCGTGGAGTTGGTTGACGCGGAGGTCGCGGACTACTAGACCTCCGTGCGTGCCGCCCGCCTGCGCATCGACAGCCGCACCCGCGAACGCCGCGGTTGTACCGGTGAGGGCGATGAGGAACGCCAGGATTCTGGCAGCCAACTTCTCCTCCGTTTTCTCACCCTCCCCACCCCCACGGAGGGAAAACGAACACCTCTTCTGTTCGTTTTGGGCGAAATGTGACCCTAAATGATCACTTTCACACACCTAAACGAACACGGCGTAGTCTGTAACAGGTGGGATCAGGGATGTCAACCGCCGCGCCCGTGAGCAAGCCGCGTCGCGTCGCCCTCTTCATCGCGTGCTTCAACGACACGCTCTTTCCGGAGACCGGGCGCGCTGTGGTCACGGTCCTGGAGCGCCTCGGGCTGGAGGTGGACTTCCCGGCCGAGCAGACCTGCTGCGGCCAGATGCACGCGAACTCCGGCTACCAGCTCGAGGCGGTGCCGCTCGTCCGCCGCTTCGTCGACGTCTTCGCCGACGTCGAGGCGATCGTCACCCCCTCGGGCTCGTGCGCGGCCATGGTCCACGACCAGTACAGGCGGCTCGCGGAGCTCGCCGGCGACCCCGGGCTCGCCCGCGCGGTCGACGAGGTCGCGCCTCGCGTCCACGAGTTCTCGCGCTTCCTCGTCGACGTCATGGAAACGACGGACGTCGGCGCCTACTACCCGCACCGCGTCGCCTACCACCCGACCTGCCACTCGCTGCGCCTTCTGCGGGTCGGCGAGGCTCCGCTGCGGCTGCTGCGGTCGGTGCGCGGGCTCGAGCTGGTCGAGCTCGAGGCGGCGAACGAGTGCTGCGGGTTCGGCGGCACCTTCGCGGTCAAGAACGCCGACACCTCGGCCGCGATGCTCACCGACAAGCTGCGCCGCGTGCTCGACTCCGGCGCCGAGGCGGTGACCGCGCTGGACAACTCCTGCCTGTTGCACATCGGCGGCGGGCTCGCCCGCCTGCAGACCGGGGTGCGGGCCGTGCACCTCGCCGAGATCCTGGCCTCGACCGAGGACGAGCCGGCGCCTGCCCCGGCCGGGGAGGTGAGCGCGTGAGCTTCGAGCCCGCGCCCTTCCCCGTCGCCGCGCGCCGCGAGCTCGCCGACTCCCAGCTGCGCGCCAACCTCCGCCGGGCGACGACGACCATCCGCGCGAAGCGCGCCGCGGTGGTCTCCGAGCTCCCCGATTGGGAGGAGCTCCGCGAGGCCGGGCGGCGGATCAAGTACGACGCGATCCGCCACCTCGACAAGCACCTGGAGCGGCTCGAGGAGTCGGTCACGGCGGCGGGCGGCAAGGTCCACTGGGCGCGCGACGGCGCCGAAGCGATCGAGATCGTCGCGCGCGTGGCGCGCGAGCACTCGACCGACGAGGTGATCAAGGTCAAGTCGCTCGCGACCGACGAGATCGACCTCAACGAGGGGCTCGCCGAGCGCGGGATCCACGCCATCGAGACCGACCTCGCGGAGCTCATCATCCAGCTCGCGGGCGATCAGTCCTCGCACATCCTGGTGCCGGCCATCCACCGCAACCGGGCCGAGATCCGCGAGCTCTTCCGGCGCGAGCTCGGGATCGCGGAGCTCACCGACGATCCGCACGAGCTCGCCGAGGCAGCGCGCAAGTATTTGCGCAGCAAGTTTCTCTCCGTTCCCGTCGCGGTGAGCGGCGCGAACTTCGCGGTCGCCGAGACCGGCGCGGTCGGCGTCGTCGAGTCCGAGGGGAACGGCCGGATGTGCGTCACGCTGCCGCGCGCGCTGGTCAGCATCGTCGGGATCGAGAAGATCCTGCCGCGCTTCCGCGACCTCGAGGTCATGCTGCAGCTGCTGCCGCGCTCGGCAACCGGCGAGCGAATGAACCCGTACACGTCGATCTGGACGGGCGTGACCCCGGGCGACGGCCCCCAGGAGTTCCACCTCGTCCTGCTCGACAACGGCCGCACGAACGTGCTCGCCGACCCGATCGGCCGCGACGCGCTGCACTGCATTCGCTGCTCCGCCTGCCTGAACGTCTGCCCGGTGTACGAGCGCACGGGCGGCCACGCGTACCGCTCGATCTACCCCGGCCCGATCGGCGCGATCCTCACGCCCCAGCTCCGCGGCCTGGAGCAGGCCCCCACCCTGCCCTGGGCCTCCAGCCTCTGCGGCGCCTGCTACGAGGTCTGCCCGGTCAAGATCGACATCCCGAAGCTGCTCGTGCACCTCCGCGGCAGGGTGGTACGCGAGGTCGAGGGGAAGGGGCGGCCCGACCCCGAGGTCGTCGCCATGCGCGCGTTCGCGCGCATCCTGGTGAGCCCGCGCCGCTACCGGGCGGCGCAGCGCGCCGGCCGCATCGGCCAGTGGCCGCTCGCGCGGCGCGGGATGATCCGCAAGCTGCCCGGCCCGCTCGCCGGCTGGACCGCGGTGCGCGATATGAAGCCGATCCCCCGCCAGACGTTCCGCGAGTGGTGGGAGGAGCGCCGGTGAGCTCGGCCCGCGACGACATCCTCGCGCGCGTGCGGGCCGCGCTGCGCGACGTGCCCGCCGACGAGCCGGCAGACGCCGAGCCGCCGCGCGACTACGAGACCGGCTCCCGGCTCTCCGGCGAGGAGCTCACAACGCGCTTCTGCGAGCGCGTCGCCGACTACCGGGCGAACGTCGTCCGCACCGAGGAGGCCGTGATCCCCGTGGCGATCCGCGAGGCGCTCGCCGCACACGGCGCGCGCCGGATCGCGGTCCCGCCCGACCTGCCCGCCGAGTGGCTCGGCGAGGTGCCCGAGGCGGTCGCAGACGACCCCCCGCTTTCACCGCGGGACCTCGACGGCCTCGACGGCGTGCTCACCGGCTCGGCGCTCGCCATCGCCGAGACCGGCACGATCGTGCTCGACGGCGGCGCCCTGCAGGGGCGTCGCGCGCTCAGCCTCGTGCCCGACCTGCACGTCTGCGTCGTGCGCGCGGACCGCATTGTCGGCAGCGTCCCGGAGGCGATCGAGGCGCTTTCGGCCGGCGCCAGGGAGGGCCGCCCGCTGACCTTCATCTCCGGGCCCTCGGCCACCTCAGACATCGAGCTGCGGCGCGTCGAGGGCGTCCACGGCCCGCGCCGGCTCGAAGTGATCGTCGCGGCCTAGCGCCGCCCGTTTCCCCCGGAATTTGCAGCGCTTTCCGCGCCCCGCCGGGGTCGCCGCGGCGCGCTCGCTTGACGGTCGTTTCTGTGTGTGTTAATGATCGTTTCTGTTCGGTTTTTGGGAGGAGGCTGTGCGAAACGAACAGAACCAAGCATCAGCTCGACCCCTCGCGGCGGCACGCCGGGCTGACATCGCGGAGGTCCTGCGGCGCAACGGCTCCGTGACGGTCGCCGAGCTCGAGCGCCTGTACGGCATCTCGTCGATGACGGCGCGCCGGGATCTGGCCGAGCTCGAGCGGCAGGGCCTGGCGCGGCGCACCCACGGCGGCGCCGTGCTCCCCGACATCGCGGCGCACGAGGACTCGTTCGCCAAGCGGCTCGAGACGGCGAGCGAGGCGAAGGAGGCCTTGGCCGAGGCCGCGCTCGCGATGATCACGCCGCAGGAGACCATCTTCCTCGATTCGTCGACGACCACCTACTTCCTTGCCCGGCGGATCGTCGAGGAGGGCATCGAGCTCACCGTCATCACGAACAGCCTCCCGGTGATGGAGCTCGTCGCCGGGGCGCCGACCCCCGGCGTGGAGCTGATCGGCGTCGGCGGCGCGCTGCGCAGGCTGACGCGCTCCTACGTCGGCCCGCTCGCGGTCTCCGCGGTGCGCAGCTATTACGCCGACCGGGTCTTCGTGAGCGTCAAGGGCGTGACCCCCGACGGCGCGCTCACCGACGCCGACTCGCTCGAGGCCGAGGTGAAGCGCCAGATGATCGCCCAGGCCGCCGAGTCGGTGCTGCTGCTCGACGCCACGAAGCTTGCCGTCCGAGGGCTGACCGCGATCGCGAAGCTGGACGGCCTCTCGGCGGTGCTCACGCACGGGGTGACGGACAAGCAGCTTGCTGCGCTCCGGGAGCACAACGCCGAGGTCAAGGCCGTCGAGCGCGGCCCGCGCAACGGACGCGGAGGGAGGACGTGAGCGAGCCCAGCGCGCGTAGCGAGGCCGAGGCGAAGCCGGTGATCGCGCTGCGCGGCGCGAGCAAGGCCTACGGCGCCGTGCAGGCGCTGCGCGACGTCTCGCTCGGCCTCACCCCCGGCGAGGTGCGGGCGCTGATCGGCGAGAACGGCGCCGGCAAGTCGACGCTGGTCCGCATGCTCGCCGGCGTGGAGCGCCCCGACTCGGGCGAGGTGCTGCTCGACGGCGAGCCGATCACGTTCTCGAGCCCGCACGATGCGCGCGACGCCGGTGTCGCCGTCATCTACCAGGAGCCCACCCTCTTCCCGGACCTCTCGGTCGCGGAGAACGTGTTCATGGGCCGCCACCCGGTGCGCTCCGGGCGGCGGATCGACCGCGGCGCGCTGCGCAAGGAGGTCGCCGAGCTGCTGCGGCGCCTTGGGGTTCCGCTCGACCCCGACGACCCGGTGCGCGGCCTCTCCATCGCCGACCAGCAGATCGTCGAGATCGCGAAGGCCCTCAGCTTCGACGCCCGCGTGCTGATCATGGACGAGCCCACCGCCGCGCTCTCCGGACACGAGGTCGAGCGGCTCTTCAACGTCGTGCGCACGCTGCGCGACCGCGGAGTCGCCGTGCTCTTCATCTCGCATCGCCTCGAGGAGGTGTTCGAGATCTGCACGACGGTCACCGTCATGCGCGACGGCGAGGTCGTCTGGGACGGCACGACGGCGGAGGTCACTGCGGACGACCTCGTGCGCCGGATGGTCGGGCGCGACCTGGGGGCGCTCTTCCCCAAGCAGGACACGGAGATCGGCGAGCCCGTGCTGGAGGTCTCGCGCCTCACGCGCGAGGGCGTGTTCGTGGACGTGTCGTTCGAGGTCCGCGCCGGGGAGATCGTCGCCCTCGCCGGCCTGGTCGGCTCCGGGCGCAGCGAGGTCGCGCGCGCGATCTTCGGCATCGACAAGCCGGACGCGGGCCACGTCACCGTCGCGGGCAAGCGCCTGCGCCCGGGCTCTCCCACCGCCGCGATGCGCGCCGGGATCGGGTTCGTGCCCGAGGACCGCCGTCAGCAGGGCCTCGTGATGGACCTCTCGATCGAGCGCAACGCGACGCTGACCAGGCTCGGGGCGCTCGCCCGGCTTGGCGTGATCGGCCGCGGCGCCGAGCAGCGCCTCGCCTCGGAGTGGGCCGAGCGCTTGCGCATCCGCTTCCACCGCCTGACCGACCCGGTGGCTTACCTGTCGGGCGGCAACCAGCAGAAGGTCGTGCTCGCCAAGTGGCTCGCCACCGACCCGAAGGTGCTGATCGTCGACGAGCCCACGCGCGGGATCGACGTCGGCACGAAGGCCGAGGTGCACAGGCTGCTGTCCGAGCTCGCCGCGCGCGGCCTGGCCGTGCTGATGATCTCCTCCGAGCTGCCCGAGGTGCTCGCGATGGCCGACCGCATCCTGGTGATGCACGAGGGCCGCCTGATCCGCGAGCTGCCCGGGCGCGGCACAACCGAGGAGACGGTGATGCAGGCGGCGACCGGGCGGATCGCCGAGGCCGCGATCACGGCCGCCGACGAGGGCCCGGCCGACGGGCTCGGGAAGGAGGGGCAGTGAGCCAGCCCGCCGAGGCCGTCGCGGCTCCCGCCCCGCAGCAGTCCGAGCGCTCGCGCCGGGACTTTCTGAACGCCGTCGTCCGCGTGCGCGAGCTCGGCCTGATCGTGGCGCTCGCGCTGCTGATCACGATCACGGCGATCGCCGAGCCGCGCTTCGTCGAGGCGGCGTCGCTGCGCGACCTGGTCCGCAACGCGACGATCATCGCTCTGCTCGCCGTGGGCCAGACGCTGGTGCTGGTCACGCGCAACCTCGACCTGTCGGTGGGCTCGGTGCTCGGCCTGAGCGCGTTCATGGCCGGCGACCTCTTCCAGAACAACCCGGACCTGCCGATCCCGCTGGTCTTCGCGCTCGGGATCCTGCTCGGCGCCGCGGCAGGCGTGATCAACGGCGCGCTCGTCACGTTCGGCCGCCTCCCGGCACTGGTCGCGACCCTCGGCACGCTCTACGTCTTCCGCGGGCTCGCCTTCGTGTGGACGGGCGGCAGCCAGGTGAACGCCGAGACGCTGCCCGACTCGTTCCTGTCGATCGGCACGAGCACGATCCTCGGCGTCCCGACCATCGCCCTGTTCACCGTCGTCGCGCTCGTCATCGTCGGCTACGCGCTGCGCAACTACCGCGCCGGGCGCGAGCTCTACGCGATCGGATCGAACCCGCAGGCGGCTCGCCTCGCTGGCATCCGCACCGACCGCCGCGTGATGGCCGCGTTCGTCGCGAGCGGCGCGCTGGCCGGGCTCGCCGGCGTGCTGTTCACCGCCCGCTACGGGACGGTGGACGCCACCGCGGGCACCGGGTACGAGCTGCAGGTGATCGCCGCCGCGGTCATCGGCGGGGTCGCGATCTTCGGCGGGTCCGGCAGCGTCTGGGGCGCGGCGCTGGGGGCGGTGCTGCTGACGACGATCACCTCCGCGCTGATCGTGCTCAAGGTGCCGGCCTTCTGGCAGCAGGCCGTGGTCGGCGCGCTGCTGCTCGCCGCGATCGCCCTCGACCGCTTCATCGCGGTCCGGGTCGCCGAGCGGCTGCGCCAGCGCAGCACGCGGACCACGGCCGCGGCCCAGGCACGGAACGGAGGTGAGCGATGAGCGCCGAGCGCGCCGCCGCGGCCCCCGCCCCCCGCAGGCTCAGCGAGCTCGCCCGCTGGGAAGCGCTGATCTTCCTGCTGATCGTCGGCACGATGGTGCTCGGCTCCGGGCTCTCGGACGAGTTCCTCACCGGCGACAACTTCTCGTTCACGTCGGCGGACATGGCGGAGATCGCGCTCATGGCGCTGCCGCTGACGCTGATCGTGATCACGGCCGAGATCGACCTGTCCGTGGCGTCGATCCTCGGCCTCTCCAGCGCGCTCATGGGCGAGCTGTGGGTCGCCGGCTGGCCGATCGAGGCGATCATCCCCTTCTGCCTGCTCGTCGGGGCGGTCTGCGGGGCGTTCAACGCCGTGCTGATCACGCGCGTCGGGCTGCCGTCCCTCGCGGTGACGATCGGCACGCTCACGATGTACCGCGGCTTCGCCCTGGTCGTGCTGGGCGACGCGGCCGTGGCCGACTTCCCGGAGTCGTACACCCGGTACGGGTTCGAGAACGTCCCCGGGACGATCATCCCCTACCCCGTCGCGCTCTTCGGGGTGCTGGCGATCGTCTTCGCGGTCGTCCTGCACAAGACGAAGTTCGGCCGCGAGATCTACGCGATCGGCGCGAACCAGGAGGCCGCGTTCTTCTCGGGCGTCCGGGTGAAGCGCATCAAGGAGATCCTGTTCGTCGTCTCGGGGATCGTCGCAGCGCTCGCCGGGGTGATCATGACCCTGCGCCTGGCCAGCGCCCGGGCCGATTACGGGACGGGGTTCGAGCTCACGGTCGTGGCCGCCGTCGTCCTCGGCGGGGTCTCGATCTTCGGGGGCAAGGGATCAATCGTCGGCGTGATCCTGGCGCTGTTCTTGCTGGGCGGGATCCGCAGCGCGCTCACGCTCGGCCAGATCTCGCAGGAGTGGGTGACGATCGTGACCGGGGCGCTGCTGATCGCCGCGGTACTCGGACCGAACCTTGTGCAGCGCGCTCGTGAGGCGCGAGCGCATAGCCGCGACCGCGGGAGGTCGGCGCGGAGCGGCTCCTTGGAACACCGACCACGGGAGAAGAGAGGTACAGATGAGTAGACGAGATCACGGGTGGCTGCGCACGTTGTTCGCCATCGCCCTTGCCTCCGTCTTCGCGCTCGCGTTCGTCGCGTGCGGGGAGACGAGGGACGACGAGGACGACGGCGGAGGCGGCACGGCCGCCGAGGGCGAGGCCAACCCCGAGGCCGAGATCCCCGAGGGGCTCGAGGTCGTCTCCATCCCGAAGCAGCTTGGCAACCCCTACGAGGAGATCGAGCACGATGGCGTGAAGGAGGCCATCGAGGAGCTCGGCGGTAGTCACCGCTACGAGGGCCCGACCGACGCGGGCGCGTCCTCGCAGGTGCCGCTGATCAACGCTGCGGCCCAGCAGGGTGTCGACGCGCTGATCATCGCCGCGAACGACCCGAACGCCGTGTGTCCGGCGCTTGACCAGGCGCGTCAGCGTGACGTCGCGATCGTCGCGATGGACTCCGACACGGCGCCGGAGTGTCGCTCGATCTTCATCAACCAGGCGTCCTCCGAGGACATCGGCGACACGCAGATCGAGATGGTCTGCGAGCAGATCGAGGGCTGCGAGGGCGAGATCGCAATCCTCTCGGCGACTCCGAACGCCACGAACCAGAACACGTGGATCGAGTTCATGGAGGAGGAGCTCGAGGAGAACGAGAAGTACGCGAACCTCGAGCTCGTCGAGATCGCCTACGGGAACGACGACGACCAGAAGTCGTTCCAGGAGACCCAGGGCCTGCTCCAGGCCTACCCCGACCTGAAGGGCATCATCGCCCCGACGACGGTGGGCATCGCCGCGGCGGCCCGCTACATCTGCGGCTCGCCGTACGAGGGCAAGGTCGTGGTCACCGGGCTCGGCACGCCGAACCAGATGCGCAAGTTCGTGAAGTCGGGCTGCGTGGAGGAGTTCGCGTTGTGGAACCCGGCTGACGTCGGCTACCTCGCGGGTCACGCCGCCGCGAACCTGGCCGCCGGGCGGATCACCGGCGCCGAGGGCGAGACGTTCGAGGCTGGCCGGCTCGGCGAGTACGAGATCGGCGAGAACGGCGAGGTGATTCTCGGCCCGCCCACCCGGTTCAACCAGGACAACATCGATGACTTCGACTTCTGATCGAGGGTTGTCGTTTGGCACCGACCCCCGGCCCGCGCCGCGCGCGCGGGTCGGGGTGTTCGGCATCGGCCTGGAGGCCTACTGGCCGCAGTTCGCGGGTCTTCGCGAGCGCTGCGAGGGCTACCAGCGCCGCGTCGAGGAGAAGGTCGAGGAGCTCGGCGCCGAGGTCGTCTCCGCGGGGCTGGTCGACACCGCGCAGAAGGCGCGCGCCGCGGGCGAGCGCTTCAAGCGCGAGGACGTCGACCTGGTCCTCTGCCACGCGGTCACGTACGCGACCTCGAGCCAGGTCCTTCCCGCCGTGCAGGAGGCCGGCGTGCCGTGCCTCTTGCTCGCGCTGCAGCCGGTGAAGGCCCTGGACTACGAGAACACCGACACCGCTGAGTGGCTCGCCAACTGCTCGGCGTGCTGCGTGCCCGAGCTCGCGGGCGCGTTCACCCGCTCCCGCGTCCCCTACGACACGGTGACGGGGACGATCGACGACGACGAGCGCGCCTGGTCGCAGATCGCGGCCTGGGTGCGAGCCGCCGGGGTCGCGCGGGCGCTGCGCCGCGCCCGGATCGGGTTCCTCGGGCACACCTATCCAGGGATGCTCGACCTGTACACGGACTTCACGATGGTGCACGCGCAGCTCGGCGCCCACGTCGAGGTGCTCGAGATCGAGGACCTCGGCGTCCGCGTCGACGCCGCGACCGACGAGGAGGTGGCCGCGAAGCGCGCCGAGATCGAGGCGATGTTCGACTTCGCCGACCCCTCGGCCGACCCGATCGCGGGCCCGATCGAGGACGAGTCGATGGACTTCTCCGCGCGCGTGGCGGTCGGGCTCGACCGGCTGTGCGCGGACTTCGAGCTCGACGGGCTCACCTACTACTACCGCGGCCTGAACGAGAACGAAGCCGAGCGGCTGGGCGCCGGCGTGATCGTCGGCAACTCGCTGCTCACCGCGCGCGGGATCCCGACCTCGGGCGAGGGCGACCTGAAGACGAACGTCGCGCAGCTCATCCTCGACCGGCTCGGCGCGGGCGGCTCATACACCGAGTACTACGCGCTCGACTTCGCCGAGGACTTCATCCTCATGGGCCACGACGGTCCGGGGCACATCGCGATCGCCGAGGGCCGCCCCACCCTCCGGGCGCTCAAGCTCTACCACGGCAAGCGCGGCTTCGGGCTGTCGGTGGAGTTCAAGGTGCGCTACGGCCCGGTGACGATCCTGGGATGCACGCAGACCGCGGACGGGCGCCTCAAGCTGATCGCCGCGGAGGGCGAGTCGATCCCGGGGCCGACGTTCAAGATCGGCAACACCAACTCGCGGCTGCGCTTCGGGCTCGAGCCCGCGCCGTTCTTCGACGCGTGGTGCGCGGAGGGCCCGACCCACCACGTCGCCCTGGGCGTCGGCCACCGCATCGAGGAGATCCGCCGCGTCGCCCGTCTGCTCGACATCGAGCTCGCGGTGGTCGGCGGCTCGGAAGGAGGTCGCTGATGGAACGCGTCTGCTTTCTGCTGAAGGTCAAGCAGGACCGCCTCGACGAGTACCGCGAGCGCCACCGCTCCGTGTGGCCGGAGATGCTCGACGCGCTGCGCGAGGCGGGCTGGCGCAACTACTCGCTGTTCCTGCGCGACGACGGCCTGCTCGTCGGCTACCTGGAGACCGACGACTTCGAGGCCGCCCAGCGGCGGATGGCCGAGACCGACGTGAACGCGCGCTGGCAGGCGGACATGGCGCCGTTCTTCGAGCCCCTGCCCGGCTCCGACGCGGGCGCGGGCAGCCCCCCGCTCCAGCGCCTCGAGGAGGTGTTCCATCTCGACTGAGCGCGCCCCCAGCTACGTCGCCTGCGACATCGGCGCCGAGTCCGGCCGGGTGCTCGCCGGAACCCTGGCCGACGGCCGCGTGGAGCTCGCCGAGCTCCACCGGTTCGAGAACGTCCCGGTGCGCCTCCCGGACGGCCTGCACTGGAACGCGCTCACGATCCTGCGCGAGATCCTGACCGGGCTCGAGGCGGCGGCCGCCCGGGGACGGCCGGTCGCGCTCGGGATCGACACCTGGGGCGTCGACTACGGCCTGCTCGACGGCGAGGGCCGCCTGCTCGGCGTGCCGTTCCACTACCGCGACCGGCGCACCGAGGGGATGATCGCCGTCGCCGACGAGCTGATCCCGCGCGCCGAGCTCTACGGGGTGACCGGCATCCAGAGGATGCCGATCAACACGATCTTCCAGCTCCTCGCGGAGCGCGGCTCCCCCGCGCTCGAGGCCGCCGAGCGGATCGCGCTGATGCCCGACCTGCTCGCGCTCTGGCTCACGGGCCGGGTGACCAACGAGATCACGGTCGCGAGCACGACGGGCCTGCTCGACGCGCGCACCGGCGAGTGGGCGCGCGACGTGATCGAGCGCCTGCGGCTGCCCGCGCGCATCTTCGGCGAGCTGATCGAGCCGGGCACCGAGATCGGCCCCCTGCTCCCCGACCACCGGCGCGCCGCCGGCCTGGATTCGCAGCTTTCGGTGTTCGCCGTCGCGGGCCACGACACCGCCTCCGCGTTCGCCGGTGCGCCGCTGCCGGGCACGGAGCGCGCGGCGATCCTCTCGAGCGGCACCTGGTCCCTGCTCGGGCTCGAGCTCGACCAGCCCGTGCTCGGCGGCGCCGCGCTCGAGTTCAACCTCACCAACGAGCGCGGGATCGACGGGACCACGCGCCTGCTGCGCAACGTGATGGGGCTCTGGCTGCTGCAGGAGTGCCGCCGTGCCTGGGCGGAGGGGCCCGGCGATGCGCCTAGCTACGCGGAGCTCGCGCGGATGGCGGAGGAGGCCGATCCGGACGTGCCGCTGTTCGATCCCGACCTCGACGAGCTGCTGGCACCCGACGACATGCCCGCGGCGATCCGAGCCGCCTGCGAGCGGGCGGGCCAGCGCGCGCCCGAGGGGCAGGGCGAGCTCGTGCGCAGCATCCTCACCTCGCTCGCCTGCAAGTACCGCCTCGTGCTGGAGCGCCTCGAGGCCGTGACCGGCGCGCGCGTCGAGGTGATCTGTGTCGTCGGCGGCGGCGTGCGCAACGAGCTGCTCTGCCGGCTCACGGCCGAGCTCTGCGACCTCCCCGTGCTCGCCGGACCCGCCGAGGCGACCGCGCTGGGCAACGTGCTCGTGCAGGCCCGCGGTCGCGGCGAGCTGGGCTCGCTGGCCGAGCTGCGCGAGGTAGCCGCGGCGTCGGCACGCCCGCGTCGGTACGAGCCCGGCTCCGAGGCCGACCGCCGGCGCGCGGCGGAGACCTACGCGCGGTTCCTCCAGGCCACCGGGCTCGAGAGCCCCGCAAAGAGCGCAACGACTTCGAACGCCTGACCACGGAAGGAGCGAACGCCCATGAACCACGACAGCGCCTACCAGGTCCTCGCGGCGGCGCTTGCCGAGCGCAGCGTCGACCTCGACGCGGTCGCCGAGCGGCTCGCCGGCCTGGAGATCGAGACCCCGTCCTGGGGCTACGGCGACTCGGGGACCCGCTTCGCGGTGTTCACGCAGGCCGGCCGCCCGCGCGACCTCTACGAGCGCCTCGACGACGCCGCCGAGGTCCACCGCCTCACCGGGTGCGCGCCCGCCGTCGCCCTGCACATCCCCTGGGACGCGGTCGAGGACTACGCGGAGCTGAAGGAGCAGATCGCAGCGCGCGGCCTCCGGGCCGGCGCGATCAACCCGAACCTGTTCCAGGAGCCCGCCTACAAGCTCGGGAGCCTCACGAATCCCGACGCGGGCGTCCGCGAGCAGGCGGTCACGCACGTGCTCGAGTGCAGTGAGATCGCGACGGCGCTCGACTCCGACGCGATCTCGCTCTGGCTCGCCGACGGGACCAACTACCCCGGACAGGACGATCTGCGCGGGCGGCGCGAGCGATTGATCGAGGCGCTCGGGCGCATCTACGGGGAGCTGCCGTCCAACCAGGAGCTCTTGGTCGAGTACAAGCTGTACGAGCCGGCGTTCTACGCGACCGACCTCGCCGACTGGGGTTCCTCCCTGCTCGCCTGCCAGAAGCTCGGCGAGCGCGCCAAGGTGCTGGTGGACCTGGGGCACCACGCGCACGGCACGAACATCGAGCAGATCGTCGCGCTGCTCGCCGCGGAGGACCGGCTCGGCGGCTTTCACTTCAACAACCGCAAGTACGGGGACGACGATCTGATCGTCGGCTCGGTCAACCCGTTCGAGCTGTTTCTGATCTTCGCGGAGCTGGCGGCGCTGCCCAGCCTGCCGCGCCTCACGATCGACCAGTCGCACAACATCGAGCCGAAGGTCGAGGCGATGGTCCTGAGCGTCGTCAACCTTCAGGAGGCGTACGCGAAGGCGCTGCTCATCGACCGCGAGGCGCTCGCCGAGGCGCAGGCGGAGGGCGACGTGCTCCGCGGGCACGAGATCCTGCTCGACGCCTACAACACCGACGTGAGGCCGCTGTGCGCCCGGGTGCGCGAGCAGCGGGGAGCCGAGCCCGACCCGGTCGCCGCCCACCGCGCGTCCGGGTACGTGGAGGCGAAGATCCGCGAGCGCGGCGAGGGCGCGGGCGTTGCCGGGGGGTGGGGCCGATGAGCACTGCCTCCCGCCCGATGATCGAGCCGGCGGAGAACCTCTGGCCGCCGCCCGAGGACGTGCCCGCCGACGGGCTCGGCCAGCTCGTGCTGCGCTCGAACCTCCTGGGCGCGAACCGCGCCGTCGCCAACTACGGCGGCGGGAACACGTCGGTGAAGACGACCGAGCGCGACCACACCGGCCGCGAGGTGCGGCTCATGTGGGTGAAGGGGTCGGGCTCAGACCTCGCCACGATGGGGCGCGAGCACTTCACCGGGCTGCGGCTCGATGAGATCGAGCCGCTGATCGAGCGGCCGTCGATGTCCGACGAGGAGATGGTCGCCTACCTCGCCCGCTGCCAGCTCGAGCCGGGGATGCCGCGGCCCTCGATCGAGACGCTGCTGCACGCCTTCATCCCCGCGCCGCACGTCGATCACACGCACCCGGACGCGATCAACGCGATCGTCTGCTCCGCCGATGGCGAGCGGCTCGCGCGCGAGTGCTTCGGCGACGAGGCGGTGTGGGTCGATTACATCCGCCCCGGTTTCACGCTCGCGAAGCAGGTCGGCGAGGCGGTGCGCGCGAACCCCAAGCTGCGCGCGGTCCTGCTCGCCAAGCACGGGCTCGTCACCTGGGGCGAGTCGGCCGAGGAGAGCTACGCCGAGACGCTGCGCGTGATCAACAAGGCGGCGGAGTTCGTCAACGAGCGCACCGCCGGCGCGCCGCGCTTCGACGGGCCCGCGCCGGGCGCATCCGCGCTCTCCGACGAGCGCCGGCGTGAGCTTTTGCGCGAGATCCTCCCCTCGCTGCGCGGCGCCGTCTCGAGCGAGCGCGCCAAGGTCCTGTGCGTGGACACGTCCCCGGCCGTGCTCGAGCTGGTCGGCTCGGCCGCGGCGCCCGAGGTCACGCAGGTCGGCGCGGCCTGCCCGGACCACCTCGTCCATACCAAGCGCCGGCCGCTCTGGATCGAGTTCGATCCCGAGCGCGAGGGGGCCGACGAGCTCGTCGAGCGGATCGCGGCGAAGGCCGCGGAGTTCCGCGCGGACGACGAGGAGTACTTCCGCCGTTACGCCGACGAGGACACGCCACGCGCCGACCCCGACGCGCGCGTCGTGCTGATCCAGCACGTCGGCCTGGTCGGCGTGGGGACGAACGCCAAGCGGGCCGCGCTCTCGCGCGACCTGTACCACCGCGCGATCGAGGTGATGGCCGGGGCGCACGCGCTCGGCGGCTTCGTCTCGCTGGACGACAAGGAGAGCTTCGACGTCGAGTACTGGCCGCTCGAGCTCTACAAGCTCACCCTCGCCCCGCCCCCCGGCGAGCTCGAGGGCAAGGTGGCGCTGATCACCGGGGCGGCCGGCGGGATCGGGCGCGCCGTCGTCGACGCGCTGGGAGAGGCGGGCGCCTGCGTCGTCGCGTTCGACCTGGACGGCGAGGGCGCCTCGGAGGCGACCGAGGCTCTCGGCGAGCGCGGGCTCGCGATCGCGGGCGACGTGACCGACGAGGACTCCGTGATCCGGGCTTTCGGCGAGGCGGCCGAGCGGTTCGGCGGCGTCGACATCGTGGTCTCCAACGCCGGGCTCGCGTCGAGCGCGCCGCTCACCGAGACCAGCGTCGAGGAGTGGCGCCGCAACCACGACGTGCTCAGCCTCGGCTACTTCCTGGTCGCCCGCGAGGCGTTCAAGGTGATGGCCCGCCAGGGCAGCGGCGGCTCGATCGTCTTCGTCGCGTCCAAGAACGCGCTGGCCGCGGGGCGCAACGCGGCCGCGTACTCAGCCGCCAAGGCGGCGGAGCTGCACCTCGCGCGCTGCCTGGCCGAGGAGGGCGGGCCCCTCGGGATCCGGGTCAACACCGTGAACCCCGACGCGGTCCTGCAGGGCTCGCGCATCTGGGACTCGTCGTGGCGCGAGGAGCGCGCGGCGGCGTACGGGATCGAGCCGGACCAGCTCGAGGAGCACTACCGGGCGCGCACGACGCTCGGCGTGAACGTGCTCCCCGAGGACGTCGCCCAGGCGGTGCTGCACTTCGCCTCGGACGCCCGCTCGGGCAAGACGACCGGCAACCTGCTCAACGTGGACGGCGGGGTGGCGATCGCCTACCCGCGGTAGGGGGATCCCATCCCGTTAGCCGCGACCCGAGCGGGGCGACTAGCGCCGAGCTAGCTGCACTACCCTAAACGGCGCTCGGAGAGGTGACCGAGTGGCTTAAGGTGCACGACTGGAAATCGTGTGGGCGGCGAAAGCTGCCTCGTGGGTTCGAATCCCACCCTCTCCGCTCCATCGCGATAGGAATACCGGGGTGAGCGACGCGAACGACCCCGGGCTGCTCACGGCCGCACAGGCCTCGCTGCTCGTCGACCAGTACGAGCTCACGATGTCCGCGAGCTACCTGCGGCGCGGGCTGGACAGGCCGGCGATCTTCGAGCTGTTCGCGCGCAAGCTCCCTCCCCACCGGCACTGGGCGCTCGCCGCCGGGCTCGGGCCGACGCTGCGGATCGTGCGCGAACTGCGCTTCGGCGCCGAGGAGCTCGACTACCTCGCGGGGCTCGGGTTCGCCGACGACTTTTTGGAGTACCTGCGGGGCTTTCGCTTCTCAGGCCACATCGACGCCGTGCCGGAGGGGACGGTCGTCTTCGCCAACGAGCCGCTGCTGCGCGTGACCGCGTCGCGCGTGGAGGCGCAGCTGCTCGAGACGATCCTGCTCAACCAGATCAACTTCCAGACGATGATCGCCACCAAGGCCGCGCGCGTAGTGCTCGCCGCGGGCGGCGGCTCGGTGGGCGCGGGCGACCGGGTGCTCGACTTCTCCCCGCGCCGCGACCACGGCATCGACGCGGCGATGAAGGTCGCGCGCTCATGCGCGGTGGCGGGCGTGCGCGCAACGTCGAACGTGGCCGCAGCGATGCGCTTCGGCCTGCGGCCGGTCGGGACGATGGCCCACTCCTACGTGATGTCGTTCCCGTCCGAGCTCGAGGCCTTCAAGGCGTTCCTGGTCGACCAGCCCCAGAACGCGGTGCTGCTCGTCGATACCTACGACACGCGCCAGGGCGTCCTGAACGCGATCAAGGCGTCCCAGGAGACCGGCGTGAAGCTCCTGGGGATCCGCATCGACTCCGGCGATCTGCTCGCGCTCTCGCGCGAGGCGCGCGAGTTGCTCGACGCCGCGGGGATGGCAGACACGCGCATCGCGGCCAGCGGCGACCTCGAGGAGCACCGGATCGCGCAGCTCGTGGCGGCGGGCGCGCCGATCGACCTCTGGGGTGTGGGCACGGAGCTCGGCACGAGCCGCGACGCGCCCGTGTTCAACGGCGTCTACAAGCTCGTCGCCAACTGGGATGAGGAGCGCGGCGAGTGGCGCGGGGTCGCGAAGCACTCCGTGGACAAGGCGACGGTCGGCGGGGCGAAGCAGATCTTCCGCGAGCGCGAGGACGGGGTAATGGCGCGCGACGTGATCGGCCGCCCCGACGAGGAGCTCCCGGGCGAGCGCCTGATCGTGCCGGTGATGCGCGACGGGGAGATCGTCCACTCCGAGTCGCTGGACGAGATCAGCGCCCGCGCTGAGGAGCAGCTCAGCGCCCTGCCCGAACCCCTGCGCACGGGCGGCGATGACACCGAGCCCTACCCCGTCTCCTTCAGCGAGCGCCTGCGGGCTGCGAACGACGCGGCGCGCGGCTAGCGCCGCTCCGCGAAGAACGCGCGCAAGAGCGCGGCGGACTCGTCGGCGAGCAGGCCGCTCTGGACGAGGGGGCGGTGGTTGAGGCGCGGCTCTCCGAGGACGTCGAAGATGCTGCCCGCGGCGCCCGCCTTCGGGTCGGTGGCCCCGAAGACCACGCGGGGCACGCGCGCGAGCACGATCGCCCCCGCGCACATCGCGCAGGGCTCGAGCGTCACGTACAGCGTCGTCCCGGGCAGCCGCCAGCCGCCCAGGGCCTGAGCGCCCGCGCGCAGGACGAGGATCTCCGCGTGCGCGGTCGGGTCGCGGCGCAGCTCGCGCTCGTTGCCCGCCGCGGCGAGCACCTCGCCGTCCCGGGCCAGGACGGCGCCGATCGGCACGTCGCCGTGCGCTGCGCAGCGCTCGGCCTCGGCCAGCGCGGCTTCCATCAGCTCGCGGTCGCGCTCGTCGAAACCTGAGTCGGTCATCCGGCACGAATCTAAGCGCGGTGGCGTTACCCTGCGCCGCGCCGCGTGTTGTTTAACCAGATGTCGTCCATGCGCCCGCGACGACTGGGAATGGCTGCCGCGCTGCTCGCGGTCGCCGCCACGACCTTGATCGGCGCGACCGCCGAGGCCGCGCAGCGCGTCGTGCCCGGTGAGATCGTCGTCGGCCTGCCCGGCGGCAAGGAGCGCCTGTTGGAGGTCGACCCCGACCGCGTCGGCCGGGTCCTGCGTAAGCTGCGGCGCTCCGGCCGCTACGCGTACGCGGTGCGCAACTACATCGCGCGCTCAGCCCAGACGTCGCTGCCGAACGACCCCGGCACGACCGGCGCCCTCGGCGGCTGGACACGGGACCAGTGGAACTTCCTCGGGTCGGCGAGCGGCGCCGGGGTGACCGCTGCCTGGGCGGCGGCGGAAGCGGCGGGCCGCGCCGGCGGCAGCGGGGTCACGGTCGCCGTCCTGGATACGGGCATCGCCTACCGCGACCAGGGCAAGCGCTACCGCCGCTCGCCCGACTTCGGCGCGAAACGGTTCGTCCCCGGGCGCGACTTCATCGACGGTGACAAGGTGCCCCTGGACGACCACGGCCACGGCACGCACGTCGCCGGCACGATCGGCGAGAACACGAACAACCTGCGGGACATGACGGGCATCGCCTACGCGGCGAAGCTGATGCCGGTGCGGGTCCTGAACGCCCAGGGCCGCGGCACGGCCCTGACGATCGCCAAGGGCGTGCGCTGGGCGATGAAGCACGGGGCCGACGTCATCAACCTGAGCCTCGAGTTTCCCGCCTGCCCCGGGAAGCTTTGCGTGAGCCGCTGCGCCCAGATCGCCGGCGTCTGCAAGGCGATCCGCAAGGCGGTCAAGGCCGGCGTGGTGGTCGTCGCCGCCGCGGGCAACGGATCCGCGAAGTCGCGGGAGCTCGCCTTCCCCGCGCGCATCGACCAGGTGATCGCCGTCGGAGCGACCACCGCGGCCGGCGAGGTCGCGTACTACTCGCGCCAGGGAGGCAAGCTCGACCTGGTCGCGCCCGGCGGCGGACAGGTCGGCGTGGCCTGCGTGGACGGGCCGACCAACGACGCGATCGTGCAGGTCTCCTTCCGCGGGTCGAGCCGCAGGGACTTCTGCCCGCAGCGCCGGGCCGGAACCTCGATGGCCGCCGCACACGTCACCGGCACGGTCGCCCTGGTCCTGGCGAGCAGGGCGATCGGCAAGTCCCCCAAGCCCAAGGACGTCGAGCGCCACCTCGAGTGCACAGCCCAGCCCCTCGGCCCCGCCCCCTTCGATCCCGCCTACGGCCACGGCCTGCTCGACGCGGCCGCAGCCACGAGCGGCCCATGCACAGGGCCGTGACAGGCCCGTGCCCTCCCGCATCGCGAATCCGCGATAACTACGACCCCATCGGCACTATCGCGGACTCGCGAAGCCCCCTCCCGCGATTCCGCGACAACTACGACCCCGTCGTACGAATCGCGGATTCGCGGGCAGTCGCGCGACTCAAGTCGTCCGCACGATGAACACGCTGCAGGGCGCGTGGTGCGAGACCTTGTTCGGCACGCTGCCCAGCAGGAAGCGGCGGGCGCCCGTCATGCCCTTGTTGCCGACGACGATCAGGTCGGCGTCGACCTCCTCGGCGACGTCGAGGATCGCGTCGGCGGGATCGCCCTCGCGCGGGTGGGGCCGCGCCTCGACGCCGGCCGCCTTCGCGCGGCCGATGACGGCGTCGAGCCGCAGGTTGACGTCCTCACGCGGGCCGACGGCGTGCGCGACGTCGCCGGGCAGCTCCTGGGCCTCGGTCCGCAGACGCTCGGCGGGCACGGGCTCGTACGCGCTCACGACCTCGAGCGTCGCGTCGCTCAGCTTGGCGAGCTCGATCGCCTGATCCACCGCCCGGTCGGCGGTCTCGGATCCGTCGGTTCCAACAACGATGCGCTTCAGCAAGCCCTTCCTCCTTACCCGTCGCCGCGGGGGCATCCTATGCTGCCCGCGCGACGCCCACAAGCACCATCCGCGCGGGCGCAGCCGCTCACCAGAGCTTGATCGCGCCGATCACGATGGAGGCGATCAGGCAGAGGACCAGGACGACCATGCTGATTCTCCACGCTGGCGGCACGCCGGTGACTGTAGCTGGCGCGCCCGGGGCGGGTTACATTGGCGCCGATGGGAGAGGTACAGACGGTCCGCGGCCCGGTCGACGCCGCGGAGCTGGGCGTGACGCTGGTGCACGAGCACCTCTGCGCGCGCGACGAGGGCGTGCGGTTCCAGTTCCCGCAGATGCTGGTCTCGGGCGGTGACCCCGTCCGCGAGGTCGACGACGCCGGCGCCGAGCAGCTGGCGCTCGAGTCCGCCCGGGCAATGGTCGACCGGGGCGTCCAGACGATCTGCGACCCCGCCGCCCTGTTTTTGGGCCGCGACGTGCGCCTCATGCGGCGCGTCTCCGAGGCCACCGGGCTGAACGTGATCGCCGCCACGGGCATCTACACATACGACCACCTCCCCACCGCGCTTCTGACCCGCGACGCCGACGCGATCGCGGACCTCTACGTTCACGACATCGAGCGCGGCATCCAGGGCACCGACGCCCGCGCCGCCTTCATCAAGTGCGCGGCGGACGCGCCCGGCATCACCGAGAACGTCGAGAAGCTGCACCGCGCCGCCGCGCGCGCCAGCCTGCGCACGGGAGTGCCGATCATGGCCCACACCCACCCCGCCAGCGGCACCGGCCCGCGACAGCTCGACATCTTCGCCGAGGAGGGCGTGGACCTGACCACGGTGCAGCTCGCCCACACCGGCGACACCACCGACCTCGACTACATCGAGCGCGTGCTCGAGCGCGGCGCCTACATCGGCATGGACCGGTTCGGCCTCGAGATGTACCTGCCGTTCGACCAGCGCGTCGAGACCGTGGTCGCGCTGCTCGAGCGCGGCTACGCCGATCGCATGATGCTCTCGGCCGACTACTGCGCGACCCTCGACTGGTTCCCGCTGGAGCTCGAGGAGCAGATGCTGGCGGCGGGCGCCGCCGTCGACTGGAGCTCGACGATCGTGCACGACAAGGTGCTCCCCGCCCTGCGCGAGCGCGGCCTCACCCCGGAGCAGGAGCGCGCCATGCTCGTCGAGAACCCGGCGCGCTGGCTGACCGGCGCCTGAGCGCCCTGAGCGGCCCGCCGCCACCCGCGGCGCCGCCTCACTCGCACCAGTGGCCGCTCTTCGGCCTCGGGTCGCGCCCCTTGATCCCGGCGCAGTCGGCGAGCGCCTCGAGGCGGCGCATGAGCTCGCGCTGTCGCGCGTTGGCGCCGCCCTCGCGCCAGGTGTTCTCGAGCTGGTGGGGGTCGCGGCGCAGGTCGTAGTACTCGGCGTCGCGGTGCGGCTCGCACTTCCCGTCCTCGTTCGCGAGCATCTCGTGCACGTTCAGCATGTCGGTGGGCGTGCGGATCCCCTGGTACTTGCAGGGGAAGCGGTGCCCCGTCCTCTGGGTCTCCTCGGCCTCGAGCGCGATCCCGCGGTCGCGCGGCCACGCGCCCCTTTCGCCGCGCAACAGCGGCGCCCACGAGCGGCCGTCGAGCACGCGGCAGTCGTCCTCGTAGTCGCACGGCTCACCACCGGCCCAGTCCAGGATCGTGGGCGCGAGGTCGATGGCGGCGACGATCTCGCTGACCGTGTCGGGTTGGTTGGGGCCCGCCACCGACCGCGGCGCGCGCACGACCAGCGGCGTGCGGATGCCCTCCTCGTACGGCCACGTCTTCCCGGACGCCAGGCGGTGCTGGCCGAAGTAAAAGCCGTTGTCCGAGGTGAACACGACGATCGTGTCCTCTAGCTCGCCGGTCTCCTCGAGCTTGTTGACGACCTGCTCGATGCTGCGGTCCACCGCCTGCAAAGCCGCGAGCCGGCACTGGTAGTTGGCGAGCTTCTTCTCGATCGGCACGGCCGTGTCGGCATCGGCAAGCCGCGGCTGGCGGCGAATGATCTCCGGCTTGTCGGAGACGTCGGCCTCGTCGAACGAGGGCGGGCGCGGCAGCGGCTCGTCCATGAACTTGTCCCAGTCCTCCGGCGCGGGGATCGCCGCGCGCTTGCACGACTCGCCGTCCGGGCGGACGGAGTTGAGGCGCTTCAGGTCCTTGTGAGGCGCCCAGTAGTCGAGGGAGAGGAAGAACGGCCGGTCGCGTCCGCTGTACTTCTCGATCGCCTCGAGGGCGAGCTCGGTGACGACCGTCGTGTGGTAGTCCTCGGGGTCCTTCTTGTACTTCTCGAGCCTCCCGTTGTGGGAGATCGCGTACTTGTAGTAGCCCTCGGTGACCGAGGCGTGCCACTCGTCCCAGCCGGGCGCGGGCATGGCGATGTTGTCGACGGCGTCCTCGTAGCCATTCAGGAACTTGCCGATCTGGATCGTCGTGTAGCCCGCCTTGCGCATCCACACCGGCAGCACGTTCTCGGGCTCCTCGAGGATCGGGTAGCCCGGCTCGTTGGACAGGATGTTGTTGTTGTGGCCGTACTGGCCGGTGAGCCAGGCGGCCCGCCACGGGCAGCACTGCGGCGTGGGGACGATGTTCTGCTCGAAGAGCGTGCCCTGGTCGACGAGGTGCTCGAACGCGCGCGGCATGTACTTGCGCTTGAACGAGGCGAGGTCCTGGTCGTCGGTGACGAGCAGGACGATGTTCGGCTTGCCCTTGGCCGGCGGGAACTCGGGCTCGGGGTCGCGCTTCGCGACCGGCGTGATGTCCTTGCCCTTCCCCTTCTTGTCGGAGCCGTTCCTGGCGAGCGCGTAGATCCCCAGCGCCACGGCGAGGGCGAGCAGCGCGAGCGCTGCGGCGCGGATGAGTCTGACCTGGGCGCGATCCATGGCGGGGGTCTCGGCGAGTCTAGAGATGCCCGGTCTGGACGCCCGGGGGCCGACCTGTAGAGTCGGGGTCGATGCCTGAAGCCATTCTCCATACGAACCGCGGCCCCGTGACCCTCGAGCTCTTCGCCGACGACGCGCCGAAGACCGTCGCCAACTTCCAGAAGCTGGCCGGCGAGGGGTTCTACGACGGCCTGATCTTCCACCGCGTGATCCCCGACTTCATGATCCAGGGCGGCTGCCCGGAGGGCACCGGCATGGGCGGCCCCGGCTACACGTTCGAGGACGAAATCAACGACCACAAGGTCGTCCGCGGCGCGCTCGCGATGGCGAACGCCGGGCCGAACACCAACGGCTCCCAGTTCTTCATCGTTACCACCGAGGCCGCGCCCTGGCTCGACGGCAAGCACACCGTGTTCGGCCGCGTGATCGACGGGATGGAGGCGGTCGACGCGATCGAGGCGACCCCGACCGATGCGCGCGACAAGCCGCTGGAGCCGCAGGTGATCGAGCGCGTCGAGCTGCGCGACTAGGAGCCGTGGGCCTGGGGGATCGCCTGCGCCGCATCGGGCGCGCCATCTCGAAACCGCACGCCGACGGCGCCCGCGAGCTGCACGTCGGGGATCCCCGGTTCGACGACTGGGAGGTCGTGCGCGACTTCGAGGAGCTCGAGTCGGCGCGCGCCTGGCGCCAGCTCCTCGAGGAGCGCGGCATCGACGCGGTGCTCACCGCCGACTGGCCGCTCGACGAGTTCGGCCGGGGCGACATCGCCCTGCGGGTGCCGCCGGGCCGCTGGAGCGAGGCCGAGGAGATCCTCGACTACGAGGACTGACCTCCGCCCGCCGCGCTGACGCGGCTCGGCAACCGAATGGTCACCGCGCGTTCACCGCGCGTACACATCCGCGCGCCGCGGGCGCGCGAGCGTGCCGCTTGCACAGAAGGCAAGCGACCATGGAGGTCAGGACTCAATGAAGAGACGACGCCGCGCGCTCGCCGCGGCGGTCGCCGCCGTGCTCGCCGCCGGCGGCTTCGCCGCCTCGGCGACCGGCGCCCTCGGCCCGGAGGACCGCTCGGCCGAGCTCGCCGCGCAGCTCGATCCCTCGAAGCCGCGCAACGTGATCCTCGTGATCGGCGACGGCATGGACGACTCGATGATCACGGCGGCCCGCAACTACGAGCTGGGCGCCGACGGGCGCTTCGCGATCGACGAGCTGCCCTTCACCGGGGCGATGACGACCCACGGGCTCAAGGTCGGCACCGGGCCCGACTACCCGATCGCCTACGTGTCGGACTCGGCGCCGACGGCGAGCGCCTGGTCGACCGGGCGCAAGACCGTCGACGGGCGCATCTCCCAGGGCCCGAGCGTCGCTCCGGAGATCCCTGGCGAGGACTACGAGACCGTGCTCGAGCAGTACGCCGAGCAGGGCAAGCTCACCGGGAACATCACGACCTCGGAGCTCACCGACGCCACCCCCGCGGCCGCCGCGTCGCACATCAACCAGCGCTCCTGCCAGGGCCCGGAGGACATGGCAGCCTGCCCGGCCGCGCGCAAGGCGAACGGCGGCAAGGGGTCGATCGCCGAGCAGCTCGTCGACAACGAGGTCGACGTGCTGATGGGCGGCGGGCTGCAGCGCTTCGAGCAGGACACCGACGCGGCCGAGACGGTGCTCGAGTACGCCCAGGATAAGCACGGCTACCGCGTCGTGCGGGACGCCGAGGAGCTCGCCGCGATCGACTCGCTCGACGGGGGCCCCGTGCTCGGCCTGTTCGCGAACGGGAACATGACCCCGATCTACGAGCCCCTGGTGGCGAGCCCGCCGCCGGGCGCGGGTGGGCCCGAGGCCCGCTGCGAGGAGGCCGACCGCGGCGATCAGCCGACGCTGGCTGAGATGACCGCGAAGGCGATCGAGCTGCTCGACAACCCGAACGGGTTCTTCCTGCAGATCGAGAGCGCGATGATCGACAAGCAGGAGCACGCCTCCGACATCTGCGGCGCGATCGGCGATCTGGCCGCGCTCGACGAGGCGGTGCGGGTCGCGCTCGACTACCAGGCGGAGAACCCGGACACGCTGATCGTCGTCACGGGCGATCACGCCCACTCCACGCAGATCGTGCCGGGCCCGAGCTCGGGGCGCCAGACGGCGACGCTGCAGACCGCCGACGGCGATCCGATGACCGTCGCCTACAGCACCCAGGCGAGCGGCTCATCGCACACCGGCGCGCAGATCCGGGTGGCGGCGAGCGGGCCGCAGGCCGCGAACGTCACCGGCGTGATCGACCAGACCGACCTCTACCGCACGCTGCTCGGGCGCGAGCCGAGCACGCTGCCGGAGGGCCCGCCGGCCCCGCCGAGCGTCCAGGTCGGCGCGCCGCGCTCGGTCAAGCGGGCCGAGCTCACGCGCAACGGGCTGCTCGTCGCGGTCGCCGCGACCGGCGCCAAGCGGGTCCGCGTCGAGCTGCTCGCGGGCGGCAGGACGCTCGCCAAGGCGACCCTGCGCGGGCGCGGCGCGAGCAAGCGGCTCAAGCCGCGGCGCGCCGGCAAGGCCAAGGGCAGGCTCACCGTGATCGCGAGGGCGAACGGGCCCGGCGGCGCGGCGGAGGCCAGCGCCTCGGTGCGCCTGAAGCGCTGACGGCCACGGAGGGACGGCCGGACGAGGAGCGGGCGCCGCAGGGAAACGGCGCCCGCTTTTCTCGCCGGGCGCGCCCCGGCTCAGCCGCCCATGTGCCGGGCGATCACCACGCGCTGGATCTCGTTCGTGCCCTCGTAGATCTGGGTGATCTTGGCGTCGCGCATCATCCGCTCGACCGGGTACTCGTTGACGTAGCCGTAGCCGCCCAGGATCTGCACCGCCTCGGTCGTCACCTCCATCGCCGTGTCCGAGGCGAACAGCTTCGCCATCGAGCTGTGCATCCCCAGCTGCGGGTCGTCGCGGTCGGCCAGCGCGCACGCCTTGTAGAGCAGCTCGCGCGCCGCCGACGTCTTCGTCTGCATCTCGGCGAGCTTGAACTGGATCGCCTGCAGCTCGATGATCGGCTTGCCGAACGCCACGCGCTCCTTGGCGTAGCCGAGCGCGTAGTCGATCGCGCCCTGCGCGATGCCCACGGCCTGCGCGGCGGCGCCCAAGCGGGTGCGCTCGAGCGTGCCGAGCGCGACGCGCATGCCGCGCCCGACCTCGCCCACCACGTTCTCGTGCGGCACGCGCACGTTCTCCAGCACCGGCTGGCCCGTGGGCGAGCCGTG